>DXIC01000079.1 GCA_019113065.1 Candidatus Agathobaculum stercoravium
TCAGGGGGCAAAATTTCCGCAAAGCGCCGCAGACATAATTGTGCGGTGTTGCCCATACAAATGGGGGAAAGAAAATGAAACGATTGTTAAGCCTGTTTCTGTCCATCGCGCTGCTCATCGGGTTGATGCCCGGAATGGCGTTTGCGGCGGACGAAACCAGCGGCACTTGCGGCCAAATTGAAAATATCAACTGGGTCTTTGATACAGAAACCGGTACATTGACTGTCAGCGGTACGGGAGGTTTCCCAAGCTATACATCTGAAAAATCGGTCCCGTGGCACCATCTGCGCGATTCAATTCAAAAAGTGGTGATCGGGGACGGAATCACTGATATTGGTCCGCACACCTTCTATGCGTGCGAAAATCTGACCGATGTGACGATTCCGGACAGCGTCACCTATATCCAGTCTGATGCCTTTTACGACTGCACCAGTTTGACCCATATCACGATTCCGGAAACCGTCACTACCATTGGCACAGGCGCCTTCCAGCAGAGCGGCCTGACCAGCGTGACCATCCCGGCCAGTGTCCGCAGCATTGGGGAGGCCGCATTTTCGAGCATCGATGGCCTGACCAGCGCGGGCCCTGTTGGCGGGGACTATGACCTTCAGTTTGCCTGGACGGAGTCCATCCCCGCCAATGCGTTCAGCGGCTGTGAGTTTGAAAGCGCGGTGATCCCGCAGGGCGTTACCTTCATTGGCAACCACGCCTTTGATGGTTGTTCAAACCTTACCAGCGTGACAATTCCCGACAGTGTGACAACGATCGGCTCGCATGCATTTTCGGTGTGCAACAAGCTGCAGGATGTATACTATAACGGCACGGAAGCGGATTGGAACGGCATCCAGATTATGTATTTCAATGAGGCGCTGAAAGAAGCAACAATCCACTATACGTCTTCCTGCCTTCACACCCATATGAGCGCAGTCGCAGCAAAGGCCCCCACTTGCGAGGCGGAAGGCAACTCGGTATACTGGTACTGCCCTGACTGCAAAACGTATTTTGCCGATGCAGCGGCCACGGAGGAGACTACGCTGAAAAGCACGGTGATCCCCGCAAAGGGGCATAAGTATGTAAACGGCCAGTGTATTTACTGTCAGAAAATCGATCCCGGCTTCATCCAGGGCGAGATCACGGCGCTCATCCGGATGGGCGGTGCGTACCACATTCCAGGCGACGCGATCCTCTTTGAAGCGGTTGCCGAGTCGAAGGCCGCTATTGCGTCCTGGGAATGGGATTTCGGCGACGGCAGCACTGCCTCCGGAGAGACGGCAACCCACAGCTACGCAGAGGCGGGGGACTATACCGTTACGCTTACTGTTACCGATGTAAACGGCACTTCCGTACAGACGACTGCGCCAGTCACCGTGTCCGACCTGAGCGATGGTCTGACCCAGGTGAGCTTTACGGTCTGCGACGCAGTCAGCCTGAATCCGCTGGCAGGTGCGGAGCTGATTTTTGACAGCGACGGGTATGCGGATACCTTCCGTGCGGATGAAAACGGACAGGTGCGCTGCATCCTGCCGAACGGCGCTTACACTGTCAGCGGCAAGCAGAGCGGCTACATTGTCCGAACCGTTTCGATCACCGCTGCCGGCGGCGCGGACGAATATACGCTTGGCCTGACTACCGGCAGCATCATGAGTGGACAGCTCACCTCAAAGGAGATGACCTACGAAGAGATCATCAACGCTGGGGTCAACGTTGGTTCTGCCGACAATCAGCATTTTTACGAATTTAAAGTCACGCTGACCTTTACCGCAGGGCTCAAGACCTATGAGATCCCCGTGAAATGGTATACGGACGAGGCTGGCAACCGCCTGAGCGGCCCCGGCGACGGCTACTACCATATTGACGAGGAGTCGGACGGCGTAACCACCGGTTTCGGCGGCCTGGGCGGCTTCAACATCGGTCTCTTTCCCATTTCGGAGCACTTTGTGCTGGTGGTTTACGGCGAGTCCCACTGGCTCAAGGAAATGTATAATGTCGAACTGTTGGTCGTAAACAATTCGAATACCGATATTCTGAATAATGTAGAGGCGACGCTGGAGCTGCCCGAAGGGCTGTCTCTGGCGGATACCTACAGCCGGCAGAGCCTGACCCAGCAGCTGGGCACCGTTTCGGAGGGCGGCCAGACCGCAGCCAACTGGTATGTCCGCGGCGATAAGGCGGGCGAATATAACCTGACTGCCCATGTCTCCGCTGAGGACGGATTTGGCACCCCGATCGACCAGACCTACACCACCTCCGACACTCTGAAGGTCTATGCGGGCAACGCCCTGCATATGACGATCACCGCCGACGATATTGCGACCCGTGGAACGGACTATACCGTCAAATTCCGGTTGGAGAACGTATCGACCAAGCCGATTTATAATCTGACCTTTGGCATCACCGGCTCGGAGCAGTATAAAGTGGTCGGCATTGGCGGCGCAGCAGGCGAATGGGAAATTGACGACGCCGGATACGGCGACGCCTTCACCCGGACCGTGGACGAGCTTGCGCCGGGCGGCTACATTGAGATGACCCTGACGACCACCATCTGGTTCAACTCCGCGCTGGAACTGGTCGAGTTCACCAAACTGGGAACATTTGTGGATGCGGCGTATTATCTGACAAATGTTTCCGTCACTGCGCTGGAGGGCAGCACAACGACAATCCCCTATTCCGTGGTTATCAATCGTACCGATCGGGAAAACCTGATCGACAAGGTGATCGACGATCTGGTTTCCGGCGCGTATGAAGAATTTATGGACAAAAAGCTGCCCGGCGGCAGCCTGGGCGGCACGTTGATTGAAGTGGTCGGCGCGCTGGGCGAGTTGGATTCCTGGATGGTCAGCGGCGCAAAAACCGTGCTCAAACTCCAGCAGGGCGAGACAGATCATAAAATGTACATCAGCATTGACGACGGCCTGGCCACGGAGGACTCCATTTATAACGATTACGTCTCCATCACCACCGGCTCCGACACGCAGGGCGTCATCGATACCCTTAACGGCACCAAGCTGACCGTTTCCGGCGGCGAGCTGTCCATCCAGGCGAAGGGCCCGGGCAGCACAAACATCAAGGTCGGCGTGGAGAACCAATACGGCGAGTTGGAAAACGAATGGACCCTCGCGATCAACATTGATGATAACCAGATCAAGCACACTGCGACGCTGTCGCCGGAGGGCTTCGAGAAAACGTATCAGGTCAACGAAGATAAATGGACTGAAACGCTGAAGGCCCAGCAGGAAAACGAGATGGGTGTGCTGGATAAAAACCCCTTCCTGTGGTTTGATTCCGCGCTTGTTTGGGAGTTGGACGGCTCCACCGAAGACTCGAATTATGAGCTGGCCATGAGCGCATCGTCTCTGGATGAGCTGCTGAATGAAACTGCAACCACCCATATGAACGTAGAGGGCGCGGCCGCCAACCTGAGCTTTGACCGGGCTGCCCTGTCGGCTGTCGCCGAGGAATTGTCGTCGCGCGGCTTCACAATCGCGGCGCGCCGTTTGTCCGAGTCGGAAATGCAGTCGATGAACAGCAATGCCCCTACCTATCAGTTCGAGATCCGAGGGGACGATGATACTGCGATATCCGATTTCCACGGCGGTCAGGTGAAGGTCACGGTCCCTTACACACTGCCCAATGGTGCGGATCCCAATGAGGTATATGTAGAGCACATTACGGACGGTGGGGTTGAAATCCTGGAGGCAGAGTATGACAGCGCTGCCGGCACAGTATCCTTCGTAACCGATGGTTTTTCCTACTTCCGCATTGTTGCCGATGAGGAAGGCACACAGGGCGGCTCGGGCTCCGGCGGTTCCAGCTCTGGCGGCTCGGGCTCCAACTCGCATTCCGGCAGCACCACCAACACAGTGGTAAACGACGATGGTTCCCGGACGACCACGGTAGAAAACGCCGGAACGGTTACCGAGACCACGGTTTATCCGAACGGAGACAAGACGGTTGTAGAGACCAAACCCGATGGTACGGTGACTACGACGGAAACCGATACGCTGGGCAACCGGACGGTTACCGTAGCAAAGCCCGACGGTTCCGCCACGGTAACCAGAACGCAGGCCGACGGCGTGACCGTCACGCTTATCCGGGATGCGAACGGTGTGATCACTGGTACGGTTGATGTCCCTTCCGAGGGCGAGACTCAGGTGTTGTTCCCCGCCGATTTCGGTTCTGTCCCCGGCACTGTCCGCGTGCAGGTAACCTATCCGGATGAATCCAGTGAGATCGTCACCGGCCAATATGCAAATGGCATGGTTTCCATCCTGGTTAGCGGCAGTGCGGAAATTCAGGTGTTGGAAGGCTTTATGCCGACAAACGTCCGCTTTCATGATGTGCCCGACAGTTCCTGGTATGCGGATGCCGTGCAGTACGTCTACGAAAACGGCATGATGAACGGGACGTCCGAAACGATGTTCAGCCCGGATGAGACGACCACCCGCGCGATGATCGTGACCATTCTTCACCGTTTGGAGAATGAGCCAGCGGCGGCATCTTCCGACTTTACGGATGTAGCAGCAGGCTCGTACTACGCGGATGCGGTCGCATGGACAGCCGCAAACGGCATTGTCAACGGCGTAAACGAAACCAGCTTTGCACCGGATAATCCGATTACTCGCGAGCAGCTGGCGGCGATCCTGTACCGCTACGCGCAGTACAAGGGTTATGACGTAACTGCTGACGGCAGTCTGGATGCCTACACCGATGCGGCGCAGATCAGCAATTATGCAGCGGCTGCAATGCAGTGGGCGAATGCAGAAGGCCTGCTCACTGGTGTAACGGCTACGACGCTCAATCCGCAGGGCAGTGCAACCCGCGCGCAGGTCGCAACCATCCTGATGCGGTTTGCGGAGAGTATTGCCGCGTAATGTAATATCAATAAAAAACAGGCCGCAAATGCGGCCTGTTTCAGTCTGTCGACAAAATCCAGCATTTGCTGGGCTTTTTCGACAGACTGAAGTGGAGGAATGCTTCATAAAGCATTCCTCCACTTTTATATACATTCCCGCGGCCAACAGGCGCGCTGCAATCCCTCGCGCCGCGTTACCTGCGGCCGGCGGGATCCCTTTACGGCATCTTCAATACCGCCTTGATGCACTCGCCGGAATGCGATGCCTCAAACGCTTCGTTGATCTGCTCAAACGGATAGAACTTGATCAGTTTATCGAACGGGAACATGCCCTTCTTGTAATAGTCCAGCAGCTTGGGGATAAACAGCTTGGGGATAGAATCCCCTTCGACAATGCCGATCAGGCTCTTGGCGTCGCCCATCAGCTCAGCCTGGATGTTAAAGGTCACATCGCCTGTTGCCCCCAGCACGACCGCCGTGCCCATGAAACGGCAGGATGCCAGGGCTTTCTTGACAAAATCGGGCACGCCCGATGTGTCGATGGCATAATTGACGCCGCCGTCCGTGATTTCGTTTTTGATCGTACCCACAATGTCATCCACTTCCTTGCGGTTGATGGTGTGGGTCGCGCCCAGCTCTTTTGCCAGCTCCAGGCTCTTCGGATTGCCGCCTACCGCGATAATCGTTTCACAGCCCGCGATCTTGGCAGCCATAATCGCACTCATACCGACCGTACCACACCCAAACACCGCGATCGAGGAACCGAACTCCGGCCGCAGGCGGTTGAGCACAGCGCCTGCACCGGTCTGGATGCCGCATCCCATCGGCCCGACCAGAGCAAGCTCGATATCGTCATACTGCACCTTGACCGCACTCGCTTCGTTGACCACCACATGGGTTGCAAACGAGGACTGCCCGAAAAATGTCGCCAGCGGCGTACCGTCCAGCGCAGACAGGCGCGTCGTGCCGTCCGCCTGCACGCCGCCAAAATTGATGGCGTTGAAATTCTCGCACGCGTGCTGGTGGGCGGTCATGCAGTTATGGCAGTGGCCGCAGAAGCCGAACGAGATGCCGACCCTGTCCCCCACCTGAAATTCACTGACTTCGGGGCCGACCGCTTCAACGATCCCGCAGCCCTCGTGGCCGAGCACGGCCGGCAGCGGCACCGGGATGACCTGCTGCCGCGCCGCATCGTCCGTATGGCAAACGCCGCAGGCTATGATTTTCACCAGGATCTCATGCTTCTGCGGGGGCGCAAGCTCGACGTCCTCGATCACGAACGGCGCACCCGGTGCATGGGTCACAGCGGCTTTGATTTTCATGCAAATTTCCTCCTCATATCGGTCACATATATTTCGTTTGTGTCGGATTAAATATCCAGCGCCCTGTAATAGCCGCCGGTTACCGCGTCTACAACACGGCCGGCACGGATACAGTCGCCAACCTCAAATACCCGCGGCGCAGTATTGTAAAAACTTTCTGCGCAGGCGCGGTCGGCCTTCATCCCGGCAGCCAGCAGGATGGTGTCCGCCTCCAGAAGCAGCTCCCCTTCCGGCGTTTCGCACAGCAGCCCCTTTTCCGTCACTGCCTTTGCCGTGGTCTGCACATGGATCTGGATATTGCTGCCGCGCATATAGATCTTCATGGCATTTTTATGCATAAAATAGGAATCCGCAGCCCAGTCGTCCTTCATCTCTGCGATCGTGACGTCCTTCCCAAGCCCGTCCAGATAGATCGCGCATTCACTGCCTACCAGCCCGCCGCCCAGAATGACCACCTTCTGCCCAACGGCCGGGGGATCCTGATGCAGCGCATCCAGCGAAACGACCCGCCCGCTGTCAATGCCCGGGATGGGCGGGACGACCGGTTTTGCGCCCACTGCAACGATGACAACATCGGCGTGCAGCGCCTCGGCCTGTTCGGCTGTCAGCTCGGTGTTCAGCCGGACGTCCACGCCTGCCTGCGTCAGCCGCCCTTCCAGCACCTGCACGAACCGATACATATCCTGCTTAAACGGGATATGCTGCTCCGCGAGCAGCTGCCCGCCCAGACGGCCGCTTTTTTCATACAGGGTGACCGCATGCCCGCGCCGGGCTGCTGTGACGGCGGCATACATCCCGCCCGGGCCGCCGCCCACGACAACGACCTTTTTCGGCGTGGTTGCAGGCGCGCCGGAAAAGCTCTCCAGCTCGTGCCCCACCACCGGGTTGAAGGCGCAGCAGAACGTGCGGTTCGTCAGGTAATTGTAAAAGCAGGTAAAGCAGCGGCAGCACCGGGTGATATCCTCTTTCTGCCCGGAAAACGCCTTTTCCGGGAAATAGGGGTCGCAGATCGACTGCCGGGCAATCTCGATGATGTCCGCCTTGCCGGATGCGGTGATCTCCTCCATCATATCCGGGTCGTTCAGCCCGCCGAGCGTCGCTACCGGCGTTTTGACATGCTTTTTGATCTCCGCCGCCAGGTAGACATTGCAGCCGTGCTCGACAAACATGGATGGGTGGGTCAGGACGAATACGTCCGGGTCCTCATGGACGCCGGCGGAAACATGGATGATATCCACCTTGCCGTCAATCGCTTTCGCCATGGCGATGCCCTCGTCCAGCCCATAGCCGTCTTTTGTCAGCTCGGCGCCGCTCATGCGGAACTCGATCGGGAAATCCCCGCCCACCGCTTCGCGCACCTTTTCGATGACCAGCAGCGGGAAGCGCATCCGGTTTTCCAAACTGCCGCCCCAGCGGTCGGTGCGGTGGTTCATGGACGGGGACATGAACTGCCCCAGCAGCCAGCCGTGGCCGCCGTGGATCAGCACCATGTCAAAGCCCGCCTGCTTGACCAGCCCGGCTGCACGGCCGAAGGCCTCGGCGGTTTGCAGGATCTGTTCTTCGGTCATACTGCGCACCGGCAGCCCGTCCGGGTTGACTTCGTCATTCGGGCCAAGCGCATACCGTTCGGCCGCCTGCCCATGCCCGCGGGCGTTGGCGTATTTGCCTCCGTGCGCCAGTTCCATGACCGCGTTGCAGCCATGGCGGTGCATGGCCTTGGATGCTTCCTTGAGCGAAGGGAGCGAGCCGAAATCGTAAAGCGCGACCTCCTTGGTGTGCGTGCGGCCTACCGCATCGACAATGCCCAAGCCGATCGCCACGCTGGCCAGGCCGCCCCGCGCCCGGTTTTCATGGAACGCCACGTCCTCCTTGCGCATATGGCTGTCCGGATCCATCTCCGGGTTGGACATCGGCGCGCCGAAAATCCGGTTTTTGAATGTAAGCCCCTTGATGGTGATGGGGCTGGCCAGATGGGGGTAATATTTATTCTGCATAAAACCGATCACCCTTATTGTAATGAGCCTGTGTACCGCGCCGTCCGGCGGCGCGGATAGCGGAAAACCGGCTTTACGGCATCGCCCCGCAAAACCGATTTCCCAAACCATTTTTATTCTATCCTGTTAAAGCACGGTGAAGAAACCGCCGTCCACATTGATGTCCACACCGTTCAAGTAATCCGATGCGCGGGAGGCCAGGAATACCATAGTGCCCATCAGGTCGTCCAGCTCGCCCCAACGCCCGGCTGCAATGCGGTTTGTGATCTTGTTGTAAAACGCAGGGTCTTTGCGCAGCTCTGCGTTTACCTCGGTGGCGAGGAAGCCCGGGCAGATCGCATTGGTCTGGATGTTGAACCGCCCCAGCTCATTGGCAAAGTTGCGGGTAATGCCGATGACGCCGTGCTTGGCCGCGGTGTAAGGCGGGCACTTGGCGTCTGAGGTATAGCTGAGCGCGGAACCGATGTTGATGATCTTGCCGCTGCCCTGCGCCTTCATGATGTGCGCCACCTCTTTGGACAGGTAATAAACCGCATTGAAGTCGAGGTCGATGCACATTTCCCAGTATTTATCCGGGTAATCGTCAAAATCGTGGAAAGCGCTCGCGCCCGCGTTATTGACCAGAATATCGATGCGGCCGTACTGCTTCATGCATTCATCCACGCAGGCCTTGCGATACTCCTTGTCGGTCAGGTCGCCGCGCAGGAAATGCACCTGCCGGCCTTCCTTTTCGATCAGCGCCTTGATTTCGGAAACATCCTCGGTGAAGTGCGGGATGAACAGGTCGGCGCCGGCCTTGGCGAATGCAACCGCATACGCCATCCCAAGGCCCTGGTTTGCACCGGTGACCATGGCGATTTTCCCGTCCAGGCGGAACCAATCCATATTGAACTTATCCATTGGGTTCGACATATTAACTTTCCTTTCTGCGGCAGGCCGCGCGATATGAGGGAGGCGGGACGCGCACAGCATCGCGCGCCCCGCAGAGTGCATGGTCCGGTTTATTTTGCAAGGTGCATCATGCGTTCGAGCGCCTCGACGATGCCGTCACGATCCATGTGGTAGTAGTGATAGATCGCATCCACCGAGCCGAGCACCGCGAACTCGTCCGGCATGCCGACGCGCTTGAAGTTGCCCTTGTAGCTCGATTCGCACAGCACTTCCGCTACCGCGCCGCCCAGGCCGCCGTTGATGGAGTGATCCTCTACGGTGACGATGTTGCCGGTCTTCTGCGCAACGCGCAGGATCGCGTCCGTATCGAGCGGCTTGATGGTGTGCATATCCAGAATACCGATGCTCGCGCCATACTTTTCCTTCATCGTCTTGGCCGCCATCAGGCATTCATACAGATTGGAGCCGCAGGAGATGATGTAAGCGTCCGTGCCCTCCATGGTTTCGATCGCCTTGCCGATGGTCAGCTCATAGTCCTCGGCGTAGACGTTCGGCGAGCCTGCGCGGTCGATGCGGATAATCATCGGGCCGACAAAATCCATCGACTGGCGGATGAACTTGCAGCACTGGTTGGCGTCCGCCGGTACAACGACCGTCAGGTTCGGGATGGCGCGGTAGAGCGCAAGGTCCGCAATGTCGTTATGGGTCGGGCCGCCGCCCGCGGTCACGCCCGAGTGCGTGCCGATCAGGCGGACGTTGACGTCGTTATAGGCAATGTCCGTGTGGATCTGGTCGGCTGCGCGCAGCGGCAGGAACGGGCCGAACACCTGGGAGAACACCGTGCAGCCGGAGAGCGCAAGGCCGGCGGACGCGCCCACCTGATCGGGCTCGGCGATACCGAAGTTAAAGCAGCGCTCGGGGAATTCCTTGAGCAGCTTGCCCGCCGAGGAGGACGGCGCGACATTGTCCGAATAGGTGAAAACGAAATCCTTGCCTTCGCAGGCCATCTTGTAAAGCTCCTCGCCGTAGGCTTCACGGGCGTTGGAGAGCATCATATCAAAATCATACGTTGTTTTCGCTGCCATAAATCATCACGCCTTTCTCATTTTTGCAACGTCTGCGAGCGCAATCTTGAGGTCTTCCTCGCCGATACCGCCGCCGTGCCACTTGTGATTGCCTTCCATGAAGGAAACGCCCTTGCCCTTGATCGTGTTGGAAATGATAAAGGTCGGCTTGGCTTCCTTGGCATAGTCGAGCGGGGGCAGCTGGTCGAGCGCCGCGCACACCTGCGCCATGTCGTTGCCGTCCTCGATTTCAATGACGTTCCAGCCAAACGCGCGCACCTTGTCGGCAACCGGGTCGATATTCATGATCTGGCGGGTGTTGCCGGTCATCTGGAGCTGGTTTTTATCCAGGATGCACACCAGATTGTTGAGCTTGTAATGGCCGCCCGACATCAGTGCTTCCCAGTTGGTGCCTTCGTCGAACTCGCCGTCGCCGATCATGACGATAACGCGGTAGTTTTCCTTGCGGTAGCGCGCGCCGAGCGCATAGCCGACCGCGATCGGCAGGCCGTGGCCGAGCGAACCCGCGGAGACCTCGATCTGCGGGCACTTCTTTCGGTTGGAGTGCATGCCGAACTTGTAGGTATCCAGGCTTTCAAAGTGCTCTACCATGTAGTCCTGCGTGTAGGCGCCCTGATCGGAGAAGATCGTATACAGGGTTTCCGAGCAATGGCCCTTGGACAGGATGAAGCGGTCACGGCCCTCCTTGTGCGGGTCCATCACGTCGTAGTTCAGGTACTTGTAGTACAGCGCGACTGTCATTTCCACGATGGACAGCTCGCCGCCCAGGTGTCCCATGCCGATGCGGTAAATGAAGTTGAGCAGATTGGAGCGGATGTCTACGCACTTGTCCTCCAGCTCCGCGATGGTTTGCAGTTTAACACTCATTTTGGCTCATCCTTTCCGTTTGGTTTATTCGCCCTCAAATTTGTTGCAGCGAATGAGGATCTTGGGGTATTTGCTGGTCAGATGCATGGCGAATGCCGCTTCCACATCATCAATGTCATACACCTGTTCATCCGATGTAAACGCGGACAGGTCGACATACTTGAGGTATTCTGCGGTGCGCTCAAAGTTGAAGTGCGCACAGTACATGCCGGTGATGTTGACCTGGCGCATGTAGGAGTATTCAAACAGGTTGAGCGGCAGCTCGTAATCGGTCGGGAACTGGGCGACATACAGCAGGTTTGCATATTTTGCCGTGCACTTGAGCATGGTTTCCGCCGCGCTCGGCACAGCCGAGCACTCGATGATGACGTCATAGCCCAGGCCGTTCGTGATCTCCATGGCCCGCTCGTACACATCTTCGGTGATCGGGTTGATGATATGCTCCACGCCGATCTTCTTGGCCAGTTCGCAGCGGCTTTCAACCGGCTCGGACAGGGTCAGCTCGGCCGCGCCGAACTTGGCCGCGAGCTGCGCGCACAGCTGGCCGATCGGGCCGCCGCCCGAGATCAGCACGCGCTTGCCGACCTGCATGCCTGCCTTATCCATGGCGCGCACAGCGATGGAAAGAGGTTCCATCAGGCTGCCTTCCCGCAGGCTGACGCCGTCGGGCAGCTTGCAGACCTGGGATTCGTTCCAGACAACGTATTCAGCCATGCACGGCTCGTTGCCGACATCCGTACAGTATTCCGGGTGGCCGATCGAGCACTGGTAGCACTTGCCGCAGTAGCCGAGGAAGTTGCCGCCAACCCGGTCGCCGACCTTGAGGCCCTTCGCCGTGGCATTCTTGCCCAGCTTTTCGATCACGCCGGACATCTCATGGCCGATGCCGAACGGCGCATCCTCGGGTTTGTTGAAGCAGCCGTCCACCACATGCGGGTCGCTGCCGCAAATGCCGCAATAGGCTACCTTGATCAGCACTTCGTCGTCCTTCAGCTCCTTGATGGGCATATCGACGATGCCGACCGTGCCGCGGGTTTCCGGGTTCGGGTCCTTCATGTTGCCCACTCGGGTTGCGCATACAACTTTCATAGCTTGATATCTCCTCTCTGCGTTGCAATACGGTTTATTTTGCTGCCTTCTGCGCTTCGCGCGCTGCGTTGCGCTCGGCAATTTCCTTTTGGATCTGGCTGATCTTTTCTTCGTTCAGGTGATAAAACAGGCCGTAAACCAGCATGGCCACCACAACCGCTGCCAGCGGCAGGAGCGTGGTCATCATGCGGATCGCGCCCAGGGTCGCTTCGTTCTGCGCCTGGTTTGCGACATAGCCGGTCGCTTCCAGAACCGCGGTCGGCAGCGAGCCGCCGATGATCATGGAGAATTTGATGCCCAGGCCGACCAGCGTCATAACAATCGCGGTATAGCGCTTGCCGGTCTTCCAGTCCGCATATTCCACCGGGTCGGTGATGACCGACCAGCAGATGCCCATCAGGATGCCGTAGCCATAGCCGGTGATGGCACGGGAGACCATCATGCCGGTGATGGCGGTGGTCGGCATCAGGTACAGCATCAGGCAGCCGATGCCCGCAATCGCAAGGCCGAACATAACCGTGCCCTTTTTATGCAGGCGCTTGACCAGGAACGGCACGCACGGCACGCCGATGACCGAGAACAGCATCATGATCATGGAGAACCAGGAAAGCATATCGCCGCGGTTTGCGTAATAATTGATGTAGTACGCGCCCATTGTGGACTGTACCTGGCTCATGGTGTAAACGCCCAGGAACAGGATAAAGGTGACGAATACCGGGCCGACACGGAACAGCAGGTAAAAGACGTCCTTGATGTTGGCCTTGTTATTCGGGTCAACCGGCTGGGGCGGGATGCGTTCCACGATCTGGCTCGAGCCCCACAGCAGGATGACGACCATGATAATGGCCATGATGATCGTGGTAACCATGTAGCCCTGCGCCAGCGTCATATACTGCGAGAAGAAACCGGACAGCTCGGGCAGCATGATTGCGCATACAACGCCGCCGGCCTGCGCCAGCGTCATGCGGGTCGATTGCAGGCGGGTGCGCTCGCTCTGGTCGTTGGTCATCAGGGAAGCCGCGGAAATGTACGGCTGGATGATGAAGGTATACAGCATGTTCAGCAGGTTATAGGTGACCAGCGCCCAGACAATTTTCAGGCCATAGCTCAGGTTCGGGGTGGTATAGGTCAGGACGGCAGCCAGGCCGAACGGGACTGCGCCCCAGCGGATGTATACCCAGTACTTGCCCTTCTTCGGCTGGAGGCGTTCGCAGATCGTGCCCATCATCGGGTCGTTGATTGCGTCCCAGATACGGGATACCGCAAAAATAATGGCGACATGGCCGGGCTGCAGCCCAAAGATATCGGTGTAAAAGTAGCTGATGTACAGCGCAATGCACTGGAACACCAGATTCATCGCAAAATCAATCGAGGAATAACCCCATACTTCTTTTTTCGGCAACTTGTAGTAGCCAAACTGGGATGACGTTTTTTCCCAGCTTGCAGGATCCTTGGGATTGTTGTTCATAGCAGATGTTTACCTCCTCTTTTTCTTTTTTCAGACCGCCGTATCTCCCTGCCCTCCTTCCTTCCGCCCTGTGTGATTGTGGCTATATTGTACCGGGAGAATGGCCGGATCGGCAATTCCGAAAAGAGACATATCCACCAATAAACCTGTCTGTCAGATGTGTGCATTTTATGGAATATGACAGATGCGCCTCGCTATTATTGTGCATAAGATACATAAAACGGCGCATTATTTGTGATTGTTTTAACATTGTGCTGAAAAAGGACATCCTTTCAGAAATGTCAGCCTTTTTTGAAACATTACTTTGCATAAATCCTGTTTTTTCACAGGGGAAAATATGATAAGATAGATAGCAGGAAGGTATGTAATCCGCGGATCTGAGGAAAGAGACAGCATATGAAATATCAGCAGAAGCGTTATCCGTTTTACAATCCCAATCTGGTCCGGATGTCGATGGGCACGCTGGACTTTGTGGTCAACTATGCGGACATGCTCGACCAGACCTGTGTGGAATTCCGGCACGTCCATGAATGCTATGAAATTTATTACTGTCTGAGCGGTATGCAGCATTTGATGATTGACGGGCAAACCCATACGCTGGTCGGCGGTTCGTTTGCCGTCATCCCGCCCGGGATACACCATTACACAATATACGAACCGCTGCTGCTCAAGCAGTATGTGGTGTTTGTGTTCACGCCCCCAACGGTCAATTCGGTGAAAAGCCGCAGCAAAAGCACGCAATCCGAGGTGGATTTCCTCTCCGCAGCACTCAAGTATTTTGACGAAAACACATATTTCATCTGCAAGGACCGGTATAAGTCAGACAAAGTTCTCACGCGGCTGGATGAGGAAATCAGCAGGGACCTGCCCGGCAAAGGGCAAATGATCAACGCGCTGTATCAGGAATATCTGATCAAGATATTCCGCAACATGGTCTCCACCGGCAAGGAGGAACCGGCAGCGGCTAATATGTCCAATATCAACATGGCAGTTGAAATGACGAAATACATGCACGCCAATTACAATAAAAACATTACCGTGCAGGATATTGCGGATGTCTTTTATGTTTCTCCGCGCCATATCAACCGTGTTTTTGAAGAATATTTTGGACAAAGCTTTAAACGCACACTGAATATTTACCGGCTCAACTATGCAAAAAATTATCTGATCGACACCAGTTACCCGGTGGAACGCATTGCCGAACTGGTTGGGTTTTCCTCCCCCAAAACCCTGTACCAGCTTTTTAAAGAGCATGAAGGGATGACCGTTTCTGAATTCCGCGCAAAATGCCGGGAGGTGAAGCCGTAGCCGTATATCAACAGGGCGGGGTTTTGCTCTTATGGTTCCTGCATAATACGCCGTTTTGCGGCCGCCGGCATGCGCAACGCGGCACAGGCATAGAAAAAAGGCAGCCATAAAGGCTGCCTTTTTCCATGCAGTTGGACAAACCCTCCGCTTCCAATCAGAACCCGAGTTTGCTCAGGATCTTGATCTTGCTTCTTGCTGCCACCGGTTCGCCGTTATCCGGCGCGTCCTTGACCTCGTCCTCCTCCTCATATTCGCCGTTCGCCTTGCGCGGCCGCTTCGCCATATAGCGCAGGAACCCGAGCGTTACAAACAGGCAGATAAAGGTGAGCGGGATACCAACAAAGGATTTGATCGTTTTCACACCGTCGATACCGCCAAGCGCCGTGAACACCAGCGCGATAACCGCAAAAACAGTTCCCCAGAACAGCTTGAGCGGGATCGGCGCCTCTGTATTCTCATCGCTTCCCTTGATGCACATACTCGACAGCGTCACCGTCATGGAATCGCACTGGGTAACCAGCGAGATGGTAATAATGAACAGCATTATAATCTTCGCTATGGTACCCAATGGCAGCACGTCGAACATGGCCAGCGTCAGGGCCTCCGCGCCGCTCTGCTGGTAGAGCGCGTAAAAATCAATGCCTTCGAAAATCTGGGCGTGCAGGATGGTACCGCCGAAGACGGAGAACCAGACAATACCGAACAGGGCCGGGAACAGCCACTCGATCAGGATGAACTCACGCAGGGTACGGCCATACGCCACGCGCACCATGAACAGGCCCAGCAGCGGCGCATACGCCATCCAGTCCACCCACCAGTACATATCCCAGCTCTGCGGCCAATTTGCCGCATCCGGATACGGGGCGGTATACAGGCTTGCAGAGAAGAACTCATTGATGTATTCGCCCAGGCTTTCGGTGAACAGGTTACAGATGTAACTGGTCGGCCCGGCAAGGAAGATGAACAGCAGCAGGATGAAAAACAGCTGTGTATTCCAGTTGGACAGCTTGGTGATGCCGTTGCGCAGGCCGCTGATAGCCGAAGCATTATAGCACAGGAACATCACGACAATAACAACCGCATATACCGTCAGGTTCGGCGTAAGGCCGGCAAACGAATCCAGCGCCGCAGACCACTGCATAGTGCCGTAGCCCAGGCCGCCCGCGACCGCCGCCGTCAGCGCGAAGGCGGAAATCGCGTCGAATGCATCTGCCCAGCGGCTTTCCGCTACATTTTTGCCGAAGATAGGCACCAGCAGAGAGCTTGCGCGGAACGGCGCGCCTTTATTCAAAATCACATAAGAGAGGATTACGCCCATAATAACGCAGCTTGCATACGGTGTCAGGCCCCATTGCAGGAAGCAGTGCAGCATGCTCCAGAGCACCGCACCGTTGCTGCCCGGCGCAAGGCCGGTGCTGGGGGAAGGCTCCATTGCAAACAGCAGCGGTTCCGCCGCGCCCCAGAACACAACGCCCGCACCGATACCGGTGCAAAGCGAGATGCCGAACCACTGGATATAGCTGAATTTCGGTTTGGCATTCGGGCCGCCCAGTTTGATCTTACCAATTGGGGTGACGGCGCAGTCGTGTTTGAATTTGGAGATGTCGATTCCTACAAAGTACATGGATTTCCTCCCTTGTTTAGATTAGCACTGCTGGT
>DXIC01000080.1 GCA_019113065.1 Candidatus Agathobaculum stercoravium
GGCTCGAACACGGTCAGGTGCTGGATCATCAGGCCCGGCCAGCGCAGCGCGCGTGAGATGATGCTCTCCGAGCGGCCCGCGTAACGGTTGAACTCATAGCTGATGCCGACAACCAGCGGCAGCAGAATGAGGTGCGCCAGCATGCGCAGGAAGGGGTTTGTGATATCGATGATCGAGAACACGATGGATGAGACAATGGTTGCAATGATAATCAGCACAAACATGAAGCTCGTGCCGCAGCGGGGATGGTACTTTTTCTGGCGGCGCACGTTTTCGACCGTCAGCTCCTCCCCTGCTTCGTAGCAGAAAATCGTCTTGTGCTCCGCGCCGTGGTACTCAAAGGTGCGGCGGATATCCTTCATATGCGACACCGACCACATGAACACCAGGAACAGGATCACGCGCACAATGCCTTCGAGCACGTTGCGGGCGAGCACGCCCCAGCTTTCGGGCACGAAGCCGCCGAGGAAGCTCGGCAGCAGCAGGAACAGGCCGACCGGCAGCGCAATGCCGATCACGGTCGACAGGCCGAGGATGAACTTGTCCAGCCCTTCCGAGCCGAACTTGTTTTCCAGCCAGATCTCAAACTTGGAGGGCGGCACATCCGGCTCTTCGTCCTCAAAAAACGAGGCCGAGTAGTTGATCGCCTGGATGCCGTCCTTCATGGCCATGAACAGGCCGTAGGCGCCGCGGAGCACGGGCTTTTTCCAGATCGCAGACGGGTTATGCGCGTCCTCCTCCTTGGTGACCAGCTCGCCGTTTGCCCTGCGGACAACGGTGCAGACCTTTTTCGGGCCTTTCATGACAATGCCTTCAATGATGGCCTGCCCGCCGATGGTGGTTTTCTTTTGCGTTGGCATTTATGCTTCTCCTTCGGGATTAAACGGGGTGTCCGGGATCTTGGGGATCGCGCCCGTGATGCCGAGCGCCTCCTCCGCCTCTGCCGCGGGCAGGGTGACGGTGACCGTCGTGCCTGCGCCCAGCGTGGACGCGATATCCAGCGTGCCGCCGTGCAGCGTGACGATCTCGTCGGTCACGGCAAGGCCGATGCCGCTGCCGCGCTGCTTGGACGACCCCTTATAGAATTTCTCTTTGACAAACGGCAGCTCGGCCTCCGGGATGCCCTGGCCGTAGTCGCGCACAGACGCGACGATCTTGCCGCCGTCGCGGCGCAGGGTGATGTCGATCTTTTTGCCGTCCGCGCCGTATTTCGCGGCGTTGTCCAGAATGTTGAGAAATACCTGCTTCATGCGGTGGCGGTCGCCGTTGATGTAGTAATTGGCTTCCACGTCCTCGTCATAGCTCAGCTGGATGCCGCTCTTTTGCAGCAGGTTTTCATACATATAGACCGCTTCATACAGCTCGATCGACAGGTCGAACAGCTCGACCTCGAGCTTCATGCGGCCGGACTCGATGCGGGCAAAGTCGAGCAGCTCCTCGACCATGCGGGTCAGGCGGTTTGACTCCTTCTGGATGATGGTCAGGCCCTGCATGACCTCCTCGGGGTCCTCGCCGCCGCCCGCGAGCAGGGTCTCGCTCCAGCCGCCGATCGCGGTCAGCGGGGTGCGCAGCTCGTGCGACACCGAGGAAATGAAGTCGTTTTTCATGCGCTCGGCGCGGCTGATCTCGTCCGACATATAGTTGATCGTATCGCACAGCTCGCCGATCTCGTCATCGTAGGTCTTTTGCAGGCGCACGCCGTAGCGCCCCGCCGCGATTTCCTTGGCAATGTTGTTGATCTTGAGCACCGGGTCGACGATCGACCTGACAAAGTAGCTGTTGGAGATGACGACCAGCATCAGGAACAGCAGGCAGGCGAGGATCGAGATGCCGATGATGATCCAGATCTGCCGCTCGACGATCCGCAGCGAGGTGATCAGGCGCACGCCGCCGATCAGGTCGCCGCGCGAGGACAGCAGCGGCGCGGTGACGCTCATCACGCGCTCGTCCGAAAGCGGGTCGCGGCCGGTAAACACTGCGGTCTGCTGGGTGGAAAGCGCCTGCGAAGCGTCCTCGGTAGACGCCATGCCGCCGCCGGTCAGGCCGGAGGTCGACATCAGCACGCGGCCGCCCGTATCCAGGAACTGCTGCTCGAGCTTATCCTGCTCCTGGAAGGTCGCAATCGTGGACTCGGCCTGCGTATAGAACTGGTCGTAGGTCTCGGTGAAATATTTCTGGAAGGTATCGGCCACTGTTGTGGCGCGGGAAACCAGGTTATCGCGCACCGTGGCATAATAATAGCCCGATATGCCCACCGATATCAAAATGACCACGGCTGCAAGGATGACGAGCACGAACGACAGCGAGTTCATCATCCAGCGCCCCTTGATGCCGCCCGGGGAATGCAGCACCTTGGGCACAGCCGGCTGGGGCGGCGCTTCGGGCTGTTTTTTCTGTTTTCGGTAGTTCATTGCCATAGCAGGGAACCTTTCTTTGCTTGCCGCCCGGGGCGGCAGGGAATGAATTGACGCGCAATTTCGCAGGGGCTGGCGGCTCACTAAGAGCCGCCCTGCGGGCGGTGGGAACGTGCGCCTGCGCGGCGCGGGCG
>DXIC01000081.1 GCA_019113065.1 Candidatus Agathobaculum stercoravium
AACGCTCTCGCGACGGCTCACAGTCGCTACCAACTTTTCACGATATTGCGCCTTCGGCGCACAGCCAAAATCCCCTGCCGCTACTGTGTTTACAGGTAAGCCCTGTAAGAACATTCGCACCATCATACGAAGGCATCTGCTTCGGGCAGGTGCCTTTTTGCCTGCAACAAACAGGACGCCGGTATCCAATGGATACCGGCGTCCTGCCTTGATACATTTCAGCCTTTCCGGAAAAAACCGCATCCTCTCCCTGCTGTGCGGGCAGCGTTACTCAGAGCCCGGCTGTGTTCCGGATGTATTCCCGTGCCTTGAGGGCATAGGCGAAGGGGTTCGCCTTTGCCGGATCCTGTTCGGCCTCTACGATAAACCAGCCTTCATAATGCGCCTGCTTCAGCGCTTCAAACACCGCCGGATAATCGATGCAGCCGTCGCCCGGGACGGTAAAGCAGCCTTCAACGACTGCCTTCCGGAATTTGTAGCCTTCCGCATATGCCTGCTGCATTTTGTCCGGCCGGATGTCCTTCAAATGCACATGGCCGATACGCGAGCCGAAATCCCTGGCCATCTGCACCGGGTCTTCCCCGGAAAAAGCGGCGTGGCCCGTGTCAAAACACAGGTAGACATAGCGCGGGTCGGTATTTTCCATCAGCCGCCGGGTTTCCTCACAGGTCTGCACCACGGTCGCCATATGCCATGAGCCTCACCCACGATCTCCGCAGACCGTTTTCCGATGTCCCCCTCAGCCACATTTTTGAGCGGAACGCCCTGGTGCTTGATGTCCTCCATCTCCAGGTCCAACAGGCGGGCAAGCTCGGTGGGGAGCATACCATCGCGCTGCTTGTTGCTGTCCCGCATTTCTCGAATGGCCTCATGGTCTGTCATTTCACGGACGATACAGGGAAGCACCTCCAGACCAGCCAATTCACTGGCCCGGCAGCGCCGATGTCCGGCGATGATTTCATAGCCGTACCGGCAGTGCAGGAAGGTCTCGACATCGATGATCACGCCGCTCTTTGTCTGCAACATGATGATCTGCGGGTCCTTGTTCCCGTTCGCAACATGGCGGGAGACACGCGGCTGCACAATGCGTGCGGAGACGATGTCCTCCCCCAGCAGCCAGCGCATGGCGTCGATTTCGTGGATCGCCGTGCCGGTCACATTGACTTTGGTCTCATATTGATCGTTGGAAGTTGCGTTCCTGTGTACGCAATGCACCATCAGCGGGGCGCCGAAGCTGCCGCTGTCCAGCGCCTGCTTCATGCGCAGGTAATCCCTGTCAAAGCGGCGCATGAAACCAACCTGGACCAGCTGTTTCCCGCCCGCGATTTCCGCGTCCACAATGTGCTTGCAGGCCTCCACAGTCTCTGCCAGCGGCTTTTCGCAGAATACGAACTTGCCCTGACGGATGGCCTCCAATACGTATTTTTCATGCGTCGGGTCCCACGAGCATACGATGACCGCCTGCACCTCCGGGTCGCGGATCAGATCCTCGCCCTCGGCATAGCATTTCGCATGGTATGTTTCGGCGATCTCCTGCGCCGCCTTCCGGTTGATATCGGAAACGGCCACGACCCGCGCGCCGGTCACATGCCGGTTGAGCCGCTCAATATGCGACCGCCCGATTGCGCCGGTGCCGATCACGCCAACCTGCAACATCTCCAAAATATCCCCTCCCAATCGGTTTGATTCTTTGTTTAAATTGATATCCATATTTTATTTTCTAAACAAACTAAACACAATAATCATTCTATATTATTTTGGGTTTCGGTTTTCGTTCAATTTCTACAAAATATCAGTGTTTCATTGGTGTTTCTTATGGTATTATTTTCATATTATGTGACATACACGATGATTAATCACACAATTTAACTAATTTTACCGGCTTGTAATATAAACATAAATATATTTTAATGTTTTGTTTAGTAATATAATTATTGATATTTCAGCAGCAAGATACGTTGTTGCGCACCGCCGCTGTGCACGGAAACCGGCATAGTATGTCCATACATTTATCAAATCAGATTGAAACTTGCCTGAAACTGTGGTATTTTTATATATAAAGAGGTGAATCCATTGACTGTTCGTCAAATCGCGGAACTTGCCAAAGTATCTCCGGCAACCGTTTCCCTTGTACTAAACAACAAACCCGGCGTCAGTGCACAGCGCCGGAGGGAGATTCAGAAACTACTGGAAGACAACGGCTTTACCATAAAGTCCCGGGCGGCAAAACCCGCGCCCTTAAAGCAGCTTTACATTGTAAAATGCCGGATATTAAACGAAAAAGATGAGTTTTCCATCGGCCTGATCGACTCGATCGAGGAATATGCCAACAAGGCCGGATACACGGTCAGCATATTGAACATTGATAAAAATACGTATGAACAAAAGCTCTCGCTTCTCGATTACTCCATGATCTGCGGCATTATCTTCTTTGCCAGCGAAATGCCGGAGGACTGCCTGAACTACACGCTCCGCACGCCGGTCCCGACGGTTTACGTCGATGTTTTTTCCGATTACCATGCCATCAATACGGTGAATGCGGACCAGCGCCTGATTTCCACCATTGCGGCGCAGCATTTGTTCAACCTCGGCCACCGCAAGATCGGCTACCTGAAATCCTCCCCCGAACGCGGCTATCTGGACCAGCGCTTCTGCTATTTCAAAGCTGCGCTGACCCGTCTGGGCGCCGAGCTGATGCCGGACTGCATTTTTAACATCAACCTGCTTGCAGATAATCTGGACGAGCTGATCCTGGAGGCCTTCCGGAACATCAAGGACTTCCCGACGGCTGTTTTTGCGGAAAGCGACGTCATCGCAGCCAGCTGCATCCAGGTCCTGACCAACATGGGGTTTTCCATCCCGGAGGATATTTCGGTGATGGCGGTCGATAATACGAAAATCTGCACGATCACCACGCCCAAACTCACTTCGATTGATGTAAATACCCATGAACTGGGTCGCCTTGCGTTCGAGCGCATTGCCCAGCTGATCGAGGACCCCGGCCGCCCGGTCCTGCACAGCTATGTCACCCCGTTCCTCGCCCGCCGCGGTTCCACTGCAAACGCAAAAACCGGTCCTTCTTAAATTGTCGCACAAAAAAGCCGCTGTTTCGTGAGAAACAGCGGCTTTTTTTCACTGAAACGGGTCACGACAATGGCCATCCGGCAGGCCTCCGGGCTTTTTCACGATACATCGTGGAATTCCGTACCACCAATTGGACGCCGACCTGGATATGGATGGCTGTATGGGGCGCACGGATCAGGTTCTGCAAACGCTCCACTGCGGAGACCGCCAATTCGTCCACACTCACGTCGATCGTGGAAAGCCCCGGCGTCATCCGCTGCGCAATCTGCGTATTGTCGAAACCGATCACCGAGATATCCTCGGGCACACGGCAGCCCATATGATGCATGGCATAGACCGCGGCCGCGGCGATGACGTCGTTTTCCGCAATAAACGCATCCGGCAGGTCCCCCAAAGCGGCGAATTTGCGCGCCAGCTGCCAATCCAGATCCTCCTGCGACAAATCCACTTCAATGACATGCTGGTCGGACATGCCCATGCCAAACGCAGACAGGTACTGCCGCAAAAAGCGAAAGCGCTGCCGCAGGCAGCCCATAGGCTGCGTGCTTTTGAGGTAACCGATGCGGCGGTGCCGCAGGCTGAGCAGGTGCCGCACCGCCAGATAGGCCGCCTGATCGTTGTCGGCATTCACCGTGTTCAGCTGGTACAGGTTATCCGGTTCCTCCTCATAGTCGATATATACCGCCGGGAACGGCAGCTTCATGGTCTGCCGTACTTCATGCTGCGTAAAACTGCTCGCCAGATAGATCATCCCGTCGATGGGTTCGCTTTCGTTCGCAAACAGGTCCCGGATATCGCTTTCCGGCGTCAGGTTGGCAAGGCTGATCCTGTACCCGAACCGCGCGGCACTGCGCTCCACCGCATCCAGCAGGCCTGCGGCAAAGTAGTCATTCTGGTAAGCCGCGCGCATTTTGATGAATTTGATATGGCCGGAGGGCTTGGCTGCGGGCTGCCGCTGCCTGACCTGATACCCGTATTTCTCCAGCAGCAGGCGGATTTTGGCGCGCTTTTCCGGGCCGACGCCGGGGCGGTCATTCAGCACAAACGAAACCGCCGTCGGGGATACGCCTGCCAGCTCCGCAATCTCCTGGATCGTCATGGAAATATCCCCCTTTTCTCAAGTTATGATTACTGTTTCATGATAATATATTTACTAAACTTTGTCCACTAAAATCCGTTGAAATTCTAACAATTTTGCGCTGAAATACGAAAATTATATAATTATTCCAATAATATGTTATTAAAATCATATTTTTTGCATACTTTACTTTAGTTGTGTTTAGTTATTTACTGTAACCATAGACAAAGCAGCGGCAAACCATCGTAAAATTCCAATATTTAGGGAAACAGTAAGGTGAACAGCTATGAAAACACGGGAACAACTGATGCTGGACGTTATTGCAAGGAAAAATACCTCGTATCTGCCCAGCCAGATCGAATTTTCCAATCTGGACAAAAAAATGGAAGCGGCGCACTACCTCGGCATGACGACCGAGGCGGAAATCGACGAATACCTGGGCAACCATGTCAAATGGGTCGCCACGCTGGACGATGTGCCGAATAAGGAGCTGCATCACCCGGACAAAATGGCGGAAGCGGCCGAATATGGGCGGACAAGGATCGACCGGGCGCGCGGCCGCGTCACCGACCCCTGGGGGATGGAGTTTGAGCTGGACGCCACGGGCTTTAACAATCTGGCGCATCCGCTGGCGGGGCTGGAGGACGAGCCTGAGCTGCTGGACCGGTACGCCGCGCCGGATCTTTCGGGCGGAAACATGGATTTGATTTTCAAAAGCGCGGTCGCCGACCTGCACCGGTATTCCGGCGACTATCTGGTCTATCTGAGCGGGTATAACGGCATCTGGGAAAAATCCTACAATCTGGTCGGGATGGAGGACTTTATGTGCCTGCTGCTGACCGACCCTTCGCTTGCGTGCCGTGTGATGGATGTGATCACGGAATACAAGGTGGCGGTGGCGCGCGAGACCGGCAGGCGCGGCTTCCGGATCGGGCATTACGGCGACGATCTGGGCACGCAGGTCTCCACGCTGGTCAGCGAAGAGGTGTTCCTGAAATACTTCAAACCGCGTATCGCAAAAGTATTTGCCGCCTTCCGGGAAAGCGGCATCCCGGTGCAAATGCACTCCTGCGGGGCGATCACCCCCTTTATCCCGCATTTGATCGACATTGGTCTGGATGTGCTCGAGCCCGTGCAGACCTGCATGGATATCCGGTTCCTGAAACAGGAATACGGGAATGACCTGACGTTCTACGGCGGCGTGGATACGCAGGAGCTGCTTGCCTTCGCCTCCCCCCAACAGGTACGCGAACAGACGCTGCGCACCATCGATATCCTCGGGCAAAACGGCGGCTATATCTGCGGCCCGTCGCAGGAAATCATGAACAACGTGCCGGTCGAAAACGTCATTGCGCTGGCCGGCGCGATCCGCGAGGCACGCGGAGAAACCGTTTAATCAAAGCACCCCTCTCTCTTCTTCTCTCTGCGTTGTGTGTTTCCGCAGGCATATATCAAAACACACAGCCCCGGCCTTTGAGAGAGGCCGGAAACAGGCGAGGCGGCGTCCCCATGACGCCGTCTCGCTTTTGGTATTCTGGTTAAAACAGGCTGAGCTGCTCGGCCGGGCGCGGCCTGCGGCATACGGTTTCACGGGAAACGCTTTCCGGCAGCTCGTCCACAAAGACGGACGGCTCGTTTGTGGTGGTCAAAATCAGCTCCTCCCGCGCGCGGGTCATGCCCACAAAGAACAGCCGCCGCTCCTCCTCGAAATCCGCCGGGTGGGCAGACGACTCGAGCGGCAGTGCGCCCGCCTTGACCCCCGCGAGGATGACCGCCGGGAACTCCAGCCCCTTGGAGCCGTGCAGCGTCATCAGGCGCACTGCGCCCGACTCCCAGCCCTTGCCCGCGGCGCGCCGCAGGTCGGCTTCCTGCCCGAGCGCAAGCGTTTTCCACAGGCTGGGGAAATCCTTATGGAATACCGCCATGCCGCGCAGCTGTGTGAATGCTTCGGACGCGCCGTGTTCGCGCGCCCACTGCTCCACCAGCAGGCGCGGCTTTTCCTTTTTCACCAGCGGCAGCCACTCTTCCGCCTGCGCGAGCCACGCGGATAGATATCCACAATCTGTGGACAGCCCGCGCAGTGCGTCCGGGTCGAATACCGGCATATCCGTGCACGCGGCCTGCACCTTTTGGATCAGATCCACCGGGCAGCCCCACAGCAGGCGCAGCGCGGTCTCGTGCGCCGCCGCGTCGCGCGGCTCGGTGAGCGACCGGAAAAACGCCAGCATGCCGCGC
>DXIC01000082.1 GCA_019113065.1 Candidatus Agathobaculum stercoravium
GAGAACCGCATCAAGCTGATGCTGTCAAGCGCAGAATAACTTTGTTTGAAGCAGTACGCTTCAAACGAGGAACGCCCTTGACAGACTGCATCTGTGAGGGCTATTGCAAAGAAGTCCCCTTGGAATCAAAATTCCAAGGGGACTTTCCTGTTTGTTAAAAAGTCAGGCGCATAGCCCCGGCCACCTTCTCTCGCCGCAACGCGGCAATTCACCTTGTGTCCTGACTTTTTTGTCGCAGCGGTGTAAAACGCCGCTGCCTCATCCAATGGCGCATTCAGTCAAACGTATACGACTCCTGCACGGCCAGCATGTTTCTGAACTCCGCCGTCGCATTTTCCAGATGGAAGATTGCAAGGCGATAGCCGGTTTCGCTGTTGTAAATCTTCTGCATGGCGGGCGCGGCTGCCAGCACCTGCTGCGCGATGGTATCGTCCGCCTCGAATACCGCTTTGCCGAAATACCGCAGGAATCCCTTGGAATCTGCTGCGCAAAATTCCACATGCGGGCTTCCCTGCATCTGCCGGTAAACCGCCTTGAAATCGCCGATGCCGAAATAGAGCCTGTCTCCGTCCAGCATATGGAACGCCACCGGCCTGCATTTGGGTTTGTCCCCATCGACAGTCGTGAGGTAGAAGGTTCCCGCCTGCGTCAAAAAATCGTTCACTTTCTCGATCGGTTTCATGTTTTTCTTGCTCCTCTTCGTTTTGTCTGTTATTATGGTTTAGAAAACTATCGTACTACGATTATATAACCGTCAATATTTTTGACAAGTACGATCTTTTACCATACCAGGTATCACAAAAGATACCGGAAGGAGCCTCTATGCAACAAGATCTGTTCGGTGTATGTCCGTTTGCGACCGCCCAGCGGCTCATCCAGGGAAAATGGGCCATCCTGATCCTGCACCACTTAAGCGAAGGGCCGACGCGTTTCAATGAGCTGCAACGCAAAATGCCAAAAATGACGCATGCGACCCTGTCCGCACAACTCAAGCAGCTTGAATCAGAAGGGCTGGTTGTCCGCACGGAATATCCCCAGATCCCGCCCAAAGTGGAATACACCCTGAGCGAAATCGGGGAGAAATTTGCCCCTGTGCTGGAAAGCATCCGCGTCTGGGGCATGGAATATATCCGCTATATGCAGTCGCAGTGAACACCGCACCCCGCGCCCCCGTCCCGCATAGCATGAAGCAGCCGCCCTCCTAACCGGAGCGCGGCCATCTCTGAGCTATCAGTAAGGACTGAGACCATGACGCATGAAAGTATTTTCCCGCTGTCCAGCCTGCCGGAGGGCGAAGGCGCGCGCGTGCATGCGCTGCGGCTTTCCGGCGGTATACGCCGCCGCTTGCAGGACCTCGGGCTGGTGGCGGGCACGCGGGTGACCTGTATCCAGCGCGCCGCGGCAGGCGACCCGACCGCCTACCTGATCCGCGGCGCGGTGATCGCGCTGCGGCAGGCGGACGCCGCGCAGATCGAAGTCGGGGTGGCGCCTTGAGGGCGGCGCAGGATGCACCGGTCATTGCGCTTGCGGGCAACCCGAACGTCGGCAAATCGACCGTGTTCAATGCGCTCACCGGGAGCCGCCAGCACACCGGCAACTGGAGCGGCAAGACCGTGTCCAATGCCTACGGCGTCCTGCGCTGCGGCGGCAAGCGCCTGACGCTGGTCGATCTGCCGGGTACTTATTCGCTGCGCGCCCGCTCAGCCGAGGAGCAGGCCGCCCGCGGCTTCCTTGCTTCGGGCGAGGCGGACGCGGTCATTCTGGTCGCGGATGCAACCTGTCTGGAGCGCAACCTGATCCTGGTGCTGCAAGTGCTCGAGATCACCTCCCGCGCGGTGCTCTGCCTCAATCTGATGGACGAGGCGCGCAAAAAGCGCATCCGCATCGATGTGCCCGCGCTCGAGCGCGAACTCGGCATCCCGGTCGTGCCCTGCGCGGCACGGCGCGGGCGCGGCCTGCCGGAGCTGACAAAAGCCGTGTGCCGCGTGCTCGAACAGGCGCCGCCGTCCCACACCGCCCATATCCGTTATCCGGACGCGGTGGAAACCGCGGTGCAGCAGTCCGGCCTGCCGCGTGCGGCGGCGCTGGAAACGCTCGTCCGTGACCCGCCGCCCGGTTTGTCCGCCGGCCGGCTGGACGACATGGTCACCGCAGCCGCCGCACAGCGCGCCGAGGAGATTGCGCTCACCTGCGTGCAGGTGCCCGCAGCCGCCTGTGCGCGCGACCGCCGGATCGACCGCATCGTGCTCAGCCGCCGCTGGGGCGTGGCGCTCATGCTGCTCCTGCTCGCCACAGTATTTTACATCACCCTGTCCGGCGCCAATGTGCCGAGCGCATGGCTAGGGGAACATCTGCTCGGCCTGTCCGCGCCGCTCGCCGCCGCGCTGTCTGCGCTCGGCCTGCCGCCGTTTGCAGTCTCGCTGCTGACAGACGGCCTGTGGCGCGTGCTGGCGACCGTGGTGTCGGTCATGCTGCCGCCAATGGCGATCTTCTTCCCCCTGTTCACCCTGCTCGAGGACGCGGGCTACCTGCCCCGCGTCGCCTTCCAGCTTGACCATGCCTTCCAGCGCGCGCACGCCTGCGGCAAGCAGAGCCTGACCATGTGCTTGGGTGCAAAGTGGATGCGGCCGCCATCCTGACGCACAACAAACGGGACGTACCGATGTCAAAGATACGTCCCGTTTGTTTCATTCGATCTATTTTACCGTTTCCCAATCGACTTCAAAATACCGCATGGCAGGAAACGCTTTGCGGTACAATGCCCGTGCCGCAAAGCCTGCCGCCAGCAGGGCGGAGATCAAAGCGATCCTTGCTCCCCTCATGGTATTTCCCTCCCATAAACAGGCATATCCCAGACGCAGCCGCATACGCACAGTCCGGGACGCGCGTATGCGGGTTGCGCCGGTTGGGTTTACTCAAACTGGCTGTAATACAGTGCAGCATATGCGCCCTTTTTCGCCAGCAGCTCCTTGTGGCTGCCCTGCTCGATGATGTTGCCCTGCTCCATGAACAGGATGGTATCCGCGTCGCGGATGGTGGACAGGCGGTGCGCGATCACGAAGCTGGTACGGCCGTCCATCAGCCGCTTCATCGCCTTGCCGATCTCCACCTCCGTGCGGGTATCCACGCTCGAGGTCGCCTCGTCCAGGATCAGGATGGGCGGATTGCACAGGAATACACGCGCAATGGTCAGCAGCTGCCGCTGGCCGGCGGACAGGTTGGACGCCTCGTTATCCAGCACGGTATCATAGCCCTGCGGCATGGTGCGGATGAAATAGTCCACCTTGGCTGCCTTCGCCGCCCGGATGACCTCCTCGCGGCTCGCGTCCGGCTTGCCGTAGGCAATGTTCTCCGCGATCGTGCCGCCGAACAGCCAGGTATCCTGCAATACCATGCCGAAGTTGCGGCGCAGGCCGCCGCGTGTCATCTCGGCGGTGCTTATGCCGTCCACCGTGATGCGGCCACCGTTTACCTCGTAAAAGCGCATCAGCAGGTTGACCAGCGTGGTCTTGCCCGCGCCCGTGCTGCCGACAACGGCGATCTTCTGTCCCGGGGAGGCGGAAAAGCTGATATCCTTCATCAGCAGGCGGTCGGGCGTGTAGCCGAATCTGACATGCTCGAACGCGATATTGCCCTTGGCGCGCGCCAACACGGCGGGTTTCGCCGGATCGGGGCGCTCCTCTTCCTCGTCCAGCAGCTCAAAGGTGCGCTTGGCAGAGGCGAACGCCGCCTGCAAAGAGTTGATCATAAAGGACGCCTCGGTCAGCGGCTCGGCGGTCTGGTTGATATACTGGAAGAACGCCTGCACCACGCCGACGGTCATGGTGCCCTGCAACATGGCGCAGCCCGCAATGACTGCAATGACCACCTGCGCCAGACGGGTCAGCAGGCGGATCAGCGGGTTGACACAGTTGGTCAGGAAGTCCGCCTTCTGGTTGGCGGCTCGGTTTTCCTCCGTCGCCTCCGCAACCTTTTCCAGGCTTTCCTTTTCGTGGTTATACGCGCGGATGACATTGCGGCCATTATAGTATTCCTCTACAACGCCGGTCAGCACGCCGATGGTCCGCTGGCGCTCCTCGGCGCACCACAGGTTGCGCCGGGCGACTGCCCGGGTGATGAACACGCTGATCAGCATAAACACCAGGAAGATCAGCGTCAGCGTTACGCTGTAATAGAACATCACGATCAGCGAGCCGATGACCGTGCCAATGGCGACGATCAGCTTGAGCAGGCCGGTCTGCAAGACCTCGGCGATCTTATCCAGGTCGCTGGTGACGCGGCTGAGGATCTCGCCCGCCTTGTTCTGGTCAAAAAACCGCAGCGGCAGGCGGTTCAGCTTGCGCGCGATCTGCGTGCGCAGCTCAAGGTTCAGGCTTTCCGCCACCGCAGCCATCAGGTAGGACTGCAAATAGTAGAAAATCCAGGTGAAGAAATACTGGATGGTGAGCTGAAGCAGCTCGGGCCCCATGTTGGTCCAGCTGATGGCAAACGGCGTGCCGTCCTTCCAAGCCGCCTGGATGCTCTGCCACAGATGGTCGATGACCTGCGCGCTGAACATCGGGTTCCAGATGCTCAGGCCGACATAGATGATAATGGAGAGCAGCACAACGGTCGGCCGCACGCGCTGGCCTTTCAGCTGGCTGAACAGGCGCACGACCGTGCCCTGCTGTTTCGTGGTCTGGTTCATGCTTCCTGCGCCTCCTTTGTCTGGGATTCGTAGATTTCGCGGTAGACCGCGCAGTTTTTCAGCAGCTCGTCATGCTTGCCGATGCCGGCCATACCGCCGTCGCTCAGCACGATGATCTGGTCCGCGTGCTGGATGGTGCTGACACGCTGCGCGACGATCAGCACAGCGGCATCCTTTGTCTCCTTCGCCAGCGCCTTGCGCAATGCGGCGTCGGTTTTGAAGTCGAGCGCGGAAAAGCTGTCGTCAAAGATGTAGAGTTCAGGCTTTTTGACCAGCGCCCGCGCGATGGACAGACGCTGCTTCTGGCCGCCGGAGAAGTTGGTGCCGCCCTGCGCGACATAAGAATCCAGCCCGTGTTTAAGCGAGCGGATGAAATCGCCCGCCTGCGCCACATCCGCGGCATGCATCAGTTCCTCATTGGTGGCGTTTTTATTGCTGTACCGCAGGTTTTCCGCAATGGTACCCGAGAACAGCCAGGCCTTCTGCTGTACATAGGCCAGGTGGCCGCGCAGATATTTCCGGGTCATCTGGCGGATATCTGTGCCGTTTAAGCAGATCGAGCCTTTCGTCACGTCATGGAAACGCAGGATGAGCGAAGCGACCGTAGATTTGCCGCTGCCCGTGCCGCCGATGATGGCCGTCGTCTCGCCGCGGCGGCAAACGAAGTTCAGGTGGCTGAGGGTATCCTCCTCCGCGTCGGCAAAGCGGAAGGATACGTCGCGGAACGCCAGCACCTCATCGCTTTTTGCCGCATCCCCGGACGGGTCGGACTGGACAAGGTCCCTGATCTCCGGCGAGTGGTCGAGCACCGCCCGTACGCGTTCGCAGCACTCGAGTGCACGCGGCATGGTCAGGATGACCATCTGCGCCATCATCAGGAAGAACAGCACCATCATCGCATAGCCGATGATTGCCGTGATATCGCCGATCTGCAGATAGCCGTCGCTGATGCGGCCGCCGCTCAGCCAGTACACAACGATGATGAAAAAGTTGATAAACAGGAAGGACAGGCCGTCCAGATTGGCAAAGCGCTGGTTGGCCTTGATCGAGGTCTGCGCGTACTCGGCAAAGGAAGCGCCCATACGCCCTTCCTCGCGCGCCTCGTTGTTGAACGCGCGCACAACACGCACGCCGGTGATGTTCTCCAGCAGTACGGTCGTCATGCGGTCAAGCAGCTTTTGCAGGCGCTGGAACAAAGGCGAAGCGCTGCGCATGATAAAGAACGCCAGCACCAGAACCGCCAGCACAACGCCCAGCAGGATAAAGCCCATTTCCGTATCCAGCCGGAAGGCCAGCGCCAGCGCAACAATGAAGATAACCGGCACGGGCAGTACCATCTGGATGAAGCTGGTCAGCGCGAACTGGATGGTGGTGATATCGGACACCGTACGGGTGGTGATGGACGCCGTGCCGAACTGCCGGAAGTCGTAAACCGACAGCTTGAGCGACTTTTTGTACAGCGCGATGCGCATGTCCTTGCCCACCTGTGCGGACAGCGTCGCGCAGGCATAGCCGCCTGTGATCGCGCAGAAGCCGGAGATGAGCGACGCGGCCGACATCAGGATACCGGCCTGTACAATCGCCTCAAACGGGCTGCCCGAGGTACCCAGGTTGAGCATCTGGGCGGCAAGCGTCGAAATGACCAGCGAGCCGGCCACGTCGATGATCAATAGCAGCACGGTGACCGTGCACAGCTTCCAGTGCGGTTTCAGGAACCGCAAAATGAGTTTCATACGTTGATCTTCCTTTCCGGGTCAAAAAACATAAAAGGGTGCGCCCGGTTACTCTTGCAAATAACCGGGCGCACCCGACACCTTTTCGACTATGGCTGCCCATTGCGCAGCCGGCCATTGCGATGGCCAGTCCTCCGGTGAACGATTATTCGGTTGCAGCCTGCTGCGCGGAATCCAGAAGTTCCCGCACAAGGCCTGTATATTTCCGGGTCAGTGCCGTGAGCGCCGTGCGTTCCTCCGGCGGCATCCGCTGCCAGGCCTGTTCCTCTATCTCATGCATGCGGATCACATGCATGGAAACAAAACGCCTCCCCGCTTCGGTCAGCGACGCGCGCTTGGCGCGCTGGTTGTCCTCATAGGGCTCCAGCCGGACAAGCCCCTTGCGTACCAGCTGCTTGAACGCGGAGTTGAGCGTCTGCCGGCTGAGGTAGAGCTGCCCGCTGATCTGCGCCTGCGTTTCCACGCCCTCATGGATCAGGACCAGCGACCAGTATTCCGCATCCGACAGCCCGCAGGCTTTCGCAAACATGGAATAGACATTGTCGAGTTCCATCGTCGCGTCGCGGAACGCCTGCAGCGTATCCGTCCTGCCCCCGTCAGTTTCCATACCGTCCCCTCCTTCCAGAATTATCCGATTTCGGATGTTCCGCAATCAGACAAACGATATCTTACTCCCCATTCCGGGCAATGTCAAGGGCTTTCGAAAAATTTTTCATTTGTCTGCAAAAAGGGGCACGGTAAGGCGGTTGCGTACTGCGCAGACCGGCAAATGCCTTTTCTCCCCTCTCCCCGGGCGGGATCGCACCGCAGATGCAGGGACAACAGGGTATTCCTGAAAACAAAAACGCCGGATAAGGCAGACGTTCCAGTCTGTGCCTTATCCGGCGTGCCATTCCCGGTAAATGGACTGCCCTCCGTGCAAGCCTTGCAGTTTACCAAATGGTGCCCGATCCGCTGATGGGCCGACCGGTTCCACAAATGTGCTGCAACCATGGGCCGGCACTGTGTTGCCTGCCATTTTGCTTTTCATAAAAATATGATAAATCCTGGCTATTCGTCCTGGTTCTCCACACTCGTGATATCCTCAATATTGGATATATCGCAGAAAAACAGGTTCCGATCCCGCTCCGTGCTTTTCGGCGGGAAGGACAACCGCAGCCGGATCACATATTTGTCATTGCTGCCCCTGCCAAACGCCAGATTGGACATAGCAACGTGGTAGTAGTTGCAGATTTCCTCTATCTGGATGAGGCTGTTATTCAAATCGTCACATTCAATTTTAAGGTACAGGCGGTAGACGCCGTTTTTTTGCAGATGCGCCTGCAGCCGGTCGAGCGCAGACAGGGTAATCAGCACAGCCAAACTGCCGAACAGCGCCAGCACATAATATCCCATGCCGGTCGCCAGCCCGAGGCAGGCAACTGTCCACAAACTGGCCGCCGTGGTCAGGCCGCGGATCGTGACGCCGTCCTTCAGGATCGTGCCCGCACCCAAAAAGCCCACGCCGGAAATAACCTGCGCCCCCAGCCGGGCCGGGTCCGGCCCGGTCTGGTACAGATGCTGCGTATCCTGATACAGCTGGCTGCCTATGACCATAACCACACACGCGCCAAGCGCCACCAACATATGGGTCCGCAGGCCGGCGGGATGCGCTGTCCGGGTGCGCTGCCCGCCCACAATCAGCCCGACCGCCATAGCCGCCAGCAGCCGAAAAATAATGTCCCAAGTTGTGATCGCCTGCATATGGGCACCCCGTTTCTGTTCCTCCTTGCCGGCTTATGCGATTCCGGGCCGCCGGAGATGACTCACTCCAGCATCAGGCAGTTTTCCTTTGCAACGCTGCAATAGACCTCGCTCTGCGCAGCAAGAAGCATCGCATCAGAAAACAGCACATCTACGCGCAGCGTCACATCGTCGCACGCAATGGTGTAGCGGACGATATTGCCGTGCGGCACGCTGTTGACAATTTTCCCCTTGCGCATGTAGCAGCCAGGCTGTTCTCCCGGCTCTGCGGACAGGCTGATCACCTCCGGACGGATCGCTACGTTCTCCGCCTGCGCTTCCGCCCCTGTCAGCGTCTTGAACTGTGCGGCGTCCAGGATATTGTAATTGCCGATAAAGTTTGCAGCGAACCTAGTACGCGGATGGGTGTAAATCTCCACCGGCGTGCCGGACTGTTCAATCTGCCCGACATTGAACAGGTGGATCATATCGGACATGACCATCGCTTCGTCCTGGTCATGGGTCACGAAGATGGTCGTGATGTTCAGCTCCTGCTGGATCCGGCGGATCTCAATCTGCAAATTTTTGCGCAGCAGGGCATCAATCGCGCTGAGCGGCTCGTCCAGCAGCAGCACCTTCAGCTCGGTGACAATCGCACGGGCCAGCGCAACACGCTGCTGCTGGCCGCCGGACAGCTGGCGCGGATAGTGGTCGATCTTGTCCGACAGGCCGACAATCTCAAGGACCTCTTTGACCTTTGCGTCGATTTTGGATTTCTCCATTTTCTGGATCTGCAAACCGAACGCCACATTCTGGCGGACCGTCATGGTCGGGAACAGGCTGTACTGCTGGAACACCATGCCGATGTTCCGCTGCTTGGGCGTCAGGTTGGTGATGTCCTTTCCATCGAGGAATATCTGACCCTCGTTGACCTGCTCCAGTCCTGCCAGGCACCGCAGCAGCGTGCTTTTACCGCAGCCCGAGGGGCCGAGCAGCGTGACCATTTGGCCGTATTCCACGCCGAGGTTGATCCCCTTGAGCACATGGGACGAACCAAAGTACTTATGAATATTACGGAATTCTATATAAGCCATACTGTATTACTCCTTTGCATCCTTGCTTGCCTGTTCCTGCTTGCGGTCCGCGCGGTTCTGCATCGCAAATGCGATGCCGGAAATCAACAGCGTTGCGAGGAACATAATCAGTACGATCGCGCTGGTATACTGCCCCGGGTTGTTCCGCGCGTTGTAAAGCAGCTGCTGCGCCGTGAGGTACTGGCTGCCGGCGACAATCTTGACGATTGCGAAATCGCTGAAAATCGTGGACATCGCCAGCAGGGACGAGATCAGGATGCCGGAAACCATATTGGGGACAATAATCCGCATAAATGCGTATAATTTGCTGGCGCCAAGGATTTCAGCGGCCTCGATCAGCTGCTGCACGTTGATGGCACGCAGGTTGTTCCGGATGCCCTGATAAACGAAAGGCAGGATAATGATGCAGTAGACAAACGTCAGCATCACAATGCGGTTGCCGAAAACCGGCCCGGAGCCTGCATACAGGCCCAGGACAGAAATCGCCAGGATAACGCCCTTCAGTGTATGCGGGATCATGCAGATGCTCTGGATCACGCTTTCCAGCTTGGGGCAGTACAGGATCGAAGTATACAGCGCAAGGATCACCGTGAGTCCTGTCAGAATGATCGGCACAAAGCTGATGGTGATACCGCGCAGCATGGACGGCCAGAACCGCGCATCCTCAAAAACGTCCTGATAATACTCCATCGTATAGCCGGAGGGAAGGATTTCCGACCAGCTGGTCACAAAAGAGTAAATCCCAAGAATCAGCAGCGGCAGGATCAGAAAAATGCTGATGATGACAATGATCACACACGGTAGCCAACGGTTGCGTTTCATCAGCTGTTCCCTCCCTTATAAAATACCTTTTTCACCATGTTGCACAGGAAAATAACAAGCAGCATGATCAGCATCATGCTGATGGACAGCGCCGAGCCAAGCTCCTGCTGCTGCACGGTCTCGCCCGTGAACATACTGGTAATCTTGATCGGCAGCAGCGGATAGTTGGTCGAAATCATCATAAACGGCGTCGCGTAGGCGGTCAGCGCGTTGGCGAACAGCATCGAAAAGGTATCGCACAGGCTGGGCAGCATGACCGGGATGCCGATGCGCCACCAGAACTGGAAGGAGTTCGCTTTCATCAGCGCTGCGGATTCCTTCCACTCCTTCCGGATGCTCTGGAAGGACGGGATCAGCACCAATGTCCCCAGCGGTATCTGGAAATAGACGAATACCAGCAGCAGGCCTTCCGAGCCGTACAGGTTAAAGTCATCCATCACATGGATACCGATCTGGTCGAGCACTTCAATCAGCACGCCCGAATTGCCGAGCAGGATGATGAATGCAAACGCCAGCGGCAGGCCCGCGAAGTTTGAGACCATGTTCAGGATGGAAAGGAACTTGCTGTTCCATCCACGGGTGGCCTCCGCGGCTGCCATGGCCGCGACAAACGAGATCACCAGGCCTGCAATGGTCGACAGCAGGGTCAGGTACAGGCTGTTGCGCATGGAAGCCAGGTAAATCGGCTTTGTAAACACATCGATATAGTTGGCGATGGTCGCAGCGCCGGTCTCCGGGGAAATAAAGCTCTTCCATACCATATTGGACAACGGGGCAAACAGGAAAAAGATAACCAGTATAAAAAACGGGAATGAGGCTGCATATTTCCCGATGCCTTTTACGCTCAGTTTCCGGCTCATTCCGCTGCCCCCTCCCTGACCTGGATTTCCAGCCGGCCCAGCATCCCCTTACCGCGCGGGATGGCAAGCAGGTCGCAGACCAGCGGCGCGATATTCAGGTTGGAAATGCAGTGGTCGGAAAAATCCCCGGGCTGCACCCGGTCGGACACAATGTACAGCGGGACCTCGCGCTGGATCGCTTCGTTGCCGCCATGCATCCCGAGCGTATCCATGCCATGGTCCCCGGTAATCAGGATGTCATACCCGTCCCCGCGCCAGCGGTCGAACAGGATCGCGAGCTGGTCGAAGGACACCTCGGAGGCATGGCCGTATTCCCTGCTGGCCGAAGTGTGTTTGTGCCCCTCGTCATCCACATTCATGGGATGCACCAGCATAAAATCCGGGTGGTACATCAGCCGGAGCATTTCGGCATCTGCATAGAGATGGCTGTCCGGATAGGTGTCCTCCATGTAAAAAATGCCGTGGTCGATATCGCCCGAGCCCTGCAGGCACATGCGGTCGGCATACAGGTCAAACGGCGCATGGTCGGTATACAACTCGGATACCCATCCGTATGCTGCCGCGGCATTGCTGCGGCCATGGGCGCGCGTGAGCGAAAACAGGTTTTCACAGCGGCTGCGCCGCACGGTCTGGTTGGAATAAATACCGTGCGCATGCACCGGCAGGCCGGTCAGTATGGTCTCATACATCGGGCGTGAGGAAGAGGGCAGGCCGCACTGAACACGGTATTTCGCTGCCAGCCCGGACTCAGCCAGATGTTCGAAGAATCCCGCGCGAAGCACCGCTGTTTCAAAGCCCTGTGCGTCAATCATGACCAGAATTACTTTCTTATCCAATGATTTCATCCCTTTCTGTGTCGGGTTGAAAAAAGGAAGCCGCCTGGCAACACAGACGGCTTCCTCATTAAAACCGTGAATATCCCGAAATCAGCCGATCAGAGGAAGCACTTCCTCTTCCCACAGACGGGCGATTTCATTGCAAGCCGCTGCAAAGGACTCGACGTCTGTGATCGCAGTGCTGTTTTCGTATGCCGAATCCGGCAGCATCTTGGAAGCGATGTCTTCCGGGATCTCTACATCCGAACGGATCGGGCGGGCATAGGATTTCGCGCGTTCGATCTGTCCCTGGTCGCTCAGCAGGTACTCGATACCGAGCGCCGCAGCGCACGGATGGGGCGCCCACTTGTTGAACAGCAGCGCATAGCCGGATGTTACGGACGCATCCGAGGGGATGGTTGCAACCAGGTTCATATTCGGGTCCGCCGCATTGATCTCGTCCCTCCAGCTCAGGCACTGGAAGTCATATCGCGCCAGCATGCATGCTACCTCGCCGGTCGCTACACGGTCGCGGGTCGGGTCAGCGGGATCCAACCGGCCCTGCTCCGCCAGTTCCTTGAAGAAGTCAATGCCCGGCTGTACATTATCCAGCCCGCCGCCGTATGCGATGGCACAGGCAAGCACCGCAACCTGGGAAGAAGCGCCGCCAATGACGTTGCCCGGCGAAACCATATAGTCACCGTTTTTGACGTCGTCCCAGGTTTCCGGGATCTTGCCGCCGGTCAGGTTCGGGTTGGTCAGGAACGCGTTAGTACCGGTATAGGTCACATACCAGCGCCCCTCCGGATCCTTTGCCCAGTCCGGGATGGAGTCCCAGGTGGAAACCTTGTAACCCTGGAGCACATCCTGCTCTTCTGCAGTTACCGTAAACGCCTGGCCGACGTCGCCAAAGTCCTTTGTCGGGCTGTCCTTTTCCGCCGCAAAGATCGCTACGGTTTCAGCCGAGGCCATATCGGTGTCATAATGCTCAATACCGTACTCTTCGCTGAACGAAGCCCAGCTTTCACCCCAGTTAGCCCAGTCATCCGGCATACCGGTGGTCTCCAGCCGGCCTTCCTCCTGTGCCCCTGCGATCAGTTCCTCCATCGTCATGGAGTTGAGATCGACCGCTTCGGTCTGCTCCGTGCTTTCGCCGCCTCCGCCGCCGCAGCCGGCTAACAGGAAACCTGCTGCCAGCAGCATCGCTGTCAGCCTTGTCATCTTTCTGGTCTTTTTCATACAAACTCACCTTTCTTTTTTGTCTCGGTCTCACTCTTTCCACTTTTCTCTTATCACCGGCGCTTCAGGTTTTACCCCGTTACGCACGATTACAATAATGAAATGGCACAGGGTTTGCGCTCCCGGTAGTACATGAGTTCAGTAAAACCGATCTCCCGCGCCTTTCGTATGGCCCGGTCGATTTCCCCGCCTACTGCGTCCAGCACATGTGCATCGCTCCCGATGGTAATCCGCCGTCCGCCCAGTTCATAATAGCGCGCAAGCACCCAGTCCTCCGGCTCCTGCCGTTTTTTCCAGTCCATAAACCCGCGCGTATTGATCTCGAGCGAAATACCCTGCCGCACAACCTCCTGCAATATCGGGTCGATATAGTCCCGATACCCGGCAACAGTCGGTTCGGGAATCTTCCCTCTCATCACCCGCAGCGGGTAATCCAGATGGGCAAGGCTGTCAAACCCGCCGAACCGCAGCAGCTCCAGCATGTCGGTAAAATATTCTTTCAGCACCGCATCGGCCACCGCCGGGCTGGAATAATCAATCAGATAGATATCCCGGTCCCCGCGCAGGAAGTGGACCGCGCCCAGCACAAAGTCGAACGGATGCGATTCCAGAAATGCCCTGGCTACCTCCGGCATGAAATAAGGGTGCCCCACCTCGATGCCCCAGCGGATCTCCAGCCGGCCGTCAAATGCTTCCCGCGCCTGCTCGAATGCACGACGCCGCTGCTGTTCACAGTCCAGATAAAACCGGTATCCGATCTCCGCATCGCAAAGGTCAAAATGGTCGGTTATTGTAATCCCGCGCAGCCCCCGCTCCACTGCGGCCTGTGCGATTTCCATAATATCGTGATGTCCATCCTGTGAATATCTGCTGTGGATATGCTGGTCGTACATCAGTTCACCCCTCTCTATCCGCAATAATCACCTTTACATTGCGATTTTGTATCTCCTTTACCATTTCCGGATCCGCCTGTGCGTCAGTTATCAGGTAATCCACCTGATCGAGCGCGCAGGATCGGTAGTTTGCCCTGACATTAAACTTGGTATGGTCTGTCACCGCGATGACAAGGTCGGATTTGCGGAGGAACCGCTGCTTGATCAGACACATCTCCATGCTGTAATCCATGATGCCCTCTTCAAGCGTCAGCCCGTCCACGCCGATCACCGCAACGTCGATTTTTCCAAAACTGTCAAGGAAATCCGACGCAAGGATACCCGTCGTGATCAGCTCCCCCTTTTTGACCTGCCCGCCCAGCAGGTAGATCGGGTGATCCGTCCGGCAGGATACCGCCATCGCGCAATGCAGCGAATTGGTCAACACTGAAATATCCTTCCGCATCCCCAGCAGGCAGCCCACATGATAGGTCGTGGTACCCGAGTCCAGCACAACGGAGCAGGCATCCGGAATCAACCGGATGGCTTTCTGGGCGATCGCCCGCTTTTCCGCCACACAAACCTGGCAGCGTTTGTTCCATTCGTCCATCTCGGTATTCGCAGGATCCTCCTTGCGGATTTCTGCGCCGCCATATATTTTCCGGATCAGGCCCTCGGATTCAAGCAGGTCGAGATCCCGCCGTATCGTTTCGATCGACACGCCGAACTGTTCACTCAGCTCAGCGGTAACTACTTTTTTCTCATGCACCAGTTTTCTCTTGATGCTTTGCAGACGATCATATTTCAAACGCGATCACCTCGGCTACCCGGCACTCTATATTTTAAAAGTTATCATTTTTTGTCGATATCTTTGTAAAATACGTCAATTTCTGTCTCTTTTAACTTGAAGATACCATGCATTTTATACAATGTCAACATCAGTTCGACATTTTTTCGCTAAATTTAACATAATCTTTTCCGGGCAGGGATTTTCCTCCGGCAATGTTTGCAAAAAATGATAATCTTCCCATTGAGGACAAATGTTTTTTCACTGTGTACACGAAAAACCTTGCTTTTCCCCCTGCCCGCTTTTATACTGGAACCGGAACAGGAGGTGGTGCTGTGTCCAGAACCATTGTGCTGGCTGACGACGAGCCGATCATCCGGCTGGATATCCGCAAATGTCTGGAAGAACAGGGATATCAGGTCTGCGCTGAGGCGTCGGACGGTTTTGATGCGGTCGAGGCCTGCCGTTCTACGCACCCGGATGCAGCGCTGATCGATCTCAAGATGCCGGTGTTTGACGGCCTTTACGCCACAGAAGCCATCATACAGGAACGGCTGGCGGGCTGCGTTGTGATCATGACCGCCTACGCCGACAGCAGCTTTGTGCAAAGCGCAGCATGCGCCGGCGCTGCGGGCTATCTGGTTAAGCCGGTCCATCCCGGCCAGCTGGGGCCTGCCATTGAAATCGCCTGCTCCCAGGGCGAAATACTGCGCCGCGAGCACGCAGAAAAAGAACGCTTACAGAAAAAGCTGGAGGATAACCGTCTGATAGACCGCGCCGTCACGCTGTTTGCCGGTGCGCAGGGCATCCCCGAGCAGGAAGCCCGCCGCCGCATCCAGAAAACCGCCATGGATAAGCGCTGTCCCGCCGTTGAGATCGCCCGGGGGCTGATCCGGCGGTATGACACCCGGGACGATATCCTTGTGGTCAAGCAGTGGCTGATGCGCCAAAAGGGCATGAGCGAGGCCGCCGCTTACCGCTGGCTGTGCCGCACGGCAAAGGCCGGCGGCCAGACGCCCGAAGAAGCAGCGCGGCAGATCCGAAAGCGGGGCGGTTTATCGTGAACTGGGACAATGTCAAACAGCGCGCCTGCCTGACGGATGATACGGCCGACGGCCTGTCGGAGCTGGGCCGGTGGCTCCCCGCAATCGCGGAGCTGATGTCCGCCGACCTGTTTATCGACTGCCTGGACCGGCAGAGCGGCCTGCTGTTTGTCGCAGCGCAAGCTTTTCCCAGCGCCGGGCAGTCGGTGTACAGCGGCAGCGTAGACGGCTGCACCGCGCAGCGCGAGAGCGAGCCCGCCGCTTACTGGGCCATGGAAACCGGCGTCCCGGTCCGCGACCTCAAGGCCGTGACGCAGGAAAACCGCGTGGTGCGGCAGAATGTCATCCCGCTCCGCGACAACGCGGGAACGGTCTGCGCTGTCCTGATTGCCGAACAGGATGTCAGCCGCGGCTATCACATGGAGCAGAAATACCGCGCCCTGTCGCAGTCCTCTGCCGGGCCGGCGGAGGGCAGCGCCGATCTCGGCCTGCTGCGCCAGCGCGAAATCCATCACCGGATCAAAAACCACTTGCAGACCATGGCCAGCATCATGAACCTCCAGATGCGGCAGGCGGCCCATCCCGAAGCGCGGCAGGCTTTTCAGGAAAACCGCGCCCGTGTGCTGAGCATTGCTGCGATCGAGGACATCCTGCTTGCCCAGCCCTCCGGCATGGTCAGTTTGCGCGGGCTGGCTGACCGGCTTTGCCGCAATATCCAAACGGTTTTCGGGGATTCCGGCGCGGAAATTGAGTATACGGTCAGCGGAGGCGACGCACAACTGCCGCAGGGGCAGGCGTCCGACGTCGCCATTGTCATAAACGAACTGCTGACGAATGCATATAAGCACGCGTTCCGCGGCCGTCCGGCGGGGCATATCGGCCTCCTGATCCAGCGCACGGGCGCGTTTGTCACCGTCGCTGTGCGCGACGACGGGATCGGTTTCCCGCCCGAAGGATACCGGGAGGGCCTCGGCCTGTCGATTGTGCGCATGACCGTGCAGGAAAAGCTCGGCGGCGAACTGCATATTGCAGGCAATCCGGGCGGCTGCATAATTTCATTTGACTTTTCCGCAGCAGGATGTTATGATGAACCCATAAAAGAATAAATCCGGTTATACAATCGGGTATAACTGAACTGGCAAATGCGCCCAGAGCGATGGATCCCTCCACCGCTCTGGGCGTTTGTTGTTTTCAGGGAGGGACGGTTTTGCAGCATACGCAGATTTGCAGCGTCGGCATCGACATCGGCACATCGACCACACAGCTGATTTTCAGCCGTCTTTCCGTTCAAAATACCGCGGGGTATTTCTCCGTCCCGCGCGCAGAAATCACGGGAAAAGAGGTATTCTTCCGCAGCCCGGTCTTTGACACCCCGCTGCTTGACGCCAGCCGCATCGATAGCGCCGCTCTCCGCCGCATGATTGAGGGCGTTTATGCCGACGCCGGTATCCGGCCCGCACAGGTGCAGACCGGTGCTGTCGTCATCACAGGGGAAACTGCCCGCCGCGAAAATGCGCGTGCCGTTTTGGAACAGATCAGCAGCCTTGCCGGCGACTTTGTGGTTTCCACCGCAGGCCCCGACCTCGAAGCAGTGCTCGCCGGGCAGGGCAGCGGCGCGCAGCAGTATTCCCGCGACCACAGTGCGGCTGTGGTCAATCTGGACATCGGCGGCGGCACCACCAACATTGCGGTTTTCGACTGCGGCAGGGTCGCGGCAAGCGGCTGCCTGGATATCGGCGGCCGTCAGGTCAGCCTGACCCCGGACGGCAAAATCCGCGCAGTGTACGGCGGCGCGCAAAAGGTTGCCGCAGCCTGCCAAATCCCGCTCGCGCCCGGCCAGCCTGCATCGCAGGACGCGCTCGAGCGTCTGTGTGACGGGATGAACGATGTGCTTGAGCAGCTGCTCGGGCTGTCCCCGCCCTCCACCCTGCTGGGGCAGCTTACAACGCCCGGCAGCACCCCCTTCTCCCTGCCGCCGGACATTACAATCGGCTTTCTCTCCTTTTCCGGCGGGGTGGCGGACTGCATCATGCAGCCGCCGCCTGAGCCGTTTGCCTATCACGATATCGGCGTGCTGCTCGGCAGGGCCATCCGGCGAGGGCGGCTGTTCGGCCGTTTCCGTGTCCTGCCGGCTGCGGAAACCATCCGCGCCACGGTTGTCGGCGCGGGGACCTGCACCACCCGGCTTTCCGGCAGCACAATTGCCTATGACCGCGGGCTGTTCCCGCTCCGAAACATCCCCGTGCTCCGCCTGGATACCGGGGAGGAACGCCGGGTCTCCGCCGGGGATGCCGCGCTGCTGCACGAACGTGCGGCATGGTTCCTCCGGCAGAATGACAGCACCCTGCTGCTTCTGGCGCTCGAAGGCCCTGCCGACCCGACCTATCCGCAGCTTGAGACGCTGGCTGCGGCCATTACTGCCGGGCTGGACGATGTGCTGCCGGAGGGCGCGCCGCTTCTGGTGCTCACCCGCCGCGACGTTGCCAAGGCGCTTGGCCAGCTGCTGCGCCGGAAGGCAGGCCGCCCTGTCATTGCGGTCGATGGGATCGATATCGGCGACGGGCAGTTTATCGATCTGGGCGCGCCCGTGCTGAACGGCATGGCTATACCTGCGATTGTAAAAACATTGATTTTTGAATCCTGACAGCAAGGGAGGGCTCCTTCATGGCCTATCGGACAACACTTTCCGGGCAGACCTTTGTTTTTGACGATGTCAAAACCGTGCTGGCCCGGGCAAATGAGGAAAAGTCGGGTGACATCCTTGCGGGTGTGGCGGCCCGCTCGGAAATCGAGCGGGTGGCCGCCAAAGAGGTCCTGGCCGCCATGCGGCTTGAGGAACTGCGTGAGAACCCCGTTGTCCCCTATGAGGAGGACGAGGTGACCCGTCTCAACCAGGACGGGCTGAACCAGACCATATACAACGAAATCCGCGGCTGGACGGTCAGCGAACTGCGCGAATGGCTGCTCGCCGGAACCACGGCCGAATCTCAGATCCGCCGCATCTCCAAAGGCCTCACCGCAGAAATGGTTGCGGCGGTTGCCAAGCTGATGAGCAACCTCGACCTCGTCTATGCTGCGGCGAAAATCCGCGTGCCGGCGCGCTGCAACACCACCATCGGCCTGCGCGGGACGCTGTCCACCCGCCTGCAGCCCAACCATACGACAGACAACGTGGAGGGGATCACGGCATCCGTCCTCGAGGGTCTGTCCTACGGCTGCGGGGACGCTGTGATCGGCCTCAATCCCGCCGGGGACACGGTGGACGGCACAGCCGAGGTGCTCAAACGCTTTGACGACATCAAAAACCGGCTCGCAATCCCCACCCAGATCTGCGTGCTCAGCCACATCACCACGCAGATCGAGGCCGTCCGGCGCGGCGCGCCCTGCGATATGATTTTCCAGTCCATCGCCGGCAGCGAAAAAGGCAACCTTGCGTTCGGCTTTACCACGGAGAACATCCGGGAAGCGAAGGAACTTTTGCAGCGGCAGGGGACGGCGGCAGGCCCCAACCTGCTGTATTTTGAAACCGGCCAGGGCAGCGAACTGTCCTCGGGCGCGCACAACGGCGCCGACCAGGTCACCATGGAAGCCCGCTGCTACGCCTATGCGCGCTGCTTCTCCCCGTTTATGGTCAATACCGTAGTCGGTTTTATCGGCCCGGAATACCTGTACGACAGCCGCCAGGTCATCCGTGCAGGGCTGGAAGACCACTTCATGGGCAAGCTCTCCGGCGTCCCCATGGGCTGCGACTGCTGCTATACCAACCACATGATGGCAGACCAGAACGATATTGAAAACCTCGCCATGCTGCTCGCCTCCGCAGGCGTCAACTACATCCTCGGCGTGCCCGCGAGCGACGACGTCATGCTCAACTACCAGACCAACGCCTATCATGACGCCGCCGCGATCCGCGAAGTGCTCGGCCTGCGCCCGATCAGCGAATTTGACCGCTGGCTGGAGCGCATGGGCATCACCGAGGAGGGCCGTCTGACTGCGCGCGCCGGTGATCCCACAATATTTGCCGAACTGCTTTAAGCGAGGAGGGGTGCTATGTTAAATTACACGGATATCGAACGGGTGGTGGATGAGGTTGTCCGCTCCATGCGCCAGCCGGATGCACCGGTCACGCCGGCGGTATGGGCCGGTCTGCCGCCCATACAGTACGGCGGCGCCTGCAAGGCGCGCACCGCGGCGGAAAACACCGCGCGGCGGCAGGAAAGCGCACAATTCCGCGCACAGCACGGCCTGCCGCCGGATGAAACCCGGCTGCCCGACGCCGGCCTGCCGGACGCGCACGATTCCGCCGCGCTTGCCCGCATGATCGCGCAGACACCGGCGCGCATCGGCGTAGGACGCGCCGGCGCGCGCCTGCGCACCGAAACGCTCCTGCGGCTGCGCGCCGACCACGCGGCCGCGCGCGATGCAGTCTGGACCGATGTGGACGACAGCCTGGTCGAACAGCTTGCGCTCTTCCCCATCCGGACCTGCTGCCAGAGCAAGGCGGAATTCATCACCCGTCCCGATCTCGGCCGGGTTTTCAGCGAGGATACCCTCACAGCGCTCCAGCAGCATTGCACCAGAGGGATCGACGTGCAGCTTATTGTCAGCGATGGCCTCTCCTCTACTGCCGTCAGTGCCAATGCCCCGCGCATCCTTCCGATTGTGCTGGCAGGCCTGAAGGAAAAAGGGTTGTCCACGGGCACGCCGGTTTTTGTCAAATATGGACGTGTCGCCGCGCAGGACCACATCGCGCAGGCATTGGACGCCGCCGTTGTCTGCTCCTTTATCGGGGAGCGCCCCGGCCTTGCGACTGCGGAAAGCATGAGCGCCTATATCAGCTACCGGGCCCACCCCGGCATGCCGGAATCGCGGCGCACCGTGGTCTCCAACATCCACAGAAACGGCATCCCGGCAGTGGAAGCCGGCGCCTATCTGGTCGATCTCATTGCACATATCCTCGAGCAGAAGACCAGCGGCGTGGCGCTCGTACGCTAGGAAGGGGGAGGCCCGCATGATACCTTCCCCGGTACCGGCGCACATCCTGAGCATGCGCATCCTCCCCAATGCAGACCCCGCGCTGCTCCGGCAGCTTGATCTGCGCGCAGGGGACCGCAGTCTCGGGCTGCTGACAGCCGACTGCGACGACGTGGCCTATGCCGCGCTGGACGAGGCGACCAAAAAGGCGGATGTCCATGTCGCCTATGCGCGCAGCATGTATGCGGGCGCGGCAAACGCCAGCACCCGGCTGGCGGGCGAATTTCTCGGCATCCTGTCCGGGCCGGACCCGGAACAGGTGCGCAGCGGCCTGCTTGCCGCCGCGCACTATGTCCACAAGCAGGCGCATTTCTATACCGCCTGCGAGGATGGATCCGTGGTCTATTTTGCCCACTGCATTGCCCGCACCGGCTCTTACCTCTCCCGGCAGGCCGGGGTGCCCGAGGGCACGGCAATGGCCTATCTGATCGCCCCGCCGCTCGAAGCCGCCGTGGGGCTGGACGCCGCCCTCAAAACCTCCGGCACAACGCTGCGCGTATTTTACGGCCCTCCGACCGAAACCAACTTCGGAGGCGGCCTGCTCACCGGCGAACAATCCGCCTGCCGCAGCGCCTGCGAAGCCTTTGCGCAGGCGGTTTGCAGCATTGCACATCAACCCATCCCAAGCGAATTACAGGAAAGTGAGGCGTAACGATTTTGGAACTGGACCGAGACCTGCAATCCATACAGGAAGTACGCAACCTTGTGGCGCGCGCCAAAGCTGCCGCGGCACAGCTTGCATCGTTTTCACAGGAGCAGCTGAACGCCATCTGCGAAGCGGTCGCCGCCGCCTGCGCGCGGGAGGCAGAGCCGCTCGCCCGCATGGCAGTTGAGGAAACCGGCTTTGGCCGGTGGGAGGACAAGGTGCTGAAGAACCAGCTGGGCAGCACCATCGTCTGGGAGCACATCAAAAACGCCCGTGTGGTCGGCATCCTGCGGGACGACCCGGCGCGCAAGGTGATCGAAATCGGCGTACCGATGGGGGTGGTCGCGGCGCTGATCCCTTCGACCAACCCCACCTCCACCACCATGTACAAGTGCCTGATTGCGCTCAAATCGGGCAACGCGATTATTGTAAGCCCGCATCCCGGCGCAAAGCGCTGCATCCTGGAAACCTTCCGCATCATCGAACAGGCCGCCCGCCGGGCCGGTGCGCCGGAAGGCGCGGTCGGCTGTGTAGAGCTGACCACAATGGAAGCCACCAACGCCCTTCTGACCCACCGGGACGTCAGTATCATCCTGGCAACCGGCGGGGAGGCCATGGTGCGCGCAGCATACTCCTCGGGCAACCCCGCGCTCGGTGTCGGGCCGGGCAACGGCCCCTCCTTTATCGAAAAAAGCGCGGATATCCCGCTCGCCGTACAGCGCATTTTTGCCAGCAAAACTTTCGATAACGGGACGATCTGCGCCTCCGAGCAGTCGATCGTGGTGGAACGCTGTTCGGAAAGCGCGGTCGCCGCCGCATGCGAAGCGCAGGGCGGCTACTTCCTCAGCGATGAGGAAAGCCGCAGGCTCGCTTCTTTCCTGCTCCGCGCCAACGGCACCATGAACCCGAAAATCGTCGGGCGCACCGCGCAGCAGATCGCGGACATGGCGGGCATCCGCATCCCGGAAGGCACCCGCGTGCTGCTTTCCCGGCAGACCGAGGTGTCGCGCACCAACCCCTATTCCCGCGAAAAGCTGTGCCCGGTGCTCGCGTTTTACGTTGCGGAAGACTGGGAGGAGGCGTGCGCGCTCTCTATCTCGATCCTGCAAAACGAGGGCTGCGGCCACACCATGACCATCCATTCAACCAATCAGCAGATAATCCGGGAATTTGCCCTCAAAAAACCGGTCTCCCGCCTGCTGGTCAACACCCCCGGCGCGCTGGGCGGCGTTGGCGCCACAACAGGGCTGGCCCCCGCGCTCACGCTCGGCTGCGGCGCAGTCGGCGGCAGCGCCACATCGGATAATATCGGCCCGGAGAACCTGGTCAACATCCGCCGGGTTGCCTGGGGGCTGCGTGAACTGGAGGATCTGCGGCAGGGCGCCCCTGCGCCTGCCCCCTCTCCGGCACAGCAGGCCGGTCCACTGAGCCCCCAGGATATTGAGGCGATCACCCGTGCGGTCATTGCAAAGCTGACCGCGTCCAACGCATGAAAACAGGAGGTAACGGAAAATGGCAAACTTACAGGCACTCGGCATGGTGGAAACCAAAGGCCTGGTCGGCTCGGTCGAAGCGGCCGACGCCATGGTCAAGGCCGCGAATGTCACCCTGATCGGCAAGGTGCATGTCGGCGGCGGACTGGTCACGGTCATGGTACGCGGCGACGTCGGCGCGGTCAAGGCGGCGACCGATGCAGGCGCGGCGGCTGCGGAACGGGTCGGCGAGCTCCTCTCCGTCCATGTCATCCCGCGCCCGCACAGCGAAGTTGAAAGCATCCTGCCGAAAATCGAAGCATAAACCACCGGAATCTGCAAAAAGGAGAAATGTAGTATGGCAAACTTACAGGCACTCGGCATGATTGAAACCCGCGGTCTGGTCCCCTCGATCGAGGCGGCGGACGCTATGGTAAAAGCAGCAAATGTAACGCTGATCGGCAAGGTGCTGGTCGGCGGCGGGCTGGTCACCGTGATGGTGCGCGGCGACGTCGGCGCGGTCAAGGCGGCGACCGATGCAGGCGCGGCGGCCGCGGAGCGCGTCGGCGAGCTTCTCTCCGTCCATGTCATCCCGCGCCCGCACGGCGAAGTGGAGGGCATCCTCCCGTCTATCGACCCGGCGTAATATGGTTTCCTGATACCAGGGAGGGCTGGATGTGAAAAAACGTAACATTCTGACCGAAAGCGACCTGCGCACTGCCCGCGCGCGGCATGCCATGGAGGAAATCCATGTTGCACCCGGCACTTTTGTCACGCCGCTGGCCCGGGAATATATGCGGGATCACGGCATCCGGCTGGTTGAAGATGCATACCAGCCCATGTCCCACGCCGTACAGACAGGACACGGCTTTATCGACTGCGCCACAGGAGAGCAGTTGGCACAGAAAGGGGAATATATGACCCATCTGCACGGACGCATGCTTGTTCCCAAAAACCATCCGCGCATTGTGCTGCGCGGCATGCTGGACAGCCTTCAGGCGGAAATCCTGCTGATGCAGGCAGATGCCGGCAGCGCGCGCCTGCAAAGCGACCTCGGGGAGATCCTGGAAGCGATCCGGCAGGTACTCGGGGCCGAGGTCAAGGATACGCCCCTGCCGGAAACGACGCTTCTGGGGATGGATCAGGAGGCGCTGCACCGTATGTCGCACGAAGTGAAGGAGACGTTCGGCTTCGACCATCCGGTCCCCTCCGCCGGCATGGATCTGCGCGCGCTGCGGCTCAACCGGCTGCGCACGGAAATCCGCGCAGCGGAACGCAGCGCCGTTACTGCGTTCCCGCCCGGCACCGCGCAGGAGCGGGCGGACATCATCCGGCAGCTCAACCGGCTGAGCAGCGCAGTATACCTGCTGTTCTGCCGGGTGCTCGCCGGATATTACAAGGAGGATTGCCATGGATCAGCAGCAACTGTGTGAAATGATTACCCAGGCGGTCATACAGCGCCTGCATGCCGAAGAACTGCCGCTCGATATCCCGGTTGAGGTATCCGCGCGCCATGTCCACCTGACCGCCGCGGCGGTCGAAGCGCTGTTTGGCCCGGGCGCACATCTGACCCCCAAACGGCCGCTGTCCCAGCCGGGGCAGTTTCTGAGTGAGGAGCGGGTTCGCATTGTAACCCCGAAAGGCGAAATCGCAGGCGTTGCCGTGCTCGGCCCCGAACGCCCTGCCGTTCAGGTGGAGCTGTCCGCCACCGACGCACGCGCGCTGGGCGTCCAGGCGCCCGTCCGTCTCTCCGGCGACCTGCGCGGCGCAGCCGACGTCTATCTGGTCGGCCCCGCAGGCATGCTCGCCGCGCCCGGCAGCGCGATTGTCGCCCGCCCCCATATCCATATCCTTCCTGCGGATGCGGAACGCATTCATGTGCAGGACGGTCAAACCGTCAGCGTCTCGCTCAAGGGAGAACGCCCGCTGACCTTGGACGGCGTAGCCGTGCGCGTCAGCAGCAAGGCAGGCCTTGCCATGCATATCGACTGGGACGAGGCCAACGCATGCATGCTCACCCGGCACAGCACGGCACGCATCCGCATCGGGACAGCTGCCGCGCCCCAGTCCCTTGCAGCAGACGCCGCCGTGCCGTCCGCCGCAGATCCGGCGGTATGCGCGGCAGGCGAGCACCTGATCACCGAGGCCAAAGCGCGCGCATTGGCCGCCCGCGGCCTGCGGATACAGATCGGCAGCGGCACGCTGATCACACCTGCTGCGCAGGATGTGCTGCGCCATGCGGGTGCTGTCATTATCCGCGTGTAAGGGAGGCCCCATATGTTGATTTGCAGAGTCATTGGCCATGTATGGGCAACCAAAAAGGAGGAAGCCCTGAGCGGGCAGAAGCTGATGGTCGTGCGGGAGGAATGCACAACCGAGAAAAACGGCTCCACCTTCGTCGCCGCGGATTCGGTCGGCGCAGGCATCGGGGAGCAGGTCCTGGTGGTCACGGGCAGCACGGCGCGCCGCGCGCTGGGTGCGGACGCCCTGCCCGTTGACAGCGCCATTGTCGGCATCATCGATGAAATCGAAGTATCGCAGGCGCAGGCACGGCAGGCGGGCGCGGCGGCCCCGTCCTGATGCATCGGAGAGGAGGAGCTGAACCATGGAACTTTGGAGGCAGATACAGGAAGCCGGCATTGTGGGCTGCGGCGGGGCCGGTTTTCCCACCCATATCAAATATCAAAGTAAAGCCGGCACGCTGATCATCAACGGCGCGGAATGCGAACCGCTCCTGCGCACCGACCAGTACCTCATGCAGCGCCATGCGCCGGAAATCGTCTCCGCCGTATGCGCCATGCGCGACGCAGCGGGCGCACAGGAGGCGGTTATCGCCCTCAAACACAACTATACCGCGCAGATCGCCGCCTTGAACGGCGCAATTACCCACGCAGGCGCACCGGTGCGCCTGCATCTGCTGGACAGTTTTTTCCCGGCCGGGGATGAACAGACGCTGGTCTATGAAGTGACCGGGCGGGTCGTCCCGCCCGGCGGCCTGCCCGGCATGGCCGGGTGCGTCGTCAGCAATATTGCAACCGCATTATGCGTCTATGACGCCATGCAGGGCCGCCCCTTCACCCACAAATACCTGACTGTGACCGGCGCGGTACACCACCCGACTATCGTCCACGCCCCGATCGGCACCCCTGTGGCGGACTGCCTTGCCTGCGCGGGCGGCGCATCGGAGGAGGACTATATTGTCATCAACGGCGGCCCCATGATGGGCAAACGCATGTCCAAAGCCGAGGCGATGCAGGCGCACGTTACCAAGACCATGTCCGGGCTGATCGTCCTGCCTGCATCCGGCGCGATTGCGCGGACAGAACAGATTTCGCTTACGAGCATGTTCAACCGGGCGCGGTCGTCCTGCATCCAATGCAGCTACTGCACCCAGCTTTGCCCGCGCCATCTGCTCGGCCATCCGATCGAACCGCATCGCATCATGCGCCGCCTGTCCTTCTGCGGCGGCGACCTGGACGCCCTCCTGGACGACCCCGCTGTACGCAATGCGGCCCTGTGCTGCGAATGCGGTATCTGCGAACTGTTCGCCTGTCCCATGCAGCTGCAGCCGCGCCGCGTCAACCGCCTTATCAAGCAGCGTCTGGCGCAGAACGGCATCCGCTACCAGCGCCCGGAAGGGGAATGGCAGGCGCGCCCCGAACGCGCGGGGCGGCTCGCGCCCTCCGCACGGGTTGCCGCAAGGGCCGGTGTTGCGGCGTATAACAAAATCACAATCGACTGCATTGAACAGGTATCGCCGCACGCCGTTTCGCTGGCGCTTCGGCAGGGGGCCGGTATGGCCGCACAGCCGACCGTTGCGGTAGGCGACCGTGTCTCCGTCGGGCAGCAGATCGCCTCGTGCCCGCCCGACCAGCTGGGCGCGCATCTGCATGCCTCGCTTGCCGGCGTTGTCACCGGTGTCTCCGCATCGGAAATCACAATCACATCGGAACAGGGAGGGAACGCCTGATGGAATCACTCGGTATTCTGGAAAGCAACAGCATTGCAAAGGGGATCGAAGCCGCGGATGCGGCGCTCAAGGCGGCCGAGGTTCAGCTGCTGTATGCGCGCCCGGTCTGTCCCGGCAAATACTCTATCCTGTTTTATGGGGATGTAGCGGCGGTCGACGCGTCCCTGTCGGCAGGCTCCGCCGTACTGGACAGCCATTTGGTGGACGCGGTCTCCATCCCGCGCATCCATCCACAGGTGATCCATGCCATCGGCCTGTCCGTCGAGCCGCCCCCGCTGGGCGCGGTCGGCGTGATGGAGTTTTTCAGCGTGACGGCTGCGGTCTATGCCGCAGATGCCGCGGTGAAGGCAGCCGATGTCATGCTCATTGACGTCCGTCTCGGCATGGGGATCGGCGGCAAGTCGTTTGTCATCCTTTCGGGGGACGTTGCCGCAGTTTCCCAATCGGTCGCTTCCGGTATGCAGACCGGCGCAGAAAAGGGGCTTGCACTGCAAAGTGTTGTTATCCCCCGCCCGCGCCCGGAAATCTTCGAGGCGCTCCTGTAATGCCTGCGCCGGCGCTTCAAAGGGGGAATCCATTCCATGTTTGAATCCGATAAGCAGCGCATCATCCAGGAATTTGTGCCGGGCAAACAGGTGACCATGGCGCACCTGATCGCCCATCCGGTTGAGGAGCTGTATGCCAAGCTGGGCGTTGTCAGCGAAAAACGCGGCGCGCTCGGCATCCTTACCATCACCCCCAGCGAAGCCGCCATCATCGGCGCGGATGCCGCCACCAAGGCCTCGGCAGTCGATCTGGTTTTTGTCGACCGCTTCTGCGGCTCGCTGGTCATCTGCGGGGACGTCGCCAGCGTAGAGGCCGCGCTGCAAAACGTCCTGCATGTGCTGACCGAGGTGCTGCATTTCTCCCCCACGGAGATCACGCGCTCATGAAAAGGGTCATGTTGATCGGGAAAACCGGCTGCGGCAAGACAACGCTCGCCCAGCGCCTGCTCGGCGAGGCCGTCCGGTATCAGAAGACGCAAACCGTTTCGCTGCGCGGCAGCTGCATCCTCGATACGCCGGGGGAATATCTGGAACAGCGCGGTATGTACAAGGCGTTAATTGTCACTGCCGCCGACGCCGACCTGATCCTGTTTTTACAGGATGCTGCCGATCCGGAATGCGCGTTTTCCCCCGGCATGGCGAGCCTGTTCCCCAAGCCCGTCGTCGGCGTCATCACAAAATGCGACCTGTGCCCCAACCCGCAGTGCCTCGCCGCGGCGGCCCGCCTGCTTGCGCTCGCCGGTGCGGATACGGTCTTTTCCGTCGGGCTGGGGATGCAGGACGAGCTGGAGGCGCTGGTGCGTCTCCTGTCCTGACACAACGTGGCCTGCGCCATCCGGCCGGGGCAGGTCAAGTTCCATGCGGGGACTGTATCAAACCCTGGCTGCACTGCGGCGCGATTGACAGATCCCCTCCCTCAGGATATACTGAATCCTGTACAGCAGGAGGGGGAGCGCTATGACCTTTCAGGAATATTTCCCGGTTTGGGATAAACTGAATCCCAACCAGCAGCAGCGGCTGCTCGGCAGCCTGATCACCCGGCGTGTGAAAAAAGGGGACGTCATCCATAACGGGAGCATGCACTGCACCGGCCTGCTTCTGGTCCAGTCCGGGCAGCTCCGGGCGTATATCCTCTCGGATGAGGGGCGGGAAATCACCATTTACCGCCTGTTTGACCGCGATATGTGCCTGTTTTCCGCTTCCTGCATCATGCGCTCGATCCAGTTTGACATCACCATTGCAGCGGAGAAGGATACCGCGCTCTGGGTCATCCCGGCAGAGGTCTATCAGGGCATCATGGAGGAATCCGCCCCGGTGGCGAACTATACCAACGAGCTGATGGCCAGCCGTTTTTCCGACGTGATGTGGCTGATCGAGCAGGTGATGTGGAAAAGCCTGGACAAACGGGTCGCCTCGTTCCTTTTGGATGAGGCCGCAATTGAAGGCACGGACGCGCTCAAAATCACGCACGAAACCATTGCCAACCACCTGGGTACGCACCGGGAAGTGGTTACCCGCATGCTGCGTTATTTTCAGAACGAAGGTATGGTCAAACTGTCCCGCGGCATGGTGGCCATCCTGGATGCGGATCGATTGGATGCCCTGCAAAAAGAAAAAGCATGACAGAACGTCATGCTTTGAGGCTGTCGAAAAACATGGTTTTTCGAACAGCCTCTCGATCGGAACCACGC
>DXIC01000083.1 GCA_019113065.1 Candidatus Agathobaculum stercoravium
CTTGACTTTTATTAGCAGGTCTTTAACATTTAAAAATATAATATGCCTTTGCAGTATAGCATCATTCCATGCAAAAAGGAAGGGGCGATTTGCGAAAATTGCCCCTTCCCAAAGCTTCATTTTTTGTACGCTGTTATAAAACGCTAACCGTTTGCGTCGGCGGCTTTCAATTCCTCATACTTTTTCCCGACCGCGGCGCAGAATTCGTCCCAGCGGCCGTCGTTTATCAGCTTCGCCGGGCAGACCTTGCCGGAGAAATCCTCGTGCTTGCGCAGCGCGGACGGCTTTAAGTCATATTCGATCAGCAGCCGCGCGCACAGCCGCTCGGTGTTGATGAGCGTCTGCTCGTAGTTGCCGTCCTCGTTGACGCACATTTCGATGCCGATGCCGTTCATGTTGCCGCCGTCCTCGTCCATCCGGTCGCCCGCATGGTAGCCCGGCTCGTTGTCCGGCAGGTGGTGGTAGATCTCGTGGTCGTCCACCGTGTAATGCCAGGAGACAATCCCCTCCTCCGCATTTGCGTTCTGATGGATGAACGAATTGTGCGCCGCGGCGTCCGCGCCCGCGGAAAAGTTATCCGTCTCGTGGATGACCAGGTATTTGATCTCACGCAGGCCGCCCGGCCGGGCGCGGCTGCCCTCCGGGATAAAGTCGGTCGTGACCGGGATGTCCTCAATATAGGCCAGCCCGGCATCCGCGTACAGCGGCCGGCTGATCGCGCTGTGCGTCCACATGCCCGCAACGAACGAAACCGCCATCAGTGCGAGCACCGCGAGCGGCTGCCACGCAATCGCCTTTTTGCCTTTTCGCCTGCTGTAAAACCCTGCCATCTTCACGCTTCCCATCCACCTGTTTCTTCTGCGGCAGCTTCCATTGTACTACGATTCGACACGGATTTCAAAGCCCCGGCTGTAAACTTTTCGTAACGGTGCAAAAACCCCGTCAGCAATCCGTAAAACCTGCAAGAAAGCCTTGCAATCCGGCGGTTTGTGCGATATAATAAGTAATACTCGGAGAGGCAAAGCCTTTACCAGCAGAATTCTTTGACCGCCCTCCCCCCGGGAGGCGCCAAGGCCATACGGACAGCCGGGTCAAATGCCGAACATGGCAACTTTGTTGCCTTATTGAATTTTATAAGTTGGCTGACTAAAAGCCGTGTGCCGCGGGCGCATCACAACTTGTGAAACAATCAATAAGAGTAGTAAAAGTAAATTCTTGCTATATAGACTCTTTCCTCTTCCACAGATAAAACCCGTCCCAGCCTCCGCGCCGGGCGGAAGAGAAGATTGCATTTCCTCAAGCTGGATGGCCGCTGTGCGCGTCCCCTGCTTGAGGATTTTTTGTATTGTGAGGATATGGATATGCAGAACAAGCTCAAACTGTACGGGTTCAACAACCTGACCAAGGCGCTGTCCTTCAACATTTACGATGTCTGTTACGCAAAGACCGAGCGCGAGCAGCGCGACTACATCGCCTATATCGATGAACAGTATAACTCCGAGCGCCTGACCGGCATTATGAAGCGCGTCACCGAGATGATCGGCGCGCATGTGCTGCATATTTCCAAGCAGGATTACGACCCGCAGGGCGCGTCGGTCACCTTCCTGGTTGCGGAGGAGCACATGAAGCCCGCGCTCGAGCCGGACACGATCGTTGCGCATCTGGACAAGAGCCATGTCACGGTGCACACCTACCCGGAATACCACCCGGACACCTGCCTTGCGACCTTCCGCGTGGATATCGATGTGGCGACCTGCGGCGAGATCACGCCGCTCTCCACGCTCGACTTCCTGATCGGCTCGTTTGATTCGGATATCATCACCATGGACTACCGCGTGCGCGGCTTCACCCGCGATATCGAGGGCAAAAAGCTGTTCATGGACCACCACATCACCTCGATCCAGGACTTTATCGACCCCAAGACGCTCGAGCGTTACGACGCATACGACCTCAACGTCTACCAGTCCAACCTGTTCCACACCCGCATGCTGGTCAAGGAGATCGATTTGCAGAACTATCTGTTCAACACGGATATTTATGAACTGCCGCCCAAGACGCGGCTCAAGATCCACTCCGACCTGCGGCGCGAGATGATCGAGATCTTCTCGGGGAAAAATATCTACTGATGCTTCGATCGGAACTACGGTTCCGATCGAGTGGACGCACCGAACTGTGTTCGGATGCGTCCTTTGCGCAGATTTGCGCGCCGCAAGCGCGGCACACAAATCTGCTTTCCTGTATCAAAACCGAGGTGCGTGCCCTCGGTTTTGATGGAAATTTTGCTTTAGCAAAATTTCCGGTTTACTGCGCGCTGCGCGCGATTCCCGTTTGCGTGCGAAGTTCCTTTTATTCTGAAGAAGAAGGTATCTGCTTATGGATCAATCCCGTGCGCCGATCAAGGAGGCGCTCGAACATTTTAAGGATATGCGCATTGTGCCGTTTGATGTCCCCGGGCACAAGCGCGGGCGCGGCAACCCCGAGCTGACAAAGTTCCTCGGCGAGTCGTGCATGACCGTGGACGTCAACTCGATGAAGCCGCTCGACAACCTGTGCCATCCGGTGAGCGTCATCCGCGAAGCCGAGGCGCTCGCCGCCGAAGCCTTCGGCGCGGCGCACGCCTTCCTCATGGTCGGCGGCACGACCTCGAGCGTGCAGGCGATGGTGCTGTCCGTGGTCAAGCGCGGGGACGAGATCATCCTGCCCCGCAACGTGCACCGCAGTGTTATCAACGCGCTCGTGCTCACCGGCGCGGTTCCGGTCTACGTCAACCCGCAGATGAACGACCGGCTGGGCATCTCGCTCGGCATGTCGATCGCGGACGTCAAGGCCGCCATCGAAAAGCACCCCTCGGCCAAGGCGATCCTGGTCAACAACCCGACCTACTACGGCATCTGCTCGGATCTCAGGGAGATCGTCCGGCTGGGCCACGCCGCGGGCATGAAGGTGCTTGCGGACGAGGCGCACGGCACGCATTTCTACTTCGGCGAGAACATGCCGGTCTCCGCGATGGCCGCGGGCGCCGACCTCGCCTCGGTCTCCATGCACAAATCCGGCGGTTCGCTCACCCAGTCCAGCTTCCTGCTGTGCGGCCCGGGCGTCAACGCCGAATATGTGCGCCAGATCATCAACCTGACCCAGACGACCTCGGGCTCCTACCTGCTCATGGTCAGCCTGGACATTTCGCGCAAAAACCTCGCGCTGCACGGCAAGCACATCTTCCGCAAGGTCACCGACCTGACCGAGTATGCGCGCGAGGAGATCAACCAGATCGGCGACTACTACGCCTACGGCAGTGAGCTGATCAACGGCGACACGGTTTACGACTTCGACGTGACCAAGCTCGCGGTCAACACGCTGGACGTGGGGCTTGCCGGTATTGAAGTATATGATGTACTGCGCGACTTTTACGACATCCAGACCGAGTTCGGCGACCTGGGCAACCTGCTTGCCTACGTCTCGGTCGGCGACCGCGAGCGCGACCTCGAACGGCTTGTAGCGGCGCTGGCCGACATCCGCCGCCGCTACAAGCGCGACAAAGCCACCCTCATGCGGCAGGAATACATCTCCCCGCAGGTTGTCGCCGCGCCGCAGGAGGCGTTTTACGCGGACAAGCAGTCCGTCCCGCTCGATGAGGCAAACGGCCGCATCTGCGCGGAGTTCGTCATGTGCTATCCGCCCGGCATCCCGATCCTCGCCCCGGGCGAGCGCATCACCCGCGACATCCTCGACTACATTCACTACGCCAAGGACAAGAACTGCATGCTGCTCGGCACCGAGGACCCGGATGTCAACAACCTGCAAGTGATCAAAGGAGTCATCAGCCCATGCGATTGACGTTTACCGAAATGCACACGCCGACCGTCGGCCTGCAGATCCAGGTCGACCGGCAGCTTTACACCGAACAGAGCGACTTCCAGCGCATCGACGTGTTCGAGTGCGAGGAATTCGGCCGGTTCCTGACGCTCGACGGCTACATGATGCTGACCGAGCGCGATGAATTCATCTACCACGAGATGATGGTGCACGTCCCGCTCGCCGTGCTGGGCGACCGGGTCAAAAAGGTGCTCGTCATCGGCGGCGGCGACGGCGGCTGCGTGCGCGAGCTGTGCCGCTATCCGCACATCGGGCACATCGACCTTGTCGAGATCGACGAGCGCGTGGTCGCGGTGTGCAAGCGTTTCCTGCCGACCGTGTCCTGCTCGCTGGACGACCCGCGCGTGCACATCCTGTATCAGGACGGCCTCAAGTATATCCGCCGCATCGAGGACGAATACGACCTCATCATCATCGACTCGACCGACCCGTTCGGCCCGGGCGAGGGCCTGTTCACGATGGAGTTCTACGGCAACTGCTACAAGGCGCTGGGGGAGCACGGCGTGCTGGTCAACCAGCACGAAAGCCCGTTCTACAAGGGCGACGCGCTCGCCTGCCAGCGTGCGCACCGCAACATCGTGCACTCGTTCGAGCTGTCGCGCCTGTTCCAGGCGCACATCCCGACCTACCCGTCCGGCCACTGGCTGTTCGGGTTCTCCTCGCGCGGCGTGCACCCGGTGCGCGACCTCGACGCGGATGCGTGGAACGCCCGCGGCATCGAGACCCGGTATTACAACACCAACCTGCACAAGGGTGCGTTCTACCTGCCCAATTATGTGCAGAAACTGCTCGAAAAAGTGGAGGAGTAAGGCACAGACCTGCGCTCCCTCCCCTGTGGCTGTGTCCACTTTACCAACTGGACGGAAAATACGGCCTGCGCGGCCGCACTGCGCACAAGAAGGGGAACACCTGCGGTTTCCCC
>DXIC01000084.1 GCA_019113065.1 Candidatus Agathobaculum stercoravium
ACAGGGAAACGGAAAAAGCCTGCAACAGCAGGCTTTTTCCATTTCAGCACAGGTCCGGGTCACTCTATTTCGCTCTCGCCCAGCAGCTCGAGCACGTCCACCGGCGTGCCCGCGCGGGCGGCTTCCACATGCAGGTGTGTGCCGAGCGCGGCTTCCGCGTCGATCGTCTCCGCGACCGCGCCGAGCGTTTCGCCCGCGGTGACCGCCTGCCCCGCGACGACGCGCACGTCGGTCAGACCGCGGTAGGTGGACGTCAGGTCGGCGTCATGCGACAGCGTGACGCAGGTGCCGTACAGCCCGTCCTCAAATACCTCCTGCACGGTGCCGTCGGTCAGCGCCAGCACGTTTTCGCCCGGCTCGGCGGCAAAGTCCGTGCCGGTATGCACGCGCCAGTCGCCGAAGGTCGGCTGGAACAGCAGTTCATCGCCCGAGAACGGCGTGATCACCGCGCCGGAAGCCGGGCGCACATAAATAGGCGCGGATACGGTGACCGTGGGCGTTGGCGTTGGCGCAGCGGTTTCTTCCGATTCTGCGGGCTGCTCCTCAGGGACAGGCTGCTCGTCCTCCTCAGGCGCGGCGGTCTCTTCGGACAGGACCGGCGTGTCCTCGCTCAGGTCGGGGATGCTCTCCGCCGGGGTGATGATGGGCGTGCTCGCCTCGGTCTCGGCCGGCTCGGATGCGGTCGCGCTCGACCAGAGCACCCATGCGGAAACCGCGATGATCAGGCAGCATACGGTCAGGATGGTGTAAAAGCCGCGTGTCGAAAGGGCAGCGGTGTGTTTGGAATTGTATTGTTTCATATCCCTATTACCTCCGTTGACCCAAGTATGGCCAGGTTGGAAGCGGAATATACAAAAATTCATTGCGTATACCAAAACCCATCCACAGGGCTGTGGATGGGTTTTGTTTTTACAGTCTCACAAGGCTGGTATCTTGATAGTAATGCGACAATATCTCCCGGTAATCCGCGCCCTGCTCAGCCATGTATTTCGCGCCGTACTGCGACAGACCCACGCCGTGCCCATAGCCGATGGTATGGAAGGTGATGCTGTCCCCGGTGGTGGTGACTGTGAAATTGGTCGATTGCAGGCCGAACAGCTCGCGCACGGCCGTGCCCTCCACCGTGACGCCGCCGAGCTGCACGGTGATGATGCCGCCCGCAACCGACCGCACGGACGCTTTGAACCAGGACGCGGGGTCGCCCGACACATCCGCGGAGGGGAATGCGTCCGCGACCGCGGCGCGGAACTCGTCCGCGGATACCGTGACCGCGTCCTCGTAGCCGCTGTATGCCGAGCCGCCCGGACTGACCTCGCTTTGCAGATAGGGCACGTCCTCGCCCCAGACGTCCCTGGCTGCTTCGGTGCGCGGGCCGCTGACACAGTGGAACACCGCGGCGATCGGCGCGCCGTCATAGGTCAGGATCTCGCCTGCGGTGTCCTCGACCGCCTGCTGCACGCGGGACAGGTCGCTGCCCGCAGCGGTTTCGACCGCAACGTCGCGGTAGGCCGCGCAGTGGTGATAATCGTCGCACAGATCCGCGTCCGGGTGCACCTCGGGCCGCCCGCGGGACAGCTTATACACCGCATAGGTGCGCGCTGCGACCGCCTGCGCGCGGATGGCTTCTTCGGGAAAGTCGTTCGGGATCTCCGCGGCAACCACACCGGCGACATAGGTCTCGAGCGGCAGCTCGGTCGGCGTGCCGTCGATCTCGACCGTGACGGTGGAATAGTCGGTCACAGCGGCCGCGGTGTTGTCCGCTGCTGCTGTTTGCGGCGCGGCAACGGTCTCGGTTGCGCCGCCTTCCGCGCTGTCCGACGGCCAGAATACCGGGAACAGGTACAGCGCCAGCACCAGCGCGCACCCGGTCAGCAATAGTTTACGCATGTCCGCCCCTCCTTTCTCTGGTAATATATGCCGGTTGATTTATTGATAGAACACCAGATATGGACCACTATTGACAATGCTTCCAATATATAGTATTATTAAAGCAGAAACGAACAAATGTTCGAAAAAGCGGAGGAGGGACGCTATGGCACTGCGTGAAATGGCGCAGGAATACCGCAGGAACACTGCGCTGCTCGAACTGCGCATGAAGCAATTACAGGTGGCGCAGCGCCGCGCGCGGAATCAGGAGGTCAAATACCGTTTGAAGCAGCGCATTGGCTGTTTGCGGATGCTGATCAACGAGAGCCGCAAAACGGCGTTTATACTGGAGCATTACCACGAGAATGGAGGGCATGAACATGACGGGAAACGGGCCGTTTGAGCGGGAAGCCGACCGCGCGGCGTACGAGGGCTATCTGGCGGCGCTGGCGTCGGACGACAGCGCGTTCCGCGCGTCGTTCCGGGATGCGTTTTTCCATGCGCTGAAGGAAGAGCTGACCGACCGGCAGTACGAGGTGCTGTGGCTCAGGGAGGTCGAGGGGCTGTCCGGCAAGCAGATCGCGTACAAGCTGGGCATCAGCCAGTCGGCGGTGTCGCGCCACCTGACGCGCGGCAAGGCGCGTCTGCGGGTGCTGCTGGCGTATAACCTTGAGCTGCGCAGCCAGACGTTCTCATAAATCCAAGCGGAACATACCCACAACCCTGTGGGTATGTTTCAGTTTGTCGAAAAAGTCTTTCGCGCCG
>DXIC01000085.1 GCA_019113065.1 Candidatus Agathobaculum stercoravium
ACAGCACCAGTACGTCCAGCGGGTCGCCGTCGTCCGCGTAGGTGCGCGGGATAAAGCCGTAGTTTGCTGGGTAGTGCGTGGAGGTATATAGGATGCGGTCCAGCCGAAGCAGGCCGGTCTGCTTGTCCAGCTCATACTTTTTCTTGCTGCCCGCTGAAATCTCGATCACGGCGGTAAACCGCTCCGGGGTCACGCAGCGCGGGTCGATGTCATGCCAGATGTTTCTCATGGGTATGCCTCCTTTTATTCTTCCTGAAACCAGTATACCAGACCCTCCATAGCGCTGCAAGGCGGCTTCGCACGAAAAAAACAACGACTTTACATGATTTTTACAGAAAAATACATTGTTCCCGCGCGAAAATGCAGTATAATAACAATATACTGATTTATAATATGGCCGTGTATGCGCTTTCGCGGCCTTGACGGAAAACAGGGGGATATTCAGCATGACACAGGCAATCTGGGAACAGGGATATACGCAGAACCGCGAGCTGTCGTGGCTCCAGTTCAACGCCCGCGTGCTGGCCGAGGCGGAGGACGACTCTGTCCCGCTGCTCGAACGGTGCAAATTCCTGTCGATCTTTACAAGCAACCTGGACGAATTCTTTATGATCCGCGTAGGCAGCCTGTGCGATATTGCCGCTGTGGACAAAACCCAGGTCGATAACAAGTCCGGCATGACCGCCCGGGAACAGCTGCGCCATATCTACGCGGCGGTCGAGCCGCTGTACGAGCGCCGCGACCGCGCCTTTGCGGACGTGGACAAACGCCTGCGCGCCGAGGGGCTGTGCCGCCTCTCCATCGGCGACCTGACGCCGGAAGAGCACAAGTATATCAAGCAGTATTTCAAAAACGTGGTCGCCCCCGTGCTCTCGCCGCAGATCGTGGACGCGCACCACCCCTTCCCGCATCTGGAGGGCAAGGTGCTGCACATCGCCGCGCTGCTCGGCCACAAGAAAAGCGAGCGCCTCGGCCTGCTGCCGGTGCCCGCTTCCCTGCCCGCGCTGGTGTTCCTGCCCGGGGACGAGGCGCGCTATGTCCCGATCGAGGACATCCTGCTCGAATACACGGGGAATGTGTTCGAGATGTATGACGTACTGGAAAAGACCGTGTTCTGCGTCACCCGCAACGCGGACATCAACCCGGACGACGAGACCTTCGGCGCGGAGGAGGGCGACTTCCGCAAGAAGATGGAAAAACTGCTGCGCCAGCGCCGCCGCATGGCGGTCGTGCGCGTCGAGCTCAACCGCCCGGTCAGCGACCATTTCCGCGAATACTTCCGCAGCCGCTTCGACGTGGCGGACGTGCAGATCTACCTGTCCCGCAAGGCGCCGCTCAAGATGGGCTACGCGTTCTCGCTGGGCGACCACCTGCCGGAAAAGCAGCGCGCCGCGCTGTCCGACCCGCCGTTCACGCCCCAGCAGCCCGCCATGCTGCCCGCCGGGCAGAGCCTGCTCAAAGCCGCCCTCAAGCGCGACATCCTGCTCTCCTACCCGTACGAGAGCATGGAGCCGTTTTTGCAGATGATCCGCGAGGCGGCCAACGACCCCGCCGTGCTGTCCATCCGCATCACCATCTACCGTCTGGCGCGCAAGGCCAAGCTGGTCGAATACCTGTGCGCCGCGGCGGAAAACGGCAAGGACGTCACTGTCCTGATCGAGCTGCGCGCCCGCTTTGACGAGCAGAACAACATCGACTGGTCTGAACGCCTGGAGGAGGCCGGCTGCAAGATCATCTATGGCTTTGAGGACTACAAGGTCCACTCCAAGATCTGCCTGATCACCCGGCAGGAGCGCGGCGCTGTGCGCCACATCACCCAGGTCGGCACAGGCAACTACAACGAAAAGACCGCCACCCAGTACACCGACGTTTCGCTTATCACCTCGGACGAGACGATCGGCGCGGACGCGGGCGCGTTTTTCAACAATATGGCGCTCGGCAACCTCGAGGGCAAGTATGACCGCCTGTTTGTCGCGCCCACCAGCCTGAAAAACAACATCCTCGCGCTCATGGACGAGCAGATCGCCAAAGGCAGCGAGGGCTACATCCTGCTCAAATTCAATTCGCTGACCGATATCGATATCATTGAAAAGCTGCGGGACGCCTCGTGTGCGGGCGTCAAGGTCGAGATGATCGTGCGCGGCATCTGCTGCCTGCTGCCCGGCATCAAGGGGCATACCGAGAACATCACGGTCACGAGCATTGTCGGCCGCTTCCTCGAGCATTCGCGCATCTATGTGTTCGGCCGCGGCGCAGAGGAAAAAATGTACATCTCCTCCGCCGACATGATGACCCGCAACACCGAGCGCCGCGTGGAGATCGCCTGCCCGGTCGATTCCTCCGAGGTTCGCGCACGGCTGCACGACATCCTGTATGCCATGCAGCACGATACCGTCAAGGCGCGCGTGCTCCAGCCGGACGGCAGCTACCACAAAAAGCCGCCCGTGCCCGACCCGCTCTGCGCGCAGGTGCTGCTCATGCAGCAGGCCATCAACCAGGCGCGCGAGCAGGCCTCGCACCCCGAGCCGCCCGAGCCGGGCTGGAAGAAATTCTTCGGCCGGTTGTTCGGCCGCCGGGACTGATCCCCCAAAAAC
>DXIC01000086.1 GCA_019113065.1 Candidatus Agathobaculum stercoravium
CCGAGATACATGCTCCCGGTTTTTTGAGATTTTGCGTCAAACCGCAAAATCTGAATTGGATACGCGCTTTGCGCGATAAGAAAAACGGGAGGACGATCCATTGTCAACCATTCTTGAAACGCGGGGCCTGACCCATGTGTATGGCGCAGGCACCCCTTTTGAGCGCACCGCGCTCGACCACGTTGACCTGAAAATACAGAAAGGCGAAATCCTCGGCGTGATCGGCCACACCGGCTCGGGCAAATCCACGCTGATCCAGCACTTCAACGGGCTGTTAAAGCCCTCTGAGGGCGAAGTACTGCTCGACGGGCAGTCCATCTGGAACGCAAAGGGCAAGTGCGCGCGCGAAACGCGCTTCCGCGTCGGCCTGGTGTTCCAGTACCCCGAGTATCAGCTGTTTGAGGAGACCATCGCCAGGGATATCGCCTTCGGCCCCACCAACATGGGCTTGCCGCCGGCGGAGATCGACGAGCGCGTGCTCGAATCCATGCGCGCGGTCGGTCTGGACGAAACCATGGCCAACCAGTCGCCGTTTGCGCTGTCCGGCGGCCAGAAGCGCCGCGTCGCCATTGCGGGCGTGATCGCCATGCGGCCGGATGTGCTCGTGCTGGACGAGCCGACCGCGGGTCTCGACCCCGCAGGCCGCGACGAGATCCTCGGCCTGATCAAACGCTATCACGACCAGTCGGGCGCAACCGTGCTGATCGTTTCGCACTCCATGGAGGACATCGCGCGCCTTGCCGACCGCCTGCTGGTCATGAACCACGCGAAGGTGCTGTTCTGCGACACCCCGCGCGAGGTGTTCTCGCATGCGGAGGAGATCATCGCAGCGGGCCTCGACATCCCCATGATCACCAAGGTCATGATCGAGCTGAAAAAGCGCGGCCATGACGTGGACACCTCGGTCTTTACCGTCCGTCAGGCGCTGGACGCACTGCGCGCCTGCAGGCAGAAAGGGGGCGCGTGCTGATGCTCAAGGATATCACCATCGGCCAGTTTTTCCCGGGCGACAGCGCGGTGCACCGGCTTGACCCACGCGTCAAGATCGTGCTCACGATCGCGTTTATCGTGCTGCTGTTCCTTGCGAACGGCCCCATTTCCTACGCGGTTATCCTCATCTTCCTCGGCATTATCATCGGCATCTCGCGCATCTCGCCCAAGCTGGTGGTGCGCGGGCTCAAACCGATCTTATTCATCGTCATCTTCACCGCCGTGCTCAACCTGTTCTACACGCCGGGCGAGTATATCTGGCAGTGGGGCTTCCTGCACATCAGTAAAGAGGGCATCCGCACGGCCATTTTCATGGTCATCCGCCTGATGCTGCTCATCATCGCGACCTCGATGCTGACCTACACCACCTCGCCCATCCAGCTCACGGACGGCCTTGAGCGCCTGCTCTCGCCGCTCAAAAAGCTGCATGCGCCGGTGCACGAGCTTTCCATGATGATGTCGATCGCGCTGCGCTTCATCCCGACCCTGATCGAGGAGACCGAGAAGATCATCTCGGCGCAGAAGGCGCGCGGCGCGGATTTTGATTCCGGCAACCTCGTGCAGCGCGCCAAGGCGATGATCCCGATTCTGGTGCCGCTGTTCATCTCGGCGTTCCGCCGCGCGGACGAGCTGGCGACCGCGATGGAGTGCCGCCTGTACCGCGGCGACGTGGGCCGCACCCGCATGAAGCAGCTCAAAATCGCGCGCGTGGATATCTGCGCGCTGGGTATTTTTGTGCTTGTTTTCGCAGCGGTCATTGCACTGGGGCGGTACGGCCTATGAATATTGCGCTCATCCTGTCCTATGATGGGACGAATTACAACGGCTGGCAGGTGCAGAAAAACGGCCCCTCCATCCAGGAAAGCATGGAGACCGCAGTATACCGCCTGCTCGGGCAGAAGGTTCACGTCTCCGGCGTGGGGCGCACGGACTCCGGCGTGCACGCGCGGCGCTATGCCGCAAACTTCAAGGCGGACTGCACCATCCCGATGGACCGCCTGCCCTATGCGCTCAACAGCTTTTTGCCTGAGGATATTGCGGTCTCAGGCGCAGCCGCCGTGCCGGACGGGTTTGACGCCCGCTTCGACTGCACCAAAAAGGAATATGCTTACTATATTTACCCATCCACCCTGCGCGACCCGTTCCACGCGCGCTACGCCTACCGCTATAACTACCCGCTCGACATCGAGCGCATGCAGCAGGGCGCGCAGCGCTTTGTCGGCCGGCAGGACTTCGCCGCCGTGCGCAGCCAGGGCACGCCGGTCAAGAGCACGGTACGCACCGTGTTCTGGTGCGAGGTGGAGCCGGTGGATGGCCTCATCCGCATCCGCGTGTGCGGCGACGGGTTCCTTTACAACATGGTGCGCGCCATCGCGGGCACGCTGACCTATGTCGGCGGCGGCAAGCTCACACCGGACGACGTCAGCGCCATCCTGCGGTCGGGCGACCGCGAGCAGGCCGGGCCCACCCTGCCTGCGCACGGGCTGTTCATGAACCGTCTGTGGTATGACCACACGCCCGAACTGGCGCCGTTCCGGCTGGACAGCTGAGCCGCCGGGCAAAAACCGCGCCGGGCGGATAATTTTCAGGATTTATTCACATTTTCTCCCCCAAAACGCGATACAATGAGGAGGCGGAGTATTTTACATGAGCGAACAACAGACCCCGCAGCCAAAACAGAATATCGTCCGCTTCCCGGCCTCCAAAAAGGAGCGCCGCAAGCTGCTGCGGGAGAGCAAGGACAAGCGTGTACGGCTGGTATCCGCGCTGCGCTTCGCGTGCGGCTGGCTGCTGGTGATCGGCGCGTTCCTGTTCCTGCTGACCAATTACCAGCTGCTTGCCCCTTCCTCGATCCGCAGCGTTGCGGAATACGCGATTGCGGGCCTGCGCCAGCATGAGGGCGATATCACCACCATCAACTACGAAAACGGCACCTTTTCCGACGGCGCGCTGTTTGAAACCGGACTTGCCTACGCGGACAGCGACGCGCTGTTCCTTGCGCGGCCCGGCAGCGTCACCACCCTGACCTATTCGCTCGGCTATTCCTCCCCCGTGGTGGAGGCCTCGAACAACTATGTCCTGGTCTACGACCGCGGCGGCATGAAGGCCGCGCTGGTTGGTTCCGCCGGGCCGGTCGCCGAGCTTACGCTGTCCGCCCCTATCTTAACAGGCAGCATCGGCCGGGACGGCCGTTTCGTCCTTGTGACGGACGACCAGGGCTACCGCACGGCGGCCACTGTATACGATACCGACGGCGAAGAGGTTTTCAAATACCAATCCTCGGAATACTATATCGTATCAGCCGCCCTTTCACCGGACAGCCGCACGCTTGCCGTGCTCGCCTTTGCGCAGAACGGTGTTGCGCTGGATTCACATGTACTGTTCTACGACGTCTCAAGCGGCGACCTGGACGCGGACGCGGTGCTTTCCGATGCGCTCGGCATTGAGCTCTGCTATCTGGAAAGCGGTACCGCTGCCGTGCTCTGCGACGACGGCCTGTACCTTGTCAGCCGTCGTGGCGATGCAGAGCATGCGCTCACCTTTGCGTCGAGCGACCTGATCGCCGTTGCGTCGCGCGGCAGCGCCATGGCGGTTGCCACCCGCTCGTATTCGGGCGACGCGCGCTGCGACCTGTACACCGTGCGCGGCAGCACGCTCTCCGATCCCTGCGGCCTGTCCGAAGAGCCATCCGCGCTGGCGGTCTCCACTGCGGGCACAGCAGTGCTCAGCGCATCCGGCGTATCCGCCTATGACACGGATTTCACCCCGCTCTGGCGCAACGCCGAAGCGGTCGGCGCACGCCGCCTGCTGATGACCGACGACGGCACCGTATTCGCACTCTACACCAGGAACGCGCGTATCTTTACCGCGCATTCCGAACAATCCGAGGAGCTTTCCAATGCCCAGTGACCTGATCGAACAGCTGCCGGGGCTGCTCAACCTGCCCGACCTTATCATCATCGCGGCCGTGCTGGTCAACATGATCCTCGGCTTTCGGCGCGGCTTTTTCGGAGCGCTTTCCGGGCTGGTCGGACGCATCATCGCGCTGGCCGCTGCCTACTGCGCAGCGCGCGCCGCAGCACCCTATGCAGCGCGCTGGGTCGTCACCCCGATCGTGGGCCAGGTCTTTGAAAACCAGGCGGCGCTCAGCGTTTCGAGCGGCGTGCTCGACGCGCTGCGGCAGACCGTGACCGAGGCCGCGGTCAGCATGGCCGAGAGCGTGGCGTTCCTGCTGCTGCTCATCCTGTTCGGCATCCTGTTCGGCTGGCTGGCCAGTGTACTCGCCAAAAGCCTGCGCTTTTTCGCGCACCTGACCCCGCTCGGCATCCTGGACTCGGTCGCGGGCGGCGCGGTCGGGTTTGCGACGGGCGTGATCCTGATCGCGCTCATCCTGCTCGGCATCGAGTTTTTCTCCCCCATTACCTATTCCTCGCTCGGCTGGCTTTCCCCTGAGCGGGTTTCAAACACCGTGCTGCTGGCAAAACTGATCGATGTGCTGCCGGTGGCCATATAAAACGGGCCATCCCCCCGATGGCTTCCATCCACCCAAAAGGAGTTTCATTATGAACATGCCAATGTGCTCGCGGTGCAAGAAAAACATCGCAGTGGTGTTCATCACCAAAATCGAAGGCCCCGACAAGACCACGCAGGAGGGGCTGTGCCTTAAATGCGCGCGCGAGCTGGGCGTCAAGCCGCTCGACAACATCATGGAGCAAATGGGTATCACCGAGGACGATCTGGAAGCGCTCTCGGGCGAGATCGGCTCGCTGGCCGACCTGAACGACCTGGTCACCGCCGGTTCGGACGGCTCGGACGACGACGCCCCGCACGAGACCGACCCGCTGAGCAACCCGCCTGCGCCCTCGTCCCCGCTGCCGCCGCAGTCGCCGCTGCGCCCGTCCGAAGGGCCGCGCACGCGCACGCAGGCGCCCCCGCGCGATGACAAAAAGCGCAAATACCTGAATAATTACTGTGAAAACCTGACGCGCAAGGCCGCAGAGGGCCGCATCGACCACATCGTCGGCCGCGACCGCGAGACCGAACGCGTCATCCAGATCTTAAACCGCCGCCAGAAGAACAACCCCTGCCTGATCGGCGAGCCGGGCGTCGGCAAGACCGCCGTGGCCGAGGGGCTCGCGGTGCGCATCAACGAGGGGCGCATCCCGTTCAAGATGCGCAACAAGGAAGTGCATCTGCTTGACCTGACCGCGCTCGTTGCAGGCACGCAGTTCCGCGGCCAGTTTGAAAGCCGCATGAAGGGCCTGATCGACGAGGTCAAAAAGCTCGGCAACATCATCCTTGTCATCGACGAGGTGCACAACATCGTCGGCGCGGGCGACTCGGAAGGCTCGATGAACGCCGCGAACATCTTGAAGCCCGCGCTCGCGCGCGGCGACATCCAGGTCATCGGCGCGACCACCCTCAAGGAGTACCGCAAGTATATCGAAAAGGACGCCGCGCTCGAGCGCCGCTTCCAGCCGGTGTACATCGGCGAGCCGTCGGTCGCGGAGACCACCGAGATTTTGAAAGGCATCCGCTCGTACTACGAGACCTTCCACGGCGTGACCGTTTCGGACGAAATGTGCCGCAGGGCCGCCGAGATGAGCGAGCGCTATATCACCGACCGCTTCCTGCCCGACAAGGCCATCGACCTGATCGACGAGGCCTGCTCGCGGCTCAATCTGGATTCGCCCCAGCTCTCCGAGATCCCGGCGCTCCAGACCGAGATGGAAGGCCTCCAGACCCAGCTCGACCTGCTGACCCAGTCGAGCGCGGTCTCCGAGCAGGAGGACACCTACGCCCGCATCGCGTCCTGCCGCCAGCGCCTGCTGCAAGTCGAGGCGCGGCTGCACGAGCTGCTGACCAAGCCCGCCCCGGCGGTCGACGAGCAGCTGCTCGCGGAGGTCATTGAGATCTGGACGGGGATCCCGGCCTCCAAGGTCGCGGCGCAGGAGTCCGCGCGCCTCAAAGGCATGGAGGACCGTCTCAAGGCGCACGTCATCGGTCAGGACGAGGCTGTGGACGCGGTCTGCGCGTCCATCCGCCGCTCGCGCGCGGGCATCAGCCCCAAGCGCAAGCCTGCGTCCTTCCT
>DXIC01000087.1 GCA_019113065.1 Candidatus Agathobaculum stercoravium
CCTTGGTTCCCCCTCCTCTTGTGTGCCTGCGGCGCATAGCCGCACTTCAGCCAGTTAAGAACTGGTACATGCGTTTACCATATACAGCGGCACCATTCCCGGGCGCGCTGCGGAGAAAGCCGGACAGCTACGCCCACCGGCCGGTGAGCATCAGCCCCAAAATCGAGCAGTACTCCCGGCACCGCACCGCCACCCACTGCCCGGGATAGGGCGTCGGCGCAGGGATGCCGCAGGCGTCCAGCCCGCCGCGCTCCATGAGCACGCGGGCGCGCGCGAGGTGGTAATCGCTCGTCACAACAGCTGTCCTGTGCCCGTCGCCGATGAGCGCGCGGGCGTTTTCAATATTCTGTATCGTGTTGCTCGACTCGTCCTCGAGCAGCAGACGGCCGGCATCCATACCCTTTGCTACCATATAATCATACATCGACTCTGCTTCCGGGCACGGCTCGTTGCTGCCCTGCCCGCCGCACAGAATCGCCGTGACATTCGGATGCTCCTGCATGAAATCATACGCCGTGTCCAGCCGCGCGGCAAGCGCCGCGGACGGCTGCCCGTCCGGGTTGACCCGTGCGCCCAGCACCAACAGGTATTCCGCGTCCGCGGACTCCGGGTCGGGCTGCATGCCGTACATGATGACGCCCTGTATGGCGATAAACGACACGAGGAACAGCCCGAACAGCACGCGCCCCACGACCGACAGCACGCGGAAAGCCTTGTGTCTGTCCCGCAAGCGCAGCATGAGCCACTCGCCCGCGCAGCCCACGGCCAGCGCGAGCAGAAACACCCCGCCGAACCGCGACGGCGCCCACGGCAGCTGGATCACGCCGCCCACGGCGCAAACCGCCGCGAGCGCCAGCCATATCCTGCGTTCGATCATTGCTGCATTTCCTCCAATTCGGCGGCGACGGCCTCCCATTCGTCCATCTTGGCGGCGAGGGCTTCGTCGCACTGTTCCTTTTCGGTCATCAGCTCGAGCAGGCGCGCCGAGTCCGAGGACGCGTCGATCATCTGCTGTTCGAGGTCGGCCGACTGCTGCTCGAGCTGGGAGATCTCACGCTCGAGCGTGTTCAGCTGCTTTTGCAGGTTCTTGGTGCCGCCCGTGCGTTTGGGCTTCTCAGGCGGGCGGGGAACGTCGTCCAGTGTCGGGACATCGGGCTTTTTGCGCTTGGGCTGGGGCGCGGGCGCCGGGTTTTCCGGCGTTTCGCCTTTTTCACGGAATTTTAAAAAGTCTGAATACGAACCGATGAAGTCGGTAAGCCGCCCGTCCTCCAGATACAGCACGCGGGTCGCGAACCGCTCGACGAAATACCGGTCGTGCGAGACGAACAGCAGCGTGCCGTCGAACGCCTCGACCGCTTCCTCGATCCATTCGCGGCTGGCGAGGTCGAGGTGGTTGGTCGGCTCGTCCAGGATGAGGAAGTTCAGGGGGTCGTACATCAGCTCGCACAGGCGCAGGCGGCTCTTTTCGCCGCCCGAGAGCATATCCACGGTCTTGAGCTGCTGCTCGCCCGTGAACTGGAACGAGCCCAGCCGGCCCCGCGCCGTCTGCATGGACACGTTCTTGTCGTAAATCAGCGTGTCGATCAGGTTGCGGTGCGGGTTGGCGAAATACACCTGCTGCGGCAGATAGGCGGGTTTGAGGCCCACGCCCTTGCGGATCACGCCCGTGTCCGGCTCCTCCTCGCCGAGCAGGATCTTGAGCAGGGTGGTCTTGCCCGCGCCGTTCGCGCCGAGCAGCGCGACCTTTTCACGGTTGCGGATGTTGAAGCTGATGTCATGTAAAATCTCGCGGCCTTCGTAGCTCTTTGCGATATCCCGGACTTTCAAAACCTCTTCGGTCTCGTAGTTCGGGTCGCCGAAGGTGACGGTCATCTTTTTGTCCTTTTTCGGCCGGTCGGTGACCGTCATGCGCGCAATGCGCTTTTCGATCGACGCCGCGCGCTTGGCCAGATGCTCGGTGCCGTGCTCATGCATGATGCGCGCGACCGCCTCGAGCCGCTTCTTTTCGGCCAGTTCGTGCTCGTGGTGTTTGAGCTGCTCCTCGCGGCGGCGCTCGCGCTCGACCGCATAGTAGGAATAGTTGCCGTTGTAAAAGTCGCAGGTGCAGTCGTGGATCTCGATGACGCGGTCGCAGCACTGGTCGATGAACCAGCGGTCATGGGAAATGATCATGACCGTGCCGCGGTAGGATTCTAAGTATTTCCCCAGCCAGTCGACCGCGTCCATATCCAGATGGTTGGTCGGCTCGTCGAGCAGCAGGATGTCGGTCTGTTCGAGGATGATGCGCGCAAGGTTGATGCGCGTCTTTTCGCCGCCGGAGAGCAGCGCGAACCGCTGCGCGCGCATTGCCCCGGGAATTTCCAGGCCGTTGCACACGCGGTCGATCTCGTAATCGCGGTTGTAGCCGCCGAGGATCTCGAGACGGGTCTCGAGCTGGGCATAGCGCTTGAGCAGGGAGGCGTCGTCCGGCTTGCGCGCCATCTCGTCGGTCAGCGCGTCCATGGCGGCGGCGACCTCGTCCGACTCGCGGAACGCCAGCCGCAGCACGTCCTCGACCGTGGCGCCGTCCGGGAAATCCGGCATCTGGTCGATCACGCCCGCGTTTTTGCCCGCGCCGAGCGAGACATGCCCGCCGTCATAGGGCAGGCGGCCGGTCAGGATATTCAGCAAAGTGGTTTTGCCCGCGCCGTTCGCGCCGAGGATGGCGACTTTCTCGCCCGGCTGGATGTCAAAGGAGATATCCTGCAGGATCAGGCGGTCGCCATAGTATTTGGTAAGGTTTTGTACGGAAATGTCAGCCACGCCAAACGGGCTCCTTTCGGTATTTTCGGGATATTTTCAGAATCAGAGTTATTATACCACACCAGCGGGTATTTTCCAAATTTTTTGGGGCGGGAAAACGCGAAAAACGCAGACAGAAGCAGCGGCAGGGGGAAACCATGCGGTTCCCCCCTGCCTGCCGTGCGGGCATGTCACCCGATCATATGCCCGACGTTGTGCGCCGCCTTGTGCATTGCGTGCTCGGCCCTGTTTGCTGCGTGCTGCGCGCTGCGCCGCACCGAGGGGTTCATCATCGCCCCCGCCGCCACCATGGAGACCACTGCGCCCGCGACCGCACCGGTCGCAATGCCTGAGATAAAGGGAGATACATGCATAATTTGTCCGCCGCCTTTCCAAAATAGGTTTATATCCAGCGGCAAAGCGGCCGTGCCGCGTCTTTGCAGCAATTTTGCGCCATCGTATTCCGCGCTGTCCGGGCAGGCGTCCGCCCGCCGCCGCGGGATGGCGCAAAATCCGTCCGCAAAGCCGTTCCGCCCGCTTGCGCCGCATCAGTAGTGTACCCGTTTTCCGCCCGGACTTGCATGTGTGCGGCGGCTACAAAAATTGCATGAAAAAACAAATTTATTTTGCCCAATCGACTGTTTACAAAACCAGCTGCATACGATATAATATATGCAACAATCCGCCTTTAACCGCGGCCCGTGAGCCGCCAAGGCAGAAAACAGTGCATACGCCGTCAGCCGGGAAATGGGGGACAGGTGTAGTTTGAAGTACGGCTTTCTGCTTGTGTTTTGGCGGAAGGCTGCTTTTTTTGCAAATTTTTCCGATGGGAGGTGGCAGGATGGCCGAACAGAAGGCCGCCATCATGGATGCGGACGGCATGCGCCGCGCGCTGACCCGCATTGCATTTGAGATCATCGAAAAAAACAAAGGCGTGGGAAACCTGCTGCTCGCAGGGGTCAAAACACGCGGCGTGTACCTCGCGGAGCGCATCGCCCAAAAGCTGGGCGAGGTCGAAGGGCACGCCCCGCCCGTCATTACGCTGGACGTCACGCCCTGGCGGGACGACAAGCCCCGCGCGGATACGCCGCTGCCCGCGTCCGACCCGCGCATCGAGGGCGCGACGGTTGTCGTGGTGGACGACGTGCTGTATACCGGCCGCACGGTCCGCGCCGCAATCGAGGCGGTATCCAACGGCGCGCGCGCCGCGCGCATCCAGCTTGCCGTGCTGATCGACCGGGGGCACCGCGAGATCCCCATCCGGCCGGACTACATCGGCAAAAATCTCCCCACCTCGCGCGAGGAACGCGTCAGCGTCCGCCTGACCGAGGTCGACGGGGAGGACAACGTCGTTATTTTAAGCAACAGGGGATAAACGAACAACCGCTTGCAGTCATGAAAGGAAGAATGGTATGTCCATCCAAACACTGGTAGAAAAGATCAAGGAAAAGGGCAACCCGACCGTCGCCGGTCTGGACGCCCGTCTGGAGTACATCCCGCAGCACATCTCCGGGCGCAACATGATGCTGCACGGCGAGACGCTGCGCGCAGCGGCCGAGAGTGTGGTCGCGTTCAACTGCGGCCTGATCGACGCGCTGTGCGACATCGTCCCGGCGGTCAAGCCGCAGGCGGCGTATTATGAGCTTCTGGGCTCCTACGGCGCGATGGCGCTCAAGGAGACCATCGACTATGCGCACGCCAAGGGCATGTACGTCATCGGCGACATCAAGCGCAACGACATCGGCGCGACCGCGACCGCGTACGCCGAAGCCTACCTCGGCAAGACCCGCGTGGGCGACACCGAGATCGCGCCCTACGGCTGCGACAGCGTGACCGTCAACGGCTATCTTGGCACGGACGGCATCGAGCCGTTCCTGAAGGAGTGCCGCGCGCGCGACAAGAGCCTGTTCGTGCTCGTCAAGACCTCCAACCCGTCCTCGGGCGAGCTGCAAAACCGCGATATGGGCGGCAAGCCGCTGTACGCGCGCATGGCGGAGATGGTTGCCAAGTGGGGCGAGGGCCTGGACACCCCCTGCGGCTACAACCAGATCGGCGCGGTCGTCGGCGCGACCTGGCCGGAGGAGCAGAAGGTCGTGCGCGAGCTGCTGCCCAAGTCCTATTTCCTTGTGCCGGGTTACGGCGCGCAGGGCGCGACCGCAAAGGATATCGCAAACGCGTTTAACGACGACGGCCTCGGCGCGATCGTCAACTCCTCGCGCGGCATTATGTGCGCGTGGAAAAAGACCGGCAAGGACGGCGAGGACTACAAGGAAGCCGCCCGCGCAGAAGCAATCCGCATGCGGGACGACATCGTTGCGGCGATACGATAAACAATCTTATAGGGGGTATCCGATACCCCCTATGCATAAAAAATCAGTTCCCAAAGAATAGGAGCGTGGAGATACAAGAATGAAAAAAGCGTATTTACTGCTCGCGGACGGAACCCTGTTTGAGGGCTATTCCGTCGGCTGCGAAGGGCAGAGCATCGGCGAGGTCGTTTTCAACACCGGCATGGCCGGCTATCAGGAGGTCCTGACCGACCCCTCCTACTACGGCCAGATCGTCACCATGACCTACCCGCTGATCGGCAACTACGGTATCAACTTTGAGGACTACGAGTCCCGCAAGAGCTGGGTATCCGGCTTTATCATGCGCGAGATCGCGGAGTACCCCTCCAACTGGCGCTGCCGCCTGACGCTCGACGAATACCTCAAGGAGCAGAAGGTCATCGGCCTTGCGGGCATCGACACCCGCCGGCTGACCCGCAAGCTGAGGAACGCGGGCGTTATGAACGGCATCATCTACACCGAGGGCTGCGAGCCGGACGAAAAGGCCATCGGGGAAATGAAGGCCTATGTGGTCAAGGACGCGGTAAAGGCGGTCACCTGCGAGGACCGCACGGTCTACCCCGCCGAGGGCGAAACCAAGTACCGCATCGCACTGTATGACTATGGCGTCAAGTACAACATTGAGCGCGAGCTCCAGCGCCGCGGCTGCGAAGTCGTGACCATCCCGGCGCTCACCCCGCCGGAGGAGGTTGCGGGCAAGTTTGACGGCGTCATGCTGTCCAACGGCCCCGGCGACCCGGCGGAAAACGTCGAGATCATCGAGAACCTGAAGCGACTGCTCGAAACCAATATCCCGATCTTCGGTATCTGCCTCGGCCACCAGCTTTTGAGCCTTGCCATCGGCGCCCAGACCACCAAGCTCAAGTACGGCCACCGCGGCGTCAACCATCCGGTCAAGGATCTGGACGAGGACCGCACCTATATCACCAGCCAGAACCACGGCTACGCGGTCGTCGGCGACACGGTCGACCCCAAGATCGCCCGCGTGCGCTACGTCAACCTCAATGACGGCACGGTCGAGGGCGTGGAGCACATCGGCCGCCCGGTGTTCACCGTGCAGTACCACCCCGAGGTCTGCCCGGGCCCGATGGATACGTCCTATCTGTTTGACAAGTTTATTGAAAATATCGAGAAAGCAAAGGGAGGTGCTCAGTAATGCCGCTGCGCAAGGATATTCACAAGGTAATGGTACTGGGCTCCGGCCCGATCGTCATCGGCCAGGCGGCCGAGTTCGACTACGCGGGCACGCAGGCCTGCCGCGCGCTGCGCGAAGAGGGCCTCGAGGTCGTGCTCGTCAACTCCAACCCCGCGACCATCATGACCGACAAGGCCATGGCGGACAAGGTCTATATTGAGCCGATGACCGTGGAAGCGGTGCAGGAGATTATCAAGAAGGAACGCCCGGACTCGCTGCTGCCCAACCTCGGCGGCCAGACCGGCCTGAACCTCGCCATGGAGCTGTGCGAGAGCGGCTTCCTTGACAAAATGGGCGTAAAGCTGCTCGGCGCGAAGCCGGACACCATCGCCAAGGCCGAGGACCGCCAGATGTTCAAGGACACGATGGAAAAGATCGGCGAGCCGGTCATCGCCTCCAAGGTCGTGCATACGGTAGAGGACGCGGTCGAGTTTACCCGGGAAATCGGCCTGCCGGTCATCATCCGCCCGGCATACACCCTCGGCGGCACGGGCGGCGGCATCGCCTACACCTGGGACGAGCTGCGCGAGATCGCCGCGACCGGCATCATGTACTCCCGCGTGGACGAGATCCTCGTCGAGAAGTGCATCACCGGCTGGAAGGAAATCGAATACGAGGTCATGCGCGACCACAAGGGCAACGCAATCACGATCTGTAACATGGAAAACGTCGACCCGGTCGGCGTGCACACCGGCGACTCGGTCGTTGTTGCGCCGAGCCAGACCCTGTGCGACAAGGAATACCAGATGCTGCGCACCTCCGCGCTCAACATCATCACCGAGCTGGGCATCGAGGGCGGCTGCAACGTGCAGTTCGCGCTGCACCCGACGTCGTTCGAGTACGCGGTCATCGAGGTAAACCCCCGCGTGTCCCGTTCGTCCGCGCTGGCTTCCAAGGCGACCGGTTACCCGATCGCCAAGGTGACCGCCAAGATCGCGGTCGGCTACGGCCTGGACGAGATCACGAACGCCGTCACCGGCAAGACCAAGGCATGCTTCGAGCCGACTATCGACTACTGCGTGGTCAAGTTCCCGCGCTGGCCGTTTGACAAGTTCGTTTACGCGGACAACACGCTCGGCACCCAGATGAAGGCGACCGGCGAGGTCATGGCGATCGACAACAGCTTTGAGGGCGCGCTGATGAAGGCGGTCCGCGGCTGCGAGATCAAGCTCGAGAGCATGATCGCCCCGCGCATCCAGCAGCAGAGCGATGCGGAGATCAAGAAGGGCGTCGCCCGCACGGACGACCAGCGCCTGTTCCACATCTGCGAGGCGCTGCGCCGCGGCATCATGACCATCGAGGAGATCCACGAGATCACCACCATGGACACCTTCTTCCTGCACAAGTTCCAGAACATCATCGATATGGAGAAGGAACTGGCAGCGGCGGACGAGATTACCTCCGGGCTGTATATCCGCGCCAAGAAAATGGGCTTCCTCGACAAGACCATTGAGGAGCTGTCCGGCAAGGATATTTCCGCGGTAAAGCGCATGCCGGTCTACAAGATGGTAGACACCTGCGCGGCCGAGTTCGAGGCTGAGACCCCGTATTACTACTCGACCTATGACGAGGAGACCGAGGTCAAGCCCGCTTCCGGCAAAAAGAAGGTGCTCGTGCTCGGCTCGGGCCCGATCCGCATCGGCCAGGGCATCGAG
>DXIC01000088.1 GCA_019113065.1 Candidatus Agathobaculum stercoravium
TCGGTCTGGTCGCCGTTGGTGACGACCAGCTTGCCGCCGCACTGGCGCACCGGATGGTAGATGATGAGCGAGGGGTCGGTCATCTTGGAAGGATCGTAAGCCTCTGTGCGGATGCCGTCCTCGGTCTCGGCGAAAATGCGGTTGCGGCTGTTCTCCGAGCGGCCCATGATGAAATAGGCAACCACGTTCTGCTTGTTGTCCAGCGTGCGGCCGAAAATGATGCCGCGCCCCGGATACGCATTGCTCATCAGTTCGTTGCTGATATTGAACACATTTTTGCTCATACTGCTGTCACTCCTCTTTTATTTCCTCGAGACCCACGCGCCGTGCACACTGAGCCGCCCCGCGCAGAAGTCGGACACCGCCTGCGGCAGCAAGATCCATTCGGCCTGCTCCATCACGCGGCGCTGCAAGACCTCCGGCGTGTCGCCTTCCTCCACTTCGACCGCTTTCTGCGCGATGATCGCGCCGCCGTCTACCACTTCGGATACAAAATGCACGGTTGCGCCGGTCACCTTCACCCCTTTGGCGAGGGCGGCCTGATGCACGCGCAGGCCGTAGTACCCCTCCCCGCAGAACGAGGGGATGAGGGATGGATGTACGTTGATGATGCGGTTTTCGTACTGGCGGCAGAAGCTGTCCGGCAGGACGGTCATAAAGCCCGCAAGCACGACAAGGCCGATGTTCTTATCGCGCAGCAGCGTGTCGAGCGCGTTTGCGTAGCTGTCCGCGCCGTCAAAATCCCTGCGCCGCAGTACGGCCGTGGGGATATCCGCCTTTGCGGCGCGCTCGAGCGCATAGGCGTCCGGGTTGGACGAAACGACGAGCGCGATGCGCCCGTTTTCGATCTTCCCCGCCTGCTGCGCGTCGATCAGCGCCTGTAAGTTCGTGCCGCCGCCCGAAACCAAAACTGCAATACTAATCATATCGCCTCTCCAATTTTCTGCGCCGCAGCGCGCATTTTATACCAGCTCGACGCCCTTGTCGCCCGCGGTGCACTCGCCGATGACGTATGCCTTTTCACCCGCCGCCGAAATCGCCGCGACCGCACGGGACGCGTCCTCTGCGGCAACGGCCAGCACCAGGCCCGCGCCCATGTTGAAGGTATTGTACATGTCGCGCTCCGGGATCTTGCCGGTCTTGGCAATCAGGTCGAATACCGGCGGCACCGGCATTGCCTTCTTCTCGATCTTCGCGCAGATACCCTCGGGCAGCATGCGCGGCACGTTCTCATAGAAACCGCCGCCCGTGATGTGGCTGATGCCCTTGACGTCCACCTTGCCCATCAGAGACTGGATGGTCCTGACATAGATCTTGGTCGGGGTGAGCAGCTCCTCGCCGAGCGTCTTGCCGAACTCGTCGATATAGCGGCGCACGGACTTTTCATTGATGCCGAGCGTCTTGCGCACGAGCGAATAGCCGTTCGAGTGCACGCCCGAGGACGCCACGCCGATCAGCGCATCGCCCGGGCGGATGGTGGTCCCGTCGATCATCTTCTCCTTGTCGACCATGCCGACCGAGAAGCCTGCCATATCGTACTCGTCCTCCGGGTAGAAGCCGGGCATCTCGGCAGTCTCGCCGCCGATCAGCGCGCAGCCTGCCTGGCGGCAGCCCTCCGCAATGCCGGAAACCATCTGCGCGATCTTCGCGGGATGGTTCTTGCCGACCGCAATGTAGTCGAGGAAGAACAGCGGCTGCGCACCGCAGCACGCGATATCGTTGACACACATGGCGACGCAGTCAATGCCGACCGTGTCGTGCTTGTCCATCAGGAAGGCCAGCTTGAGCTTGGTGCCCACGCCGTCCGTACCGGAAACCAGGATCGGATCGGTCATGCCCTTGAAATCCGGGCGGAACAGGCCACCGAAGCCGCCGAGCGTGCCCATGACGCCCTTTGTAAAGGTGGACTCCACCATGGGTTTCATCAGCTTGACCGCTTCATAACCGGCGGTTACGTCTACGCCGGCAGCCTTGTAGCTTTCAGAACGGCTCTCACTCATATTAAAACTCCTTCGTCGTTTATTGTGGCGAACGGCTTATTCCTTGCCGTTCCAGCAGTAGGTGCAGACTTTGTCGCGGTCCAGCCCGATGGCTTCGAGCAGGCCGTCGAGCGACTGGTAGCCCAGCGAGCTGAAGCCGAACTTTTCGCAGATGGACTTCAGCATGCACTGGCCGCGCTCGGTGTTGGCGTCCGCATATTCCTCCAGGTGCTTCTGCCCCTCGTCGCCCTCCAGCTCCTGCACCGTGCGGCGGGCGAGCAGCTCCATCTCAGAATTCGAGGAGGAGAAGTTCAGGTATTTGCACCCGTACATGATCGGCGGGCAGGCCGAGCGCATATGCACTTCCTTTGCGCCGGATTCGTACAGGAATTCGACTGTTTCACGCAGCTGCGTGCCGCGCACGATCGAGTCGTCCACGAACAGCAGCTTTTTGCCTTCGATCAGCTCAGGCACCGGGATCTGCTTCATCTTGGCGACCTGGTTGCGGATCTTCTGGTTGGCCGGCATGAACGAGCGCGGCCAGGTCGGGGTATACTTGACAAACGGGCGCGCGAACGGCTTGCCGCATTCATTGGCGTAGCCGATCGCGTGCGGCACGCCGGAGTCCGGTACGCCCGCAACATAGTCCACATCCTGCGCAAGGCCGCGCTTCTTGTCGTCGCGCGCCATGATCTCGCCGTTGCGGTAGCGCATGACCTCTACGTTGACGCCCTCGTAATTCGAGTTCGGGTAGCCGTAATACGTCCACAGGAAGGCGCAGATGCGCATATCCTTGCCCGCCGGGGACAGGGTCTCAAACCCCTCCGCCGTGACCTTGACGATCTCGCGCGGGCCAAGCTCGTATGCGTCCTCATAGCCCAGCTTGTGGTAGGCAAACGACTCGAACGACACACAGCAGCCGTCCTCGTTCTGCCCGATCAGCACGGGCAGGCGGCCCAGACGGTCGCGCGCGGCGATGATGCCGTCCTTTGTCAGCACGAGCAGGGTCAGCGAGCCGTCGATCATCTCCTGCGCGTGCAGGATGCCCGAGACGATGTCATCCTTCTGATTGATGAGCGCTGCGACCAGCTCTGTCGAGTTGACCTTGCCCGAGCTCATGGCCATGAACTGGTGGCCGTGGTCGGAAAAATAGCGGGACACCAGCTCCTCGGCGTTGTTGATGATGCCGACCGTGGTCAGCGCATACAGGCCGAGGTGTGAGCGAACCAGCAGCGGCTGCGGGTCGGTATCGCTGATGCAGCCGATGCCGCTGCATCCGGAAAAGTCCGCAAGGTCCTTTTCAAACTTGGTGCGGAACGGGGTGTTTTCAATGTTGTGGATCTGGCGCTGGAACCCGCGCTCCGCATCGTAGACGATCATGCCGCCGCGGCGCGTACCCAGATGCGAGTGGTAGTCCACGCCGAAGAAAATATCCAGTACGCAGTCCTCTTTGGAGACTGCGCCGAAAAATCCTCCCATAGATACTCCTTATCTGCGCCCGTCAGCCCTGGTCAGAGGGGAGCGGGATCTCGTTTTCAAACATATTCTTTTCCGCCTGCTCGGGCACCGGGATCGGGTATTCGCCCGAGAAGCATGCGTCGCAGAAGCCCAGCTTACAGCCCACGGCGATCTTGCGCGCCGCTTCAAGCGACAAAAAGCCCAGACTGTCCACGCCGATGATCTCTCGCATTTCCTCGACCGTGCGGCCGTGCGCGAGCAGCTGGCTGCGCTCGGGGATGTCCGTGCCGAAAAAGCAGGGATGGCGGAAGGGCGGCGCGGAAATGCGCATGTGCACCTCGGCCGCGCCCGCATCGCGCAGCAGTTTTACCAGCCGCGCGCAGGTCGTGCCGCGGACGATCGAATCGTCCACCATAATGACGCGCTTGCCCTCGACCGCCGTGCGCAGGGCGTTGAGCTTGAGGCGCACCGAGCGCTCGCGCTTGTCCTGCCCGGGCTGGATGAAGGTGCGGGCGATATAGCGGTTTTTGATCAGGCCCACGCCGTAGGGGATACCGGAAAACTTGGCGTAGCCGATGGCGGCGGGGATGCCGGAGTCCGGCACGCCGATGACTACGTCCGCGCCCACCGGATGCTCGATGGACAGGTACTTGCCCGCCTCCTGGCGGGCGAGCTCGACGCTTGCGCCGTCGATCACCGAGTCCGGACGGGCGAAATAGATATACTCAAATACACAGGCCGTGCTGGGGCACTGTACGCCGCAGTGCATCGAGCGCAGCTCGCCGTCCTCGACCACGCAGACCTCGCCCGGCTCGACGTCGCGGATAAATTCCGCGCCGAGCGCGTCGAGCGCGCAGGTCTCGGAAGCGAATACATAACAGCCGTCCAGCATGCCGATGCACAGCGGACGGAAGCCGTGCGGGTCGCGCGCGGCGATCAGCTTGCGCGGCGACATGACGACGAGCGAATACGCGCCCTCGATCACGCCCATGGTGTTCACGACCGCCTGTTCGATCGAGCCGCATTTTAAGCGCTCGTTGACGATGGTGTAGACCAGCACTTCCGTGTCGTTGGACGAGCGGAAGATGCCGCCGCTGAGCTCGATCTTGCGGCGCAGTTCGCCTGCGTTGACCAGGTTGCCGTTGTGCGCCACGGCAAGGTTGCCCTTGACATGCGTAATGGAGATCGGCTGCGCGTTTTCGCGCGACTGGTTGCCGGTGGTGGAATAACGGACATGGCCAATGGCCATCGAGCCGGGCATGCCGTCCAGGATCTCCTGGTTGAATACATGGCTGACCAGCCCGACGTCCTTGTGGCAGCGGATGACACCGCGGTTATTCACCGCGATGCCGGCCGCCTCCTGCCCGCGGTGCTGGAGCGCGAACAGCGCGACATACGCCTCGTGCGCCGCCGAGATCTCCTTTCCCGGCGGGGCGGCGATGCCGAACACGCCGCACTCCTCATGCACCTTGTCAAATGGGGTTTTGCTATGCTTTAGGATACGATATTTCATGCTTTGCCTTTGCTTGTCCCTGCGTCCGGGCTTACTTGCTCATGACGCGCTTCATGATCTCCTGATACGCCTCTTCGACGCCGCCCATATCGCGGCGGAAACGGTCCTTGTCCAGCTTCTCGCCGGTGGTCTTGTCCCACAGGCGGCAGGTGTCCGGGCTGATCTCGTCCGCGAGCACGATCTGGCCGTCCGCAGTCTTGCCGAACTCGAGCTTGAAGTCAACGAGGGTGACATTGAGCGTATCAAAGTACTGCTTCATGACCTCGTTTACCTTGAACGTCATGGACTTGATCAGCTCGATCTCCTCGCGGGTGGCGAGCTTCAGCGCGATGGCGTGGTAGTCGTTCATCAGCGGGTCGCCGAGGTCGTCGTTCTTGTAGGACAGCTCGAAGGTCGGCTCGTCGAACACAATGCCTTCCTTCACGCCGTAGCGCTTGGCAAAGGAGCCGGCGGAGATATTGCGCACAATGACCTCGAGCGGCACGATGGACACCTTCTTGACCACGGTCTCGCGGTCGGAAAGCTGCTCGACGAAATGGGTCGGCACGCCCTGCTGCTCGAGCAGCTGGAACATATGGTTGCTCATGACGTTGTTGATTGCGCCCTTGCCGGCAATGGTGCCCTTCTTCTCGCCGTTGAACGCGGTCGCGTCGTCCTTATAGGAGACGATAACCAGATTCGGGTCGTCGGTTGCGAATACCTTCTTGGCCTTGCCTTCGTAAAGCTGTTCTTTCTTTTCCATGTCCATTTTCCTCCATTTTTATGTGTGATAATTTGAAAACAAAGTTGTTTTAAGGTTATACCCGGCCTGCACAATGGCGGCGCAGGCCGCGCCTTTACCATAATCTCGATCGGAATATTATTCCGATCGAAGATAGGTCTTACCGCGCATGGCGCGGATAAGACCAAAACGCGATATTTGCGCGTCGCTGCGCGGCACACAAAATCGCTTTCCGGTATCAAAACCGGGATACATGCTCCCGATTTTGATGGAAATGACCGTAGCCACGGTCGTTTCCGATTACAAACACGCGAAGCGCGATGCTGACGTGTCCGCGCCGTGCGCGGCACGTCCTTAAACCGATCGAAAGCCTGCTTTCTATCGGTTTAGGCAAACTGTGCCTTGATCTTCTCGTCCTTTGCCATGACCTCGTTGGCCATGTCGGTCTTGAACTGCTGGAGCTTGCCCGCGAGCGCCTCGTCCGACAGGGCGAGCATCTGCGCCGCAAGGATGGCTGCGTTGTCCGCGCCGTCGATCGCCACGGTCGCCACCGGGATGCCCTTGGGCATCTGCACGATGGAGAGCAGGCTGTCCATGCCGCCCATCACGCTCGTGCCCATCGGCACGCCGATCACCGGCAGGATGGTCTGCGCCGCGAGCACGCCGCCGAGGTGCGCCGCCTTGCCCGCCGCCGCGATGATCACGCCGAAGCCGTCTGCCGCCGCGTTCTTCGCCAGCTGCTCCGCCACAGCCGGGGTGCGGTGCGCCGAGCAGATGCGCACTTCGGTCGGGATGTCAAACGATTTCAGGCGGTCTATGCACTTTTCCATGACCTTGAGATCGCTGTCCGACCCCATGATAACCAGTACCTTTTTCATTAGTGTGCCTCCTCAATAAAATAAATGAGGACACGGGTATATCCGTGTCCTGTTTTGGCTTATTTGGCTGCACCGATGCCCGAGAAAGTGCACGAATGCCCGAGCTTGAAGAACTGCATGCAGATAGACTGCGCCGCATTGTCCAAAAAAACGCTGCCGGTCATACGCCCACCTCTTTCTCTGCTTCTGTCGGTGAAGATACACCTTTATTCTATCCAAAGAGCCTGTCCATTGCAAGCATTTTACACGGTTTTTTCACGTTTCGTGCAAATGCCCAAAGATACCGCCCGCGCGCGTCAGCTTTCGTGCAGAACGCCCTTGGCGTACAGCGTCTGCTCGATCTGGTGCACGCGCTCGGTCCACGAGCACTGCGCGCCGTAGGCCAGCCGTTTGGTGGCCTTTTCCGGGTCGTTTTCCGCCGCGGCCTTGTCGCACAGCGCAAGGAATTCGTCCGCATCATGCGCAATATACACTACGTCTGCGAAATCCTCCACCTGGAGCGGCTCGCGCGTCGAGACGACCGGCTTGCCGGTGGCAAGGTACTCGTAGAATTTAAGCGGCGACACGTCCTTGGAGAGCGCACCCGCGCGGAACACGTTCAGGCACACGTCCATCTGCGCGAGGTACGCGGGCAGCTCGGGCTGCGGCACCAGCCCGTGGAACACGATGTTCGGGTATTTGTGCAAATGCGTCAGGTCGACGCCCGGCAGCGTGCGGCCGATCAGGAAAATGGTCGCGTCCGGCCGCTCCTTGGCCAGCTTTTCGATCAGCGCATAGTCGATGCACTCCTGCAACATGCCGACAAAGCCGAACACCGGGTGTTTTAACCCCTTCATGTCCTCCGGGCAGGGCAGGGTATCCTTTTCGGTCTGCACGCGCGAGAAAATCTCGTACGCCGCGCCGTTCGGGATCATTTTGGTGGTCGGGTTGATCTGCTCGAGCGTTTCAGCCAGGCCGACCGCGGTCGCAAACACCTGGTCCGCCGGCTTTGCAAGGTCGCGCTCCATCTGATCGACCACCGCCGGGGTGATATGCCCCTTGTAGGCCGAGTGGCGGTCGACGCAGTCATACACCAGCGCCTTGTGCGGCAGGTGCCCGACAATGTCGCACGAGGACGGCGAATAGCACCACAGCACGGTCTCGTCCCCGAAGCCGTGCTCGCGCATCTTCTTGCGGACAAATTTGGCCTGCCGCTTCTGGTTGAGTTTGTTCACCCAGCGGTATTTGTTGAAAAACGGCAGTACGGGCGGCAGGGCATACACCGTGATGTTTTCGTGCCCCTCCACCTTTTCACCGGGCTGCCTGTACTTTTTGATATAGGCGGACGCCTTCTTGTCCTTGAGCGGCGCGATGAGCGTCACCGGCGGGTCAAAATACAGCACCTCGCTGTTTTGCAGGCGGCTCATCACGTTCTGCTTGCGCGTGGGCAGCGGGTGGTAGTTGGTCGTCGAAAGGCAGACAATATGGTTTTTCATGCGGTCTCCCCGTCCTTTTTTTCATAATTCAGCCCCAGCAGGGCGGCCGCGCCGCGCACGTTTTCATGCTCGCGCTCGCGCAGCAGTCGGGCGTTGCGGCGCACCTCTTCGTCCAGCGCGCCGGACTGGCATTTGTCGATCATCCGGCACAGCGCGTCCGTCTGCACCGAACCCAGCTGCAAACAGGTGCTGCTGCCGATATATTTGAGGAAGCTGTCCACCTTGATGTCGTAGCTCATGCCCACGACCGGCACGCCCTGCCCGGCCGAGAACATCAGCGAGTGCAGGCGGATGCCCACCACGGTTTTCATGCGCGCCAGAATGCCGATCGTGACCTCGATCGGCTGGCGGGTGCGCACCGCGTGCCACGGGCAGTGGAGCAGCGCCCCCACCCGCTCGGCGGGCGTCAGGTCGCTCGGGAATTCGATCGGCACAAACACCGGGGTCAGTCCATACGTCTCATAGGCGTAGTCTGCCGCCGCTGCGATCACGGGCAGCGCCGCGTCCAGCCCCTTCCAGTTGCGCAGGCCGAAGCCGATGTAGTTCCCCTCGGGATCGATGCCGCTCTGCTCAAGCGCGAGGTTCACGACCTCGTGCGGGGCGGGGTCGAGGATGATGGTCGGGTCGGCGGACACGCGGATGTCCGGCCGGGTCACGCCCATGCGTTCCAGCTCCTGCTTGGAGTTTTCGTCGCGCAGGGTGATGCGGTCGACCGAGGTGTCGATCGTCTTTGCCGCCATTTTGCGGTTGCCCGCGCGGTTGATCGGCCCGATGCCGCAGCCGTACATCATCACCTTGCAGCCCAGCTTTTTCGCCGCGCGCAGGGTGTAGCAGTAATACCAGATCGACCGGGTCGAGGTCACGTCCTGCATGAGCGTGCCGCCGCCGTTGATATACAGCGCCGCCTTGCGGAACCGCCGCAGCACGGCAAATACATTAAAGGTATACATCGCATTCGTGCGGTAGACCAGCCGCGTCTCCTTGGGGCGGCGCGACATGACGCAGATCGTGCGCCCGGGATCAAGCGCGCGCATCTCCTGCACGATCGCCTCCAAAATCGCGTCGTCGCCCGCGTTGCCGCGGCCGTATGCGCCGCAGATGACGATGCTCTCGCGCTCGTCCTTCGGGCGGTGGAAGCGCGCGAGCAGGTGGCGGTAGTTGGCCTCCTGCCGCTCACACATCTTGTCCTTGGAAAAATTGCGGGACGCCTTTTCGTACAGCGCTTCCGCGAAGGTATGGCGCAGCGCGGCGTCGTTCGCCAGACGCACCATATAGCGCGCAAGCTGTTTGTCATCCCCGACCGGGAAGATATAGCCGTTTTCGCCCGTGTCGATCAGCTCGGGCATGCCGCCGACGTCCGAACAGATGGTCGCGCAGCCCGCGCAGATACCCTCCAGGATGGAATACGGGAAGGTCTCGGACACCGAGGACAGCAGGTTGATGTCCATGGCGCGGAAAAACGGCTCGACCGGCGACACCCAGCCGCAGAACGTCACACGCGCGGCCACGCCGAGCTGGGCGCACAGCTTTTTGAGCATATCCTCGTCCTCGCCCTCGCCCGCGATGAACAGGCGCAGCTGCGGCGCTTCCTTCAGCGCCTCCGCAAACGCGCGCACGGTCGTGGCGATGTCCTTGACTGCGGTCAGGCGCGCGGCAATGCCGCAGAGCACGTCGCCCTCCCCGATCTCCGCGCCGTAGTTCTCGCGCAGGTAGGCGGCGCGGTCGAACTCGTCTGTCGGCCGCGCAAAGTCCATGCCGTTATAGATCTTGACGATGCGCTCGGGGTCGAACCCACGCTCGATCAGCGTGCGCGCCATACGGTCCGCGACCGGCTGGTAAAAATCCAGGAAGCGCAGCGCGACTGCGTTCGCCGCGCCGAACGTGTGCTGCTTGAACGGGTTGCCCAGATAATCGAGCTTGTAGTCCGAGTGCACGGTCGTCACGATCGGCACCTTGCGGCTGCGGCGCACGATCGCGCCCATCAGGTTGGCGCGGCCGCCGTGGCAGTGGATGATGTCCGGCTGGAATTCGTCCACCAAGTCGCGCATCGCGCGCGCTGCGCGGAGCGGGCTCAGCCGCTCGATCACGCGCACGTCGATGCCGCGCTCGCGCGCTTCATCCGCGAACGGGCCCGCGCGGAAGGACAGCAGCATGACCGCATTGCGCTCGGCCAGCCCGGTCACCATATTCATAATGTGGGTCTTGGCGCCGCCCACGTCGCCGCCGCCCATCACATGCATCACTCGCAAAACAGATTCCTCCAAAGGGGATATTTTGACATACATAAACAGTATAGCACGCAAATGGTGCAATTGCAAAAGCAATTACGCCTGCCTTCCGCATATTTACAAACCGTTATTTGTGTTTCGCGCCAAACCGTGCTATACTATCAGTATCTGACCGAAAGCGAGGGTTCCTTTTTTGTCCGGTAAAAACACCATGACGCGCGACGCGATGCTTTTCCTGCCCGCGAAGATCATCGAGGGCCTGCTGGTCATCGCGTGCTCGTCTCTGTATACGCACCTGTTCTATCAATCGACGGTCGGTACATTCAATTTCATCAACTTCAACGTACAGATCGCTTACCTCATCCTTGCGGGCTGGATGGCAAACTCCGCCACCCGCTATGTCGGCGAGGAGTACCACAAAGACAAGGGGCGCGGCCTGTTTTCCACCGTTGCAACCGTCTATCTGCTGATCTGCGCGGCTGTCGCGGTATTCAGCTGCATCGCCGCCGTTGTCACACATGATCCGCTCTATCTGGGCTTCATGACCATGTTTTTCAGCTACACGATCTTCCAGATCCTGAACTCCGCGCTCATCCAGCTCGGGCGCATGAAAGCGTCGATCTCGCTCAGCCTGCTGTCCGCCGTGCTCAAGCTCGTGGTTGCCTATGCGCTGGTATTCGGCATGGATAACCCCTCCTCGCCGTTCCCGGCCATCGCCGCCAACACCGTAGCGGACGGCATTGCAGGCATCGGCGCGGTTGCGGCGCTCGGCCTGCCTGCAATCGTGCGGCTGCGGTTTTTCTCGCGCGGGCTGTTCGGCAAATTCCTCAAATACGGCCTGCCGCTCATGGGCGTGTCCATCTCGGTCACGCTGCTCAACCAGATCGACAAATACCTTGTCGTCGGCTTTTTCGACATGGACGTGTACGGCGTATATTCCAGCAACAACTCGATCGCCTCCGGCCTGTTCACGATGATCTCGGTCGGCATCATGCGCGGCGTATACCCGGCTGTGCTGCGCGGCTGGCGCGAGGGCGGACAGGCCGCCGCCAAGCCCCTGCTCGATCAGGGGGTGCGGCTCTACCTGCTGGTCGCGGTGCCCGCGGTCGCGGGCCTGACCGCGGTGTCCCTGCCGCTGTCGCGGTTCCTGTTCGCGGAAGGGTATGAAGCGGGCGCGCCGGTCATCGCGTATACCGCGCTGGCCATGCTGTTCATGGGCCTGACCGAATACGCCAACAAGGCGTACGAGCTGGAACAGTCCACCGGGCAGGTGCTTCAGAACAGCGCCGCCGCGGCGGTCCTCAAGGTGGTCTCCAGCATTGTGCTGCTGCAGGTGCTCGGCTTTACGGGCGGCGCGCTCGGCTCGGTTGTGGCGTTCGCGTCGTATTTCATCATCACCTGCGTGCGGGTGCGCCGCCGTTTCCTGTTCCACGTTGCACCGGCGTGCGTGGCGCGCATTGTGGTTTCCGCGCTGCTGTGCGGCGCGGCAGCCTATGCCTGCACCCTGCTGCCGGTGGGCAATATCCTGCGCTTGGCGTCGGCAGTCGTTGCGGGCGTGGTTGTCTACGCGGTCTGCATTGTCGCCTCCGGCGAGGGGCGCGAGGAAATGCAGACGGTTATGCGAAAACTCAAGCGGTAAAAATAGAAAACGCATCGTTGATTCAACGATGCGTTTTCTTTGTTGTTTTATCATCCGTCAGCCCGGCAAGATAATCCAAACTGACCTTGTAATACTGCCCCAGCTTAATAAAATAGTCGAGCGGCAGGTCTCGCTCCCCGCGCTCGTATTTGGAATACAAAGATTGGTCGCAATGCAGATACGCAGCTATTTCCTGTTGTGTCAGGTCGTTATCTTCCCGCAGGTCTCGGATTCTGAGCTTCACATCAATCACCGGGATCATTATATTTTAGTACAATATGTCCAATTGTATTTTTGGACTAATAGTCCTAAAATATGCTGGAGATGATACTTATGTCAGATCACATGGAGCAAAACCTATCCATCCTGACCCCGCGCCAGCGGCAGGTCTATCTGCTGCGGCAGCAAAACCTGACCTTCCCGCAGATCGGGGCGCAGCTCGGTATGAGCGCCGCCACCGCCGGTTCCACCTATCGTGCGGCGCGCCGCCGCCTGCGGGATGCCGCGATCCTGCGGGAAGCCCCTTCTGAACAGGACATGCGCCCGGTGGACTTCCCGCTGAACCGTGATGAATTGGAAGCCATCACGGGCGCGCTGCTCCTGTTGCAGCGCGAAATGTGCCGGAAAGCGGGGCTTTCCTCCGCGCCCCACAGCCCGCTTCCGCCCCGGCTCGCGCGCGTAACCGCCCTGCTGCACCGCGCCCAGCACGCGCTCGGGCAGGCCGATACCGCCCTATCGCCGCGTTAAGATGCTGAACAACCGCGTTTTCTCCGCACTTTCCCGCAAAAAACCTTGTTTATCTTCCGCTTTCATGATACAATATATTCCTGTAAAAAAGCTGATATAGAGAGGCGTTAAAAATATGGAAATGATTCATGAAGCGGGTCAGTACGTCGACACCGTCAAGCGCGTGTGCGGCGCGGTCGGTGAGGACGTCACCTTCCGCGGCACCGTGCACCGCGTGCGCGATATGTCGGACTTTGCGTTCGTCATCATGCGCGTTGAGCGCGGCCTGATCCAGTGCACCTTCCAGGGGGACGAGATCAGCGGTATCAAGCGCAGTGATATCAAGGATGCGATGGTGCTCGAGGTGACCGGCAAGGTACACGAGGAGCCCCGCGCCGAGCATGGCGTGGAGGTCGTGCTGTCAGCGGTCAAGGTGATCGGCCGCCCCTATGAGCAGCTGCCCGTACCGCTTGGCAAGAAGTATATGGGCCTGTCGCTTGACGTTGACCTGCCGCTGCGCCCGATCACCCTGCGCCACCCACGCAAGCAGGCCGTGTTCCGCATCCAGGGCGCGATCGCGGACGGCTTTGCGGAATATATGCAGTCGCAGGGCTTTACCCACATCCACACGCCCAAGATCGTTGTCGCGGGTGCAGAGGGCGGCGCGAACCTGTTCAAGCTGGACTACTTCGGCAACCCGGCGTACCTCGCGCAGTCCCCGCAGTTCCACAAGCAGTACCTTGCGGGCGCGTTCGGCCGTGTGTTCGAGATCGGCTCGGTTTACCGCGCCGAGCGCCACAACACCTCGCGCCATTTGAATGAATATATCGGCCTGGACTTCGAGATGGCGTATATCGACTCGATGTACGACGTCATGGAGATGGAGACCGGCATGCTGAAGTATGTGATGAACTACGTCAGGGAGCACTGCCCGGAAGAGGTCGCCATGCTGAACGTGGAGATCCCGGAAATCAAGGAGATCCCGACCATCCGCTTCCATGAGGCCAAGCAGATCATGGAGGAGAAGTACGGCCACAAGTCCAAAAACCGCTACGACCTCAACCCGGACGAAGAAGTGCTGCTCTGCCAGTGGGCCAGGGAGGAGCATGACAGCGACTTCGTGTTCGTCACCCATTTCCCGTCCGCCAAGCGTCCGTTCTACGCGATGGACGACCCGGAGGATCCCAAGCTCGCGCTGTCGTTCGACCTGCTGTTCCGCGGCCTCGAGATCACGACCGGCGGCCAGCGTATCCACGACTATCAGGAGCAGATGGACAAACTCGCAGCGCGCAAGATGAACGCCGAGCTGTTCGAGTCCTTCACCATGCTGCACAAGTACGGCATGCCGCCGCACGGCGGCCTGGGCATCGGCCTGGAGCGCCTGACCATGCAGTTGCTGAAGCTGAACAACGTGCGCGACGCGTCCATGTTCCCGCGCGACATGAACCGTCTGGAGCCGTAAAAATTGCAGCCGCTCCGGCCCGTACAGGCCGGGCGGAGAACACACCCCGCAGGCGTTGCCTGTGAGGCAGGGGCCACCCCGCAGGGAAAACATTCCCGGGGGTGGCCTTTTTTTGCGCGCGTAAACAGGCTTTGCCTGCGGACAGGGGATAGGGTATAGTAGTATGATAGGGGAAGGGCAGAAATTTTTCAAAAAACCTGTGAACCAAACGCGCCGACGGCGGCTCTTATTGTCAGGTGCGCCCCCGGACAGGCGGAACAAAATTGCCTGAAAAATTTTTCGGATTTTTGTGAACCGAAACCCCGCCCCGGTGCTCTTATATACGGGAGCACCGAAAAACACAAAGGAGAACCATCATGACGGATGAAGAACTGGTCCGACGGATGCAGCGCGGCGACATGCAGGCATTCGACGAACTGTATGAACGATACAAGGACGACGCCTACCGCGTGGCCTGCCTGATCACCGGCAACCGTGCGGACGGCGAGGATCTGACGCAGGAGGCGTTCGTGACCGCGGCGCGGTCGATCGGCTCGCTGAAAGACGGGTCGAAGTTCCGGCCATGGCTGCTCAGGACGCTGTCCCGCGCGGCGTGGAAATACTGCCGCAAGGCGGGGCGCGAAACCCCGGTCGCGGAATTTTTCGAGACCGGCGAAAGCGAGAGCGCGCTTTCCGCCGTGCTCCGCACGGACGAGCAGCGGCAGCTGTACCAGGCGCTGTACACGCTGGACGAAAAGCGCCGCACGGTGATTGTCCTGTATTACTTCGACGATCTGCCGGTGAAGGAGATCGCGCGCACGCTCGGCGTGACCGAGGGGACGGTCAAATCCCGCCTGTTTTCCGCCCGCCGCCATCTGCGGCAGGCGCTGACCGCAAAAGAGGGAAAGCCAAAGGAGGCTGCTACAAATGGATGAACTGAAGATGGAACGGACGATCCGTGAAACGCTGAAAACCACGGCAGAGGGGCTGGAAGCGCCTGATACGCTCAAGACCCGCATTGATTTCGCGCTGCGCAGCGGGGAGACGCAGACGCCGGCGCGCCGCCGCCCGAAGTGGGGCAAAAAGCTGGCCGCTGTGTGCCTGGTGGCGGCGCTCGCCGTGACCGGCGCGGTCGCGGGCAGCGGTGTTGTGGGCTGGTACTCGAGCACCATGCTCAACCAGAGCTGGACGGATTTTGCCCAGACGGCGGAGTATGCGCAGGAGCATGTGCCGGGCGCAAAGTATGTCGAGTCGTTCTCGAACGGCTACACGTTTGACAAGGGCTATGAGGACGCAGTTGACAAAAGAGATGACAGCGGCAATACGCTGGGCAGCTTTACCGGCATTATGCTGACGTATGAAAAGGATGGCGCGGACCTGACCCTGGAGGTTGCGCCGGTGCAGGAAGAGGCCGAATACACCTCGCCGTATGACGATGTGCGCACGGTGGCGGACACCGAGGTGCACTACCGCGAGATGAAGGGTATTACGCTGCCGCCGGACGGCAGCATCCAGCCGACCGCGGAGGAGCAGGCTGCTTTCGAGCGCGGCGAGATCAACATTGCTTACGGCTCGTCCGAGCGCGAGGAGAATACGTTCTACCGCGTTGCGTGGATCGAGGATGGGCTTTCTTATTCCATCTATACCTATGATCCGGGCACGCTGACCGAAAACGACTTCTTCCAGATGGCGCAGGAGGTCATCGAAGCCTAAAATTACGCAAACCGCTGTTGACAGCTCGGCAGCGGTTTGCTAATATAATAACTGTACTACAACACACAGTACAGATAACACGGAAAGACGAGGTGGATCCCATGAAACAAAGGTTGGCGGCGCTGGTGACAGCCGCGGCGCTCCTGATACCGTTTGCACCGGTGCAGGCGCTTGCGGCGGGCAGCTACGGGCAGTACGGCTTTGCCGAGGTCAAAACCCAGTCCGCGGACGGCGGCACCTACCATCTGCTCGAGCACACGGACACGGGCGCGCAGGTGGTGTGGCTGGACAACGGCAGCGAAACACGCGAGTTTGCGATCGGCTTCCGCACCCCGCCCGAGGACAGCAAGGGCGCGAACCATGTGCTCGAGCACTCGCTGCTGTGCGGGAGCGAGCAGTATCCCTTAAACGACCTGATGCACATTTTGCAAAACAGCTCGGTCGCGCAGGAGATCAATGCCTATACGAGCGAGGATTACACGACCTATGTGTTCTCCACCGCGGATGAGCAGGATTTTTACAACCTCGCGGACATCTACACCACCTGTGTGCTGTTCCCGCGCCTGCGCACCGAGCCGAATATCTTTGGGCAGCAGGGCATCCGCATCGAGTACGCGGACGGCAAGGCGCAGTACAACGGCATCGTGTACAGCGAGCTGCGCCTGCGCAATCTGGACACGGCGCAGAATTCTCTGAACTTTGTATCCGGCCAGCTGTACGAAAACCTGTATGGGGACACCTCGCCGACCTTCGATGCGGGCGGCGCGATCCCGGATATTTTCGACCTGACCTATGAGGATGTGATGCGGGTGTACGACACCTACTACACGCCCTCCAACATGCTGGTCTATACGGCGGGCAAGCAGGATATCGGCAAGACGCTCCAAATGCTGGACGGCTATCTGGACGAGGCCGACGCCGGCAGCACGCCGGATATCCAAATCACGGCCGAGCCCATTGCACAGACGCAGACTGTGCAGGAATACAACGTCACGGACACGACGCAGACGGTCGATATCGGCTTCATGGCGCACGGCCCGAGCCTGCTGGACACCAAAAAGACCGAAGCATGGGGCGCGCTGCTCAATTATTTGCAGCAGACCCTGCGCGACCAGTTCCCGGATGCGCTCTCCTACACGGTGGGCGGCAATTCGGGCGGCATTTACAACGTCGGCCTGATCCTGTCCCAGGTACCGGTGGCGCAGAAGGACGCGGCGGTCGCGGCGATGCAGAAGGCGCTGGACGATGTCGCGCAGAACGGCATTCCGGCGGATGCACTGAACAGCGCGCTCGACCAGCAGGCGGAAGCGCAGCAGTTCGGCCGCGAAGAGGTGTTCATGGGCTTTACCTACGCAGGCGACCCGCTGGCCTGCGTCGGCCGCGCGGACGTGATCACCGGACTGCGGAGCGACCAGGACTACTTCAAGGCGCTTGCCGCCGAGTGGCAGGACAGCCCGTATCAGACCATCGTGGTATCGGGCAACGGCGCGTTGCAGACGACGACGTATGAGCCGCAGCTGACCGCCGCGGAGCTCGAGCAGGTCAAGCAGGACACCGACGACTTTAACGCCTGGCTCGACCAGCCGGACGACCCGGAAGTGCTCGCCCGCCTGCCCATGCTCGATCTGGCAGATTTTGCAGATGACCCGTTCTCGATGAACCAGGAAAGCGAGACCGCGGGCGGCGTGACATACTATTTCAACGAGGATGCCGAGAGCGAAGCGCCGTCCTTCTCGTTCTACTTCCCGGTGGAGATCAAAAACGAGGACACAGAACTGTGGTGCCTGCTGTGCGAGTTTTTGGGCGACCGCATGGAGGAAGCAGGGCTTTCGGCGTACCTCGGCGTGACCTCGGGCGAGCAGTACAGCGACCCGGACACCCTGCATCCGGCGCTTTCTGTTGGCGGTTCGGGCGAAGCGGGCAAGGCCGAGGAGGCTGTGCAGGCGCTGGCTGCATGGCTGCAAAACCCGCCGCTGGACGATGCCGCGGCACTGCGCGCCTTCCTGACCGAGCGGAAAAGCGCCCTGCGCGCGCTGTACAGCGACCCCTATTACTACGAATACAGCATGATGCTGCAGGCCAGCACCCAGGCCAACCGCTTTATGGATAGCATTCCGGCGGGCTTTGTCGGCTCGTCCATGTCATACAAGGAATTTATCGATAAGGCAGTGGACAATCCGGACGGCGACGCGGCGCTGCTTGAGCAGATGCGCACCCTTTTAACCAGTGCATTGCAGCGGACGGGCGTGATGGCCGAGTTCACCGGCAGCCGCGCGGACTATACCGCCTTCCGGCAGGCCACGGCGGGTTTTGTCACTGCGCTGCCCGTGGGCGCGGGCATGTCCTCGTGCGAATGGATGCCGCAGGGCTGGCCGAGCGCGCTCGTGGTGTCCTCGAATACGCAGGACTCCAACCATGTGATGCTGGTCGGGAAATTTGAACAGACGCCGGAAAATATGGCGGCCTACGACGTGCTCAGTTCGGTGCTGACCGCGAAATACATGCTGCCCGAGCTGCGCGACCGGCGCGGCGCATACGGCGCCAGCCTGCGGTTTGACGCGAACGGCGTGACCATGGTTTCCTCGGGCGGCGTGAGCGTGGACGAGGCGATCGGGGTATTCCGCGCGGCGGCGGCTTTCCTGCGCACCATGGAGCTTGCGCCGAGCGAGCTGGCGGGCTTCAAGGTCAGCGCAGTGAACGAGTTTGACATGAACGCGGAGTGGGAGCGCGCGAGCGGGCTGAGCCTCGCGCGTGCGGGCCGCACGCAGGTGGACTACGCGGCCGAACGCGCCGCCATTCTCGCGGTCACCGAGGGCGACCTCAAGGCGTGCGCGGACGAGCTGGAACGCATGGTGGAGCAGGGCGCGGTGTTCGCGCAGACGACCAAATCGGCGGAACAGTCCGTGCAGTATCCGTTTGCCGCGCGCGTGGACGCGGACACGGGCAAGATCACGCCGCTGCTGCAGGACAGCATTCCGGCGTCGGACGACACTACCCCGATCACCCGCGGAGAGGTCGCGGAGTTACTCGAGGACAGTCTTGCCGACCAGAGCGCGGCCGAGCAGCCGGCGCTTGCGCGGTTCACCGATGTCGCGCCGGGCAGTGCGCAGGCGGACGCGCTCGCCAAGCTGCATGACCGCGGCCTGCTGAACGGCTACGCGGACGGCAGCTACCATCCGGATGCGCAGATCACCCGCGCGGAGTTCTGCGTGATCGCATCTGCGTTGTCGGCGAGCGGGTCAGCAGACGGCGCGCCGACGTTCAGCGACGTGCCGGGCGGCTACTGGGCGCATGACGTGATTGCGAAAATGGCGGCGCAGGGTGTTTTGCAAGGCGACGGGGACGGCACGTTCCGCCCGGAAGACCCGCTGACCCACCGGGAAGCGACATTGATTTTACAGCGGCTTTCTGCGGCTGTTTGAGCGGGTTTTGCTGATAAATTGAACCAAAATAGCAAAAGCGTCCATATGGACGCTTTTGCTATCTGCTAAAACTTTTCGCAGTAGCCTTCGCCGCCGTTTGCCAGCGACTTGAGCGCCTGCTCCGCGCGCCCGTCCGGGTCATCCGCGATGGAGACCGCGTCGGTCAGCGTCTCGCGGGTCTCGCGCGGCAGGTCGAAAAAGCGGTCCATGGCGCGCGTGTTATGCCCCATCTCGTTTAAAAAGGAAAAGGGGATGTCCGCAGATACCCGCTTTTTATGCTTCTCTTCCATGCCTTTCGCTCCTTTCGATTGCAGTATGTGCCGGAGGCATGATATAATACAGGCACAACACGAAAAAGGAGCGCCGTTTGCAATGGAGCTTGTGAAAAATAAAATTTACCGATGCCAGATCACCGATTACACCTCGGACGGCACGGGCTTTGCGAAAATCGAGGGCCGCGCGGTGTTCGTGCCGCGCACGGCGGTGGGCGACCAGTGCGACGTGCGCATCGTCAAGGTGACCAAGAACGTGGCGTTCGGCCGGGTGGAAAAGCTGGTCGTGCCCTCCGCGGTGCGCATCACGCCTGCCTGCCCGGTGGCGGACAAGTGCGGCGGCTGCTGCTACCAGCACATCACCTATGAGGAGGAGCTGCGCGCCAAGGAGAAAAAGGTGCGCGACGCGCTGACCCGCATCGGCGGGCAGGACGGCGCGAAACTGCGCGGCATCACGGGCGCGCCCACGACCGAACACTACCGCAACAAGGCGCAGTATCCGGTCGGGCGGGACAGGGACGGCAGGATCGTCACCGGGTTTTACCGCCCGCGCAGCCACGACATCGTGCCGGTGGAGCGGTGCCTCATCCAGTCCGAGACCGCCGACCGCATTGCGGCGGTCGTGCGGGGTTGGATGCAGGATTATGACGTACCGCCCTATGATTACACCACAAAACGCGGTGCGGTGCGGCATATTTACGTCCGCGTGGGAGAGAAGAGCGGCGAGAGCCAGCTGACCCTGATCGCGGCGACGCACAAAATGCCCGCGCTGGACGAGCTGACCCGCCGTCTGCGCGAGCAGGAACCCTCGCTGACCGGTATTCTGCTCAACCACAACCAGCGGGGCGATAACGTCATCCTGGGCGACAAGACCGACGTGCTCTGGGGCGAGCCCATGCTGGAGGACCGGCTGTGCGGGCATTCCTTCCTGCTGTCGCCCGAGGCGTTCTATCAGGTCAACCACGCGCAGGCCGAGCGGCTGTACGCATGCGCACTCGACTTTGCAGAGCTCACCGGGCAGGAGACCGTGATCGACCTGTACTGTGGTGCGGGTACGATCACGCTGGCGCTTGCGGAGCGGGCGAAACAGGTGATCGGCGTGGAGATCGTGCCCGAGGCGGTCGAGAACGCTAAGCGCAACGCGGCGCGCAACGGCATGGGCAATGTGGAATTCCTGTGCGCGGATGCGGGGCAGGCCGCGCGCCAGCTTGCGCAGCGCGGCGTTGCCCCCGATGTGCTGGTGGTCGACCCGCCGCGCAAGGGGCTGGACGAGACCGCGCGCGACGCGATCCTCAAGATGCTCCCGCCGCGGGTGGTATATGTGTCGTGCGACCCGGCGACGCTCGCGCGCGACATCGCGGAGCTGTGCGGCGCAGGGTATGCGCTCGAGCAGGCGCAGGCGTTTGACCTGTTCCCGCGGACAAACCATATCGAGACGGTAGTACTTTTGTCCAAACTCAACACCAAGCAGCATATCGAGGTGGAGTTGAATCTGGACGAGC
>DXIC01000089.1 GCA_019113065.1 Candidatus Agathobaculum stercoravium
CAAGCTGTACAACCAGTGGTGCTCGGTCGTGCGCTGGGAAAAGACCACCCGTCCCTTCCTGCGCAGCCGTGAGTTCTGGTGGCAGGAGGGACACACCGTCCACGCCACCGCTGAGGAGGCGATGGAGGAGACCCTGCGCATGCTGAACATCTATGCGAAGTTCTGCGAGGAGTATCTCGCCATCCCGGTGCTCAAGGGCGAAAAGACCGAGAAGGAACGCTTTGCGGGCGCGGAAAAGACCTACACCATCGAGGCCATGATGCACGACGGCAAGGCGCTCCAGTCCGGCACGAGCCATTACTTCGGCAACGGCTTTGCCAAGGCGTTTAACATGCAGTACACGGACAAGAACAACACCCTCCAGTACATGGAGCAGACCTCGTGGGGCGTGTCCACCCGCCTGATCGGCGCGATCATCATGACCCACGGCGACAACGAGGGCCTTGTGTTGCCGCCGCGCATCGCGCCAACGCAGCTCGTGGTCATCCCCGTGGCGAGCCACAAGCCGGGCGTGACCGAAAAGGCGGAGGAGCTTCTTGAGACGGCCCGCGCGGCGGGCATCCGCGCGAAGATAGACCTGTCCGAGAACAGCCCCGGCTGGAAGTTCGCGGAATACGAGATGAAGGGCGTGCCGCTGCGCCTCGAGGTTGGCCCGCGCGACATCGAGCAGGGCCAGTGCGTGCTCGTGCGCCGCGATACCCGCGAAAAGACGGTCGTGAAGTTCGAAGACCTCGCCTCTACCATCCCGGCGCTGCTGGAGGACATCCAGAAGGCGCTGTTTGAAAAGGCGCTCCGCAACCGCGAGGAGCACACCTACACGGCGAAGAGCCTCGACGAGATGAAGGACATCCTGAAAGAGCATGTCGGCTTTGTCAAGTCCATGTGGTGCGGCGACCGCGCGTGCGAGGAGAAGATCAAGGAAGAGACCGGCATGCCCAGCCGCTGCATGCCGTTCGAGCAGGAGCACATCTCGGACGTTTGCCCGGTGTGCGGCAAGCCCGCGCACAAGATGGTCGTCTGGGGCATTGCATACTAAAAAACCCGCGTAAATCCGTGAAAGGAGGCCTGCTTTGGTGAGCTGGCTGGAAAACTTTGTTCAGAACCGCCTGCCCGGCATGGCTGTGACCGTCATCTTTGTTGCGGTTACAATCATTGTGACGCTGGTCTGTGTGCGACTGGTCAACCGCATCCTGCTCCGCCTGATCGACCGCCAGAAGCAGGTCAACAGCGGGACTGCGACCATATTGGCATTCTGCCGGTATCTTGCCATTGCGGCGGTATATTTTGCAGGCTTTGCGGTGATCGTGTCCAACATCCCGGCGCTCAGCGCGGGCATGAACAAGCTGATGGCCGCGGGCGGCGTGCTCGCGGTGGTCGGCGGCCTTGCGTCGCAGGAGGCGCTCGGCAGCATTGTCAGCGGCCTGATGATCCTGGCGTTCAAGCCGTTTGTGATCGGGGACGTGGTGCGCTGCGTGGATAACAATATCTCGGGCGTGATCGAGGAGATCACCCTGCGGCACACCGCCATCCGCACGTACGAGAACAAGCGCGTGATCGTGCCGAACAGCGTGATGAACAGCTCGATCATCGAAAACGCCGACTACGGGGACAGCCGCGTGTGCTCGTTCCTCGAGATCGGCGTGACCTACGAATCCGATATTGCGCGCGCCAAGCAGCTGCTGGCGGAGGAGATCGCCCGGCAGCCGGACTTCCTTGATGTGCGCACGCCCGAACAGCTCGCGGCCGGTGCGCCGCTGGTGCAGGTGGTCGTGCTGGCGCTGGCCGAGTCCTCGGTCACGCTGCGCGCGTCGCTCTGGGCCAAGGATAACAGCACGGCGTTCAGCCTCAAGTGCACGGTGCTCGAGAACATCAAAAAGATCTATGAGCAGGAGGGGATCGGCATCGCCTATCCGCATCTGGTCGTGGTCAGCGAAAAGGCATAGAAAAAAGCCGCCCCTCAGGGCGGCTTTTTTGCACTGTATGCTGGTTACCAGATTGCGACCCGGTTCTCGGGCGCAACCCACATGCCGTCGCCTTCGGTGATGCCGAAGGTGGTGTAAAATTCGTCGAGCGTTTGCAGCACGCGGTTGACGCGCAGCTTATCCTGCGCATGTACATCCAGCGTAGCGTAATACGCGGCCGTGTCGCGCTGCATGGTCGAGCACCAGGTGTTCGCCACCGCGCGGAACAGCGTTTCCAGATCGGGGTTTGCTTCGCGCTGGGCAGCTTCGAGGATACACTGTGCGGCGCCGAGGTCTGCAATGTTTTCGGAGAGCGTCAGCGCGCCGTTGCAGGTGATGCCGGGCGCGGCTTCCACGCCGTCGTAGTAGGCGGCAACCTCATCGCACAGCTGCTGGAACGCCGCATAGTCCTCTGCGGTCCACCAGTCGGCGGCGTTGCCGTCCCTGTCGTACTTTGCGCCGTTGTTGTCAAAGGCGTGCGTGATCTCATGCGCGATAACGTAGCCGATGCCGCCGAGGTTCTCCTCGCGCGAGGCGCTTACGTCGTACAGCGGCGCTTGCAGGATACCGGCGGGGAACACGATTTCGTTGTTTGCGGGTACATAGCAGGCGTTGACCGTGTAGGCCGCCATCGGCCACAGGTCTTTGTTGACCGGACGGTTCTGCCACTCGATCAGCATCTGCTCCTGCGCTTTCATCATGGTGATGATGTTGTCAAAGTAGCTGCCGCCCTCGTCTGCGGTTTTGAGGGTGACGCCCTTGAAGTAGTCGTTCCACTTGCCTTCATCGGGGTAGCCGACCTTGACGCCGAGCGCGTCCAGCTTTTCGATTGCCTTCGCCTTGGTTGTGTCGCTCATCCAGCCGAGCGAGCGGATACGGTCTTTGTAGATGTCGATGAAGTCGTACACCATGTCTTCGACGTCGGCCTTGGCCTCTTCAGAGAAATATTTTTCCGCATACAGGCGGCCTAGCTCGTCGGACAGGTACTGCTGCACGAGCTGGGTGGCCATGGCCTCGTCGCTCAGCGTGCCCGAGACACCGAGGAAGGCTTCCTGATACGCGTCCGCCGCATCCTGAAAATCCCGGCTGAGGTATCCGCCGTAGCCCGCGAGGATGGACAGGCGCAGATAGGCCTTGAGGTCGGCGAGATGCGCTTCGGTGAAGTACTTGGGCGATGCCTCGAGCAGGCCGACGTCCGAGACGATGATCTGGTTATCCGAGCGCGCCAGGCCGGACTGGGCGAAGATATCGTCCAGATCGAGCGTGGGGTAAAGCGCTTTGAGCTGATCCATTGTGTAGACATTATAGGTCAGGTCGACGTTGCCGTAGTCCTGGCGGTCAAGCGCATGTGTGGATAGCTCCTTTTCCATCTCCCAAACGCGCTGTGCATCCGCCGCAGCGCTTTCCGTGTCCGCGCCGCCGATCTCATACAGCGTCTGGATATAGGTGAGGTATGCATCCTTCTGGCTGCCGCTGTCTGCGGCATAGACCTCTTTGGTCAGCGAGGGGGAGAAGGCGGAAAAGCCGACCGTGTAGCGGGTGGAGTCCTTTGCGTCTGCCGACAGGCTGAAACCAACCAGCAGGTTGCCTGAGAGGTCCTCTGCAATCTGCTTTTTAACCGCCATGACCTCGTCCACGCTCTGCGCGGCCTCTGCCGCCTCCAGATAGGGGCGGATCGGCTCGGTGCCTGCCGCGTTGCGCGCGTCCCAGTCGAGGATGTTGGTGTAGAGCGCGGCGATACGCTGGGCGTATTCATCCATCGGGTTTTCGGCAGCCTCACGGATCAGTTCGTTCAGCGGCTCAGTGTCGTACATTTTCTCATACAGCGTCCCCGTGGAGGACTGCCCGGCCGGGATGACCGAGCTGTCCAGCCAGCTTTTATTGACAGCAGCGTAAAAATCATCCTTGAGGTTGCTGCCAAACAGGGTGTAAGTGCGCTGGATGAAACGTTCCAGCTGGTTCATGGTGATGTTTTCATCCGGGGAGAAGGTGGTTGCGGAGGTGCCGGCGACGATACCGGCAGCAAATACGTCCTGCAATTCCTCCTGCGCCCATGCGGGCACGTCGGTGAAGCTGGACGCAGGATAACCCTTGCGGGCGTTGTCGCCCTGCGGGGCGGGCAGCCCGCCAAAGGCGCGCTGGAGCATGACCAGCGCTTCCGCGCGGGTGACCGGGTCGTTTTCGCGCAGGCCGCCGTCCGGGTCGCCGTGCATTACATCGGCAGCGGTGACATTGGGGTTGTAGTCATCTGCTGCGGCGACCAGTGCCGCACAGACCGCACCGCGCGTGGCGGGTGCCTCAGCATTTGCCGCAACTGCGGCAGGCAGCGAGGCGAGCAGGGTTGCCGCAGACAGCGCTGCTGCGACCAGACGTTTTGCTTTCATGTACTTCATCCTTTCAATTCAATAATATGAATGTGTTAATGAATTGATACAATCATACAGCTTTGCGCGTGCCTTGTCAAGATGTAAAATTGTAAATATACAGTATATACAATATAACATTAAGGCGGACGGTTGTCAAGCGCGGGGTGAAAGGACGGACGGGCAGATAACCAGAGGAAAAAATATTGAATCAGTGTGAGAAAAATTGTTTACATTGTTCAATCGGCATGCTAATATGTACTCATAGCAGCGTGCGCTGCTTTTAGTAAAAGGAGGTATCCCTATGAAAAGAAAGATGCGGATGGTGCTGGCTTCCGTCCTCGCGGTAGCGAGCCTTGCCATGAGCGCGGGCGCAGCCAGCTACGATAACTGCGCCGACCGGCTGAGCGACCTCGGCCTGTTCCAGGGCACGGGCGACGGCTACGAGCTGGATCGTGCGCCGACCCGCGCGGAGGCGGCGACCATGCTGGTGCGCCTGCTGGGCGCGGAAGCGGAAGCGCAGGAGCTCGAATATACTGCACCGTTCACCGATCTGTCGGACTGGCAGAAGCCCTATGTGCAGTACCTGTATGATAATGGCCTGACCAATGGCGCGACCGCGACGACCTTCGAGCCGGAAGGCGCCTGCTCCGCGCAGATGTACACCACCTTCCTGCTCCGTGCGCTGGGTTACAGCGACGCGGCGGGCGGCGACTTCGCTTATTCCGGCGCGGTCGATTTCGGCGAGTCCATCGGCCTGGTGGACATTGCAAACTGCAATGAGACGAATTTCCTGCGCGACCACGTCGCAGCGATGAGTCTGACCGCCCTCAACACTGCGGTCAAGGACGACGCGGACACCAAGCTGCTTGAAAAACTGGTAGCGGACGGTGCTGTCGAGCAGGCAACGGCTGCTGATATGCTGACGTTCTTTGATAACTACGACGCCTATGTTGCGGCTGCCGCTGCGATGAACGACGAGACCCGCATGGATGTCAGCGTGGATATGTCTGCCACGGTGGACATGGACGGCCAGCAGGTCATGACCCTGTCCATGCCGATGGAAATGAAGATGGATATGGATCTTGAGAACATGGACCAGTCCCAGATTTCCATGACCGGCACGATGAACATGACTATGGACGAGTCCCTGGTAGCTGAAGGCGAGCAGTCCTCGGTCAGCCAGGTCGTTTCCTACTATTACGCGGACGGCGTATACTACATGGACCTCGGCGACCAGAAGGTCAAGATGGATATGTCCTTTGAGGACGCGCTCGCGCAGATGGGCGACCTGGCAAATATGGCCGAGTCGGGCACCTCTGAGCCGATCTGCCTGATCGACTCGATCACCACCTCGGGCAACAGCATGACGGTCACCTACTCTGCCGCCGGCATGAGCAACCTGGTGGACGAAGTCCTGGCTGGCATGGGCATGGACGAGCAGACCGCGGGCGTTGATTTCAGCATGGACGACGTCACCTCTTCTGTCACGATCGAGAACGGCGCTGTCAGCGCGACGTCCATGACCGCTGTGATCAACATGAATGTGGAAGGCTCTGCCATGACCATGAACATGTCGATGGATATGGTCATCAATGAGACGGGCGACGGCGTGACCGTTGACGTCCCGGACGATCTGGACACCTACACGGACATCATCGGCGGCGCAGACGCTGCTGCATGAGCCGGTAAAGCTGCCGCAAAACGGCAAATCAAAGCCGCTCCCATATCGGGGGCGGCTTTTTTGCGCAAAAGGGAAGGGGAAAGCCGGCGCTCAAGCGCCGACCTCGCCCAGCAGCTCCTTCATCTTGCGCGCAGAGCTTTGCAGGCGGGCAAGCTCCTCGGCCGAGAGCGGGATATCCAGCACGGCCTCCACGCCGCCGCGCCCCACGATGGACGGCACGCCGAGGCAGATGCCCTCGACCCCGTAGTGGCCCGAGATCATGGAGGACACCGGCAGCACCGAGTGCTCGTCGCGCACGATGGCTTCCGCGATACGGCGCACCGCCATGCCGATGCCGTAATACGTCGCCCCCTTGCCCTCGATGATCGAATAGGCCGCGTCGCGCACGTTCTCGTAGATCTGCCGCAGCACGGTGGAAGGCTCGGTGATGCCGGTGATGCGGCAGTAATCGTCCAGATCAACGCCCGAGATATTGGCGCTCGACCACACGGCAAGCTCACTGTCGCCGTGCTCGCCAATGATGAAGGCGTGCACGTTGCGGGCGTCCACGCCCAGCCGCTGGCCGAGCAGGTACTTGAGCCGCGCGGTGTCGAGCACCGTGCCCGAGCCGATCACCCGCCCGGCGGGCAGGCCGGACAGCTTGTGCGCCATGCAGGCGAGCACATCGACCGGGTTGGAGACGATCAACAGCACCGCGTCGCGGTCGACCTGCATCACCTGCCCGATGATCGAGGACAGGATCACGCGGTTGCGGCCGAGCAGCTGGGTGCGGGTCTCACCCGGCTTCTGGTTCGCGCCCGCGGCAATGATGATCAGGCCGCATTCACTGAGGTCGGCGTAACTGCCCGCGCGCACATAACAGGGCTTGGCAAACGAAACGCCATGGTTGATGTCTGCGGCCTCGCTTTCCGCCTTGCTGTGGTTCATATCCACCAGCACCATCTCGGAAAACAGGCCGGACACGGCGAGCGTGTAGGCGCACGTCGCGCCGACAAAGCCGACGCCGATCACGCCGCATTTTTGCATATTGGTCATATCGGGGACACATCCTTTCCAGTTCTGCGGGTAGTATGCCCGTTTCCTGTTGGAAAACACATAAAACCATGCTATAATGAAAACACATCCGCAAAAAGGGAGGATCAACTGATGAAAAAATGGATTCGTTTCGCCTGCGCGGGCGCGGTGCTGGCCGGGATGCTGACAGCGTCCGCTTTGGCGGCGGATTTTACCGCGAGCGCAGAGCATTTAAGCGAACTCGGCCTGTTCCGCGGCAGCGAGCAGGGCTATGAGCTGGACCGTGCGCCGACCCGCGGCGAAGCGGCCGCCATGCTGGTGCGCCTGCTCGGCGCAGAGGACGAGGCACAGGCCATGGCATATACCGCGCCGTTCACCGACCTCGCAGACTGGCAAAAGCCCTATGTGCAGTATCTGTACGAGGGCGGGCTGACAAACGGCGCGTCCGCGACGGCATTTGAGCCCGAAGGGGAGTGTACCGCGCAGATGTACGCGGCCTTCCTGCTGCGCGCGCTCGGCTATACCGAGGCGGCAGGGGACTTCACCTATGCGCAGGCGGTTTCGGCAGCGCAGGAATACGGCGTGTACGACCCGGCGGTGGTCGACACCGCGGATTTCCTGCGTGACGACGTTGCCGCGGCGAGCTATACCGCGCTGTCCCTCACGCCCAAGGGCGCGGAGGGCACGCTGCTCGACCGGTTGGTCGCAGACGGCGCGGTCAATGCGCAGGCGGCTGCGCGGTATCAGGAGCTGTTTGATACTTACGCGGAGTACCGCGCGGACACTGCGGGCATGGATGCGTTGACGGCATTTTCCATCCGCAGCGAATATCTCGGCGGGGTGGGCTTCCGGCGCGGCGGCGCAGACGGGGAGACCGTTCTGTCGATGCAGACGCAGGAGGCCATGACGTTCGACCGTGCCGCGGGCACAATGCAGGCAAACCGCGTGCTGACCCTGTCCGCGCCGGGCGTGGAGGATACGACGGTCATTGCGGAAAGCGAGCTGGCGGACGGCGTCATGCGCCGCCGTCTGGGCGGGGACTGGTCGGAGCAGCCGGTAAGCATGGCAGAGCAGGCGCGCCTGCTCGCGGCCTACGGCCCGGTGCCGCTGGCCTATATCGGGCGCATTGACAAGGGCGACCATGCCGATTATCCCTATGACAGCCGGTGGACGATCTCCTTTGACAGCCTGCCCGCCCTGTATGGTGAGCTGATGTGGCCGGTCGAGAGCACAGCCGGCAGCTTGGACGGCGCGGAATTCCATGCGCTCATGCTGGTGCAGAATGTGAAGGACAACCGGATCATGACGCAGGGGCTGACCGTCGAGTTCACCACACAGGATGGCATTTACGGGCAGCCTGTGCTGGTCAGCAGGCTGGATCCCGAAAGCGAATAAAAGAAAACCGCGCGGCAGAGGGAACACCCTGCCGCGCGGCTTCGTCTAACCGGGTAACAGGCAAAAGGAGGGACCACCCATGAAAAACAAACGCATGACCGGGCTGCTCACGGCGGCAGTGCTGTGCGCGGCCATTGTCCCGGCGGGCGCGGCGCCCGAAAGCGAACTGCCCGCCTTGCAGCAGGAGGCGACGGGCGAATATGCAACCGTGCTGGACATATCCGGGGACGGGAGCCTGCTCGCCGTGCAGACGGATACCTACGACGAGCTGCACCTCGGCATGCAGGACGCGCTGTGCATGGACGACGCCACGGGCGCGGCAGCCAGCCTGTCCGCTATCGGGGAAGGGGACGAGATTTATGTCTACTATGCGCCCGAGATCCGCGAGACCGACCCGCCGCAGGGCGACGCGGTTGCCGTGCTGGTAAATCCGGACGAGGGGCACGCGCCTGCGCGCCTGCTGACCGCCGGGGCGGTCATCCGCAATGCGGACGGAAGCCTTTCCGTGCTGGCGGAAAACGGCGGGATCTGGGTGACCCTGCCCGCGGACGTGCCGGTCAGCCCGCTCGGGACGAAAAACATTGTTTCGCTCGCGGATATCCAGCTGGGCACGCGGTTTTTCGCCTGGTACGATGCAGTGGCGGAGTCCTATCCCGCGCAGGCCGCGGCGACGCGCGTGGTGATCCCGCCGCAGACGGACAGCAGCTTTTGCATCACGGTGGAAGGCGATATGGTGCTGCCGGTCAGCGGGCGCGTGGAAAACGGCACGGCGATGGTCCCGGTGCGCGCGACGGCGGAAACGCTGGGCTACACGGTGGGCTGGGACGGCGCGGGGCAGCGCGTGACGCTGTCGGATGCGGAAGGCATAGCCTGTGTTTTCCGGCTGGACACGGATGATTACGCGTTCGGCGATGGGGACTGCATGGCGCTCGGTGCGGCGGCGTATGAGGTAAACGGCACCAGCTGGGCGCCGGCGCAGCTGTTTGCGCTGCTGGGCGAGCCGGTTGCACTGCGGGAAGGTACGATCCAGATCGGCACGGTCACGGATTGCGGCATCCCCAATCCGATGGTTGATGCAGAGGACGCGTCCGCCTTTGCAGATACCCTTGGCTTCTTGATCGACGCACCCGCGGGCGCGTCGGACGTCCAATACAGCATCATCGGGGGTCAGGTCGCGCAGGTCGCCTTTTCCGCAGATGATGCGGCGTATGTTTACCGTGCGGCCCGGACAACGGAGGATATTTCCGGCGTTTACCCCAAACCCGGGTTTACCGGCCTGGCAGACGGCATGAGCACCATGGCGCTGCCGGAGGGCGGATTCGTCGGCGGCTGGATGCATGGCGATATCCAATATTCGCTTGTCACATACGACCTGTCATATGATGGGGGACAGCAGGTGCCCGAGGCATTTGAGGATATGATGCGGCAGCTGTATGAAAGCACACAGGGATGAAAAGAAAGAGCCTGTCTCGGCTGGCAATTCCCCCGGATAGTACGGACAAAAAAGAATCCTGGTAGGAAATCTCGGGTTTTAGGTAGAGAGGTGCCGCGCCAGCAGCACTGCGCTTGCCAAGAGGAAGTTGGCACAAAATTAAATTTAGGAGAAGCCCCGTCCGGTATTGAACTGAACGGGGCTTTAATAGTCAAAGGCAGCGGCAGAATGTTGCTTGTTATAAAAGTCCACATAAGTTTCGAAATGCGCCGAAACAGAGGCAGGGATGCGGACAGGAAGTTGGGCAAGTTATACAGCAAAACCAGTGCGCTGTCTATATTCGAGGAGACTCAGCCTACCAAAGATAACTGGATAGTTTACGAGGCTGTTTCAAATTATGTGTAAACCTCCTGAGTGGTGTA
>DXIC01000090.1 GCA_019113065.1 Candidatus Agathobaculum stercoravium
GCGGTCTTGCCGGTCTGGCGGTCGCCGATGATCAGCTCGCGCTGGCCGCGGCCGATCGGGATCATGGAGTCGATCGCCTTGATGCCGGTCTGGAGCGGTACGTTTACCGGTGCACGTTCAATGATGCCCGGCGCAGGGCTTTCGATCGGGCGCGCCTCGCTTGTCGTGATCGGGCCCTTGCCGTCGATCGGCTTGCCCAGCGCATCGACAACGCGGCCGAGCATGGCCTCACCCACCGGCACCTCGACGATGCGGTTTGTGCGTTTTACCGTGTCGCCCTCACGGATATCCTGGTCCGAACCAAGGATAACGGCGCCGACCAGATCCTCCTCCAGGTTCTGCGCCATGCCGTATACGCCGCCCGGGAATTCGAGCAGCTCGCCGGACATGCAGTTTTCCAGACCGTGGACGTGGGCGATGCCGTCACCGACCGTCACGACCGTGCCGACGTCGGTCAGCTTGATCTGGCTCTGGTAGTGCGTGATCTGCTCTTTGATAATGTTGCTTATCTCTTCGGGGCGTAATTCCATAAAGTCACCTACTTCCTTACGCGATAGTATTGGTCAGCCGTGCGGCGATCTCATTGAGTCGAGTGCGCAGGCTGGTGTCGAACTGCTCGTTGCCCAGCTTGACAACGATGCCGCCGAGGATGCTCTCATCCACCGACGTCTCGAGCACCACCTGCTTGCCGGTCACGGCGCTCATTTTTGCTTTCAGCTTTTCGGCAAGTGCCGCGCTCATGGGCCTCGCCGTAATGGCGCGCACCTCCACAATGCCGTTTTCAAAATAATAATGCTCCTTGTACGCTTCGCGCATGGAGTGGATCAGGCCGACACGCCCCTTTTCCGTGATGAGCATCAGGAAATTGAGCAGATAGGTCTCGATCCGCCCCTCAAACACCGCGCGCAGGACCTTCTGCTTGTCCTCGAACGCGATGGAAGGCGTTGTGAGCATTTTTAAGAAGTCAGGCTCGCGCCTGAACGCCTGACAGACCGCGGTCAGCTCGTCGAGATAGGCTTTTTCCTTTTTCTCGTCCGCAGCGACCTCATAGAGTGACAACGCATAGCGTTCGCTTACAATATCAGCCACGTGCGCTCACCCTACCTTGTCGATGAACTCTTCGATGAAGCGCTCGTGGTCGGCCTCCTTGACGTCACGCTCGACGACCTTGGAGGCGATCATGACCGACAGGCTGGCGACCTCGTCCTTGAGCTCGTTCATTGCCTTCTTGCGCTCCTGCTCGATGGTGTTTTCAGCCTTCTTCATCATGGCAGCAGCCTGCTGTGAGGATTCCCTCAGTATCTCCTCGCTGCGCACGGTCGCGCGCCGGGTGGCGGAACCGACGATCTCGGCGGCTTCCGCCTTGGCCTTGGACAGACGCTCGGTATATTCGCTCCTCATCTGCTCGGCTTCGGACTGCGCCTTTTCCGCGTTCGAGTATATGGCCTTTACCTCTTCCTCACGCGCGGCGAGCATCTTCTTCACCGGCTTGAACAGGAACTTTTTGATGATCAGAAAGGTGATCAGCGTGTTGCACATGGTGACAAGGATTTCCCACCAGCCAATGCTGACAAAAGCCTGGTATATCGCTTCCGACACTGTTTTACCTCCTTCCCAAACGGAAGTTTCCTCCGTTTATGCAGCAGAACCAGAACATTTTAGAACTGGCCGACAAACGGGTTGGCAAACAGCAGGATCAGCGCGATAACCAGCGCGTAGATACCGGTGGACTCGGCCATTGCGATACCGAGGATCATGGTACGGGTGATATCGCCCTGTGCTTCGGGCTGACGGCCGATCGCCGCACACGCCTGACCGGCGGTGTAGCCCTCGCCAATACCAGGGCCAAGGCCCGCGATCATTGCCATACCAGCGCCCAGAGCGGACATGCCTGCTACAAATGCTTTGGGATCCATACTTTTTTCCTCCTGAAATCATATTTTTGCGTTACGGTTTGAAACTTCTCTGCTGTCAGCTGCTGCCGCGCGCATCACCTACATAAGCCATGGTCAGCATACTGAAGATGAATGCCTGCATACAGGCGGTAAAGCAGTCAAAATACAGCGACAGGATACCGGGCAGGCCGATTTGCAGAAGCGGCACCGGCAAAAAGCCCAGCACTGCGTTGGAAAGCACCTCGAGGGCGCCAAGGATCAGCGTCGAGATGACGAGGCCGCCCGCCATATTGCCGAAATGACGGAACGACATGGAAACCGGCGTTGCTACCTCGCTGAGCACGTTGAGCGGGGCCATGACGAACACTGGCTCCAGAAAGCTCTTGAAGTATCCCTTCAGACCGCCGTACTTGATCTTATTATAGGTGATCAGTACAAAGGTGATCAGCGCCCAGCCGAGCGTGGTGTTCAGGTCGGCCGTTACAGGGCGCATCCAGAACAGCGTTGCCAGTGAGCCGAACAATGAACTCATCAGCAGCGTTGCGATATACGGCGCAAACGCGCGGCAGCCGCTGCCCATCGTGTTGTCGACCAGGCTTTCGATCATGATGACAGCCTTTTCCGCTATCGCCTGCTTGCCCTTCGGTATTTTCTCCATGCGGTGCGTCAAAAAGATGCACAGGAACAGGATAAATGCCATCACGATCCATGCGTTGCGCATGGTTTCCGTAATCGGCAGGTTGGGATTACCGAACAGATAGCCCAATACGCGAGGGCCGGTTATTTCAACATTCACCGTCTAACCTCCTTTCCTTCGGACTGCATGAGACCAGAGCAGGATTACCTTGGGAAAGAAAAGCGGCAGGATAGCGGCCAGCGGCTGGATAAACGGCGCCTTGATTGCCGCAAACACCATCACGCCGGTCAGCACATAGCGGAAAAAATAGCCGCGCCGGACAATACGGATGCCCTGTGCAGGCGGGAACAATGCCGCCTTTGCCGCGCTTTTCCCGATCATCCGGAACAGGACCAGCGAATAGCACGCGCCCAGCAGCAGGCTGACGCCTGCACGCACTGCATCACAGCCCGCCAGCACGAACACGCCGAACGCAATGAGCGCCAGCGGCACCATGCCGCGCAGCATGCGCATGGTTTCTTCGCGCACGATTTGCATTCCCGTCACGGCTTTGTCTCCTTCCTTTCGCTTTCTCTGGCCTTTCGCTCGGTAAACCGCAGGAAATCCCGCAGGCCGCAGGCTGCGACTGCAATGCCGAGCAGTATGCCGACGATCATCACGCCATTGCCCCAGCCAAACCTGTTGCGGAGCCAGAGCGCCCCAAAGCAGCAGAGCACCGGCGGCGTGACCACGGTAAAACCTACCTGCGAGAAATAAATCAGGTAGCGCAGCACATTCCATCTGTTTTCCCCTTTTTGCAACCGCATTCCCCCATAATCCAAAATTGATATCCAGAGCACAGTTATGCCGGATCTGCCAAACTGCCCCTATCCACATATCATTTTTATTATACCTAAAGCAATAAAAAAGTGAAACACTTTTTTATTCAAAATCTCAAAAAAATTTTTTTGAACCGTGATAATATCATACAAATTATACAATTTAATCTCAATTTTTTATCTAATTCATCTCGCGGATCAAATTTTTGACAAAAAAATATGCGGTTTTTTCTCACTCCGAAGGTTTCCCGCCACTCTTTTCGGCCTTCCCGGAGCGCTGTAAAAAGAAAAAAAGCAGCGATAAATCGCTGCTTTTTTGTTATCGCCATACCGGTTACGGCAAGGGGCGCCCCTGCCGCGGCTAAGTATTTCTTTTTTTACAGGAAACGCTTCATACCCTCGGTAGCGGCGGACGGCTCCTCGCTGAGCGCAACCGTGAAATTGACGCTGTGCTGCTCGGAGAACTTCTCCAGCTTGTTCAGGAACTCCTCTGCCTTGGCAACGTCCTTGATCCCCGCGATCTTGTACAGGCTGTCGATGAATACACGGGTAATGTCATAATTGCCGGCATGGATGCCGCATACGAAGCCCAGCAGGCTTTCATAATCCTTAATCGGATAATCAGTCGCGTCGATCAGCCGTGCGTCGTGCGATACGTCAAACGTCAGCTTATTGCCGCGCGAAATGCAAACCACGCTTCCCTTTTCTTCTTTTACCGCGGCGTTGACCTGATCGACGATTTCCTTCGTCTTGCCAGAGCCGGTGCCGCCAATGATAAGTTTTACCATAGTTTATATCCTCCCAACCTTTGAGGTTGCTTTTAGTGTACCATAGTTTACCCAAAACCTCAAGCATGATTTGCAAACTTTTTCGTCATTTTGTCGGAGGAAGCCGGTTCCCTGCCAATCGCACCATCATTTGCCGTCCCTTTCCCCTAGTATACCCCGCAAAGCATGGTAAATTCTTTCCTTCCTGTAAAATTTATCGCGGCTTTCCGACGCTGTACGCTCACTGCGCCCCGGACAGCCCGCCGAGGAAGGACAGGAACAGGTCGGCTACCGTTACCGCTTCCACAGTCTCTGCCGCGGTCAGCGGGACCTCCAGCAGGGTCTCCCCGCCGTTTGTGACTGTAAGCTTGCCAATCTCCTGCCCGGCCTGCACCGGGGCTGTCAGTGCGGCGGGCAGCTCCATATGGGTTTCCAGCGCCGATATCTTCTCCTTCTCCACAATGAAGGATGCGCCCCCCTGCATCACCGGCTGCACAGAGTCCGCCCGCCCCAGCGCCACGGGGACCGGCGTCAGTTCGTCCGCCGGCGGCGTATAAGCGGCAAAGTTCGCAAAGCCGTAATTGAGCAGTGCGGAAGCGTCTGCCATGCGGTTCTCCTTGGTCGGCGCCGCCATGACGACCGCAACCAGGCTCAGGCCGTCCCGCTCGGCGCTCGCGGAAATACAGTACCCGGCCTCCGAAATGTAGCCGGTCTTGAGCCCGGTCAGCCCCGGATAGCTTTTGAGCATCTTGTTGGTATTGGCCAGCGAAAACGTCCCGCCGCGGATGCTGTCCATCCAGATACCGGTGTAGTCCAGTATTTTGGGATGCTTCAGCAGCTCGCAGGAGATCAGCGCAATATCGCGCGCCGACGTCATGGTCTTTTCGCCCATGCCGTCCAGCCCGTTGGCGTTGATGAACTTGGTATTGGTACATCCCAGCTCGACCGCGCGCTGGTTCATCCGCTCGACAAAGGCATCTTCCGTTCCCGCCAGATGCTCCGCGACCGCAACCGCGCAGTCGTTTGCCGAGCCGACCGCAATGGCTTTCATCATTTCGTCAAACGACAGCTGTTCGCCCGGTTCGAGCCAGACCTGTGTGCCGCCCATCGAGCAGGCGTATTCGCTGCCCGTGACCATGGTGTCCAGCGTGACTTCGCCGCGCTCCAGCGCTTCCATCGCCAGCAGCATGGTCATAATCTTGGTGACCGAGGCGGGCTGCAGCGGCTCATCCGCATTGTAGGTATACAGCTCCTGCCCGTTCGCCGCATAGAGCGCGGCGGATTTCGCGTTCAGCTCACCCATCTCCGGCAGGGCGGCCGCCTGCGTGAGCAGCAGCCCGCTGAGCAAGGCGGCGCAGATCATTTTTTTCACAGCCATCCACCCTTTCGCCTTTATCCTATGTGCGATTATGGGAAATCATGCCTTTTGCATTGACAAAAATGCGTGAAATATTCTATGATAAGATGGTTGGAAATTGGAGGGGTTTCATTTTGCTTGGTAATATACAGATCCTTGTCTCGCAGATCGTTGTCATGTTCCTGCTGATGGCGGTAGGCTATGTCTGCTTCCGGCTCAAATATCTGAATAACGACGGGGCGGGACAGCTTTCGCTGATTTTGACGCGTGTTGTCGCCCCCAGCGTTATCATCGACTCGTTCCAGCGCGAATTCGATCCCTCGCTCGGCACAGAGCTGGTCATTTCCGTCGGCTGCGCCTTTTTGGCCATGGGGCTTTCGATCGTTGTCAGCCACATCCTGTTCCGCGCGGACGGGCCGCATAAAAACTATGCGGACAAGCGCATGTGCGTGGTATTCACCAACTGCGGCTTTATGGCGCTGCCGCTGCTGGATGCGCTGTACGGCTCGCACGGCCTGTTCCTCGGCTCGGCGTTCATTGCGGTCAACAATGTGCTGCTGTGGAGCTACGGCATCACCCAGCTGTCGCACGAGACCAGCCGCAGCCAGAAGATCCGCAACGCGGTCCTCAACCCGGGTACGGTTTCGGTTGCCATCGGCCTGCTGTTCTTCCTCACGCCGCTTGAGCTGCCGGCGGTCCCGGCAACCTGCGTCTCCTATCTGGCCTCGCTCAACACCCCGGTCGCCATGATCATCCTCGGCGCATTCCTCGCGCAGTGTGACCTGCGCTCCTGCTTCCGCGACAAACAGGTGTACTTCGTAACCGCGCTGCGCCTGCTCGTGCTGCCGCTGATCACAATGGTCATCTTCCTGCTGCTCCCGCTCGACAGCACGCTGCGCAACACCATGCTCATCAGCGCTGCGGCGCCGGTCGCGATGGTCTGCTCGATGTTCGGCCAGGTCTACGGCACGGACTATCTGTTCTCTACCCGCGCAGTCGCAGTATCGACCATCCTGTCCGCCGTCACCATCCCCGGTATGATCGCCCTGTGCGGCCTTCTCGGCGGGTAAACCATACATAAACCAAAAAAGGTTACGGATTTTTTAGATCCGTAACCTTTTTTATTCATCCTCTTTGCGGCGCAGCCAGGGGTCGCAGATGCCGAACGTGCGGAAGTTCAGCCGCGCTTCCGCCAGCGACAGGCCGTGGTTCTGGCCGCTCGGCTCGTCCTCGTCCGCTGTAAAGCAATCGATCTCCCACCAGCACATCGGGCAGATATAGCCCGGGGACGGGTTTTGCGGGATGTCCGCGCCGCAGCACGGGCAAGGCTCGGTCGGCATGTCCGGCTGCGTCCAGACCGGCTCCTGCTCGTCCTGCGCATCTGCGCACAGGTCAGGACGGTCAAGCGGGTCGGGCGCGGGCTCTTCCTCTTCCTGCTCCCAGCCAAAGCCCGGGAAGGCTTCCGGCAGGAAAAAGGGTTTTTCTCTCTCCGATCCCATGCGCTTACTCCACTTCGATCAGCACCGGGCAGTGATCCGATCCAAACACATCGCTCAAAATGCGCGCATCCTTGACGCGGTCCGCAAAGCGGTTGGATACGAGGAAATAGTCGATACGCCACCCCGCGTTCTTCTCGCGCGCCTTGAAGCGGTAGCTCCACCAGGAATACGCACCCTCAAGGTCGGGATAAAAATGGCGGAAGGTATCGGTAAAGCCCGCGCCCAGCAGCTCGGTCATCTTGCCGCGCTCCTCATCCGTGAAGCCCGCGTTGCGGCGGTTGGTCTTGGGGTTTTTGAGATCGATTTCCTTATGCGCGACATTCATATCGCCGCACACGATGACCGGCTTTTCCGCGTCCAGCTTTTGCAGGTAAGCGCGGAAATCGTCGTCCCAGCGCATACGGTACTCCAGACGCTTGAGCTCGTCCTGCGAGTTGGGGGTATAGACCGTTACCAGATAAAAGTCACCATAGTCGGCCGTGATGACGCGGCCCTCGTGGTCATGCTCGTCAATGCCGAGGCCGAAGGTGACTTCTTTCGGCTCGGTTTTAGAGAACAGCGCCACACCCGAGTAGCCCTTTTTCTCCGCCGAGTTCCAGTATTCGTGGTAACCCTCCACCTGCGGCGCCTGCTCGGGCTGGAGCTTGGTCTCCTGCAAGCACATCATATCCGGCTGTTCCGCCGAAAGGAATTCAAAAAAGCCTTTCCCCACGCACGCGCGCAGGCCGTTTACATTCCAGGAAATTAACTTCATTTTTTCTCCTTTATGCCACGATCTCGACCGTGTTGCCATCCGGGTCGAGCACACAGCTCTCATAATATCCATCGCCTGTCACGCGCGGGCCGCCCGTGACTTCATAGCCGTCCGCGCGCAGACGCTCGGTCAGCGCGTCCACGTTTTCACGCGTGCCCGCCTTGAACGCCAGATGCGTCCAGCCCGTCCACAGGCGCGAGCGCTCGCACTCTTCCAACCCCGGCCGCGTCATCAGCTCAAGCCGTGTACCGTCCGCGAACGAGATAAAGTAGGTTTGCAGTCCGGTCTCCGGATTGTGGTACTGCTTGCCCGCGGTGCCGTCAAAATACGTCTCATAAAATGTACGCATGCGCTCCAGGTCAAGGGTATACAGCGCCACATGTTCGATCATCATGGTTCTATCATCCTTTCAGAATACCGCTTTCATCAATGCGGCGCACCGCTTCCTCCATGCGCTCGGGCGGCACAACCAGCGCGAACCGCACATAGCCTTCGCCCTGTCCGCCGAATGCGCTGCCCGGCACGCAGATCACGCCGGTCTTTTCCATCAGCTCAAGCACAAAATCGACCGAGGAGGTGAATTTCCCCGGGATCTTTGCCCACACGAACATCGTACCCTGTGCATCCGGCACATCCCAGCCGATGCGGCGCAGGCCGCCGCACAGCGCGTCACGCCGCGCCATGTAGCCCGCACGGATGCGCGCCACACTGTCCTGCGGGCCGGTGAGCGCCGCCGCAGCGCCCGCCTGGATCGGATAAAACATACCGTAGTCGATCTGCGAGCGGAACGCGCGGAACCGGCTGATTACCTCGCGGTTGCCGAGCGCGAACGACACGCGCATACCGGTCAGGTTATAGGTTTTGGACAGCGAATTGAATTCAATGCCGACCTCCTTCGCGCCCGGGATGGACAGGAAGGACAAGCCCTGTTCGCCGTTCAGCAGCAGGTCGGAATAGGCGTTGTCATGGATGACGATAATATTATGCTCGCGCGCAAAGGTCACCAGCCGCTCATAAAACGCACGGTCAGCCAGCGCGGTGGTCGGGTTGTTGGGATAGGATACCACCATAGCCTTGGCGCGATCCGCAATATCCTCCGGGATGTCCGCAAAATCCAGCAGCCAGTTGTTCTCCTCCTTCAGAGGGTACAGCGCGACCGTCGCACCGGTCATCAGCGGGCCGAACGAGAAGATCGGGTAACCCGGGTCGGGCACCAGGATGATATCATTTGGGCCGGCGAATGGGAAGCACACATGCGCAATGCCCTCCTGCGAGCCGCAGACCGCCATGATCTCATCGTCCGCCAGCTCTACGTCATAGCGGCGCTTGTACCAGCCCTGCACCGCATCCAGCAGCGCGCGGGTCTCATTCAGGGAATATTTATACTGCTCCGGGTCGAGCGCCGCGCGGCTGACCGCCTGCATAATATGCGGCTCGGGCTGGAAGTCCGGCGTGCCGATCGAAAGATTGATAACGTCCTTGCCGCTGGCCAGCAGTGCACGCTTATGCTCGTCCAGACGGTTGAAAATATTGCTTTCCGCAGGCTCCCCTGCTCTCAAAAACTGCATGTCTGATTATCTCCCCAATAAAAATTCAATGACCGTCCGGTTAAAGCGGGACGGCTGCTTTGCCGCGACGAAATGGTCGCCGTCACGGAATACCTCGACCCGGCAATGCGGGATACGCGCCGCCATCTCCCGGGTCTGGCTCTCGCGCACCATATCGCGCTCACCGACAATGATGAGCGTCGGCATGGTAAGCTTTGCAAGGTCGTCCAGCGTCACGCCGTACCGGCGCACCATCAGGCCGAATACGTCACGACGGCGCGCCGCCTTTTTACTCACATGCGCGGCCGCAGCCAGCAGGCCGTACGCAGCGTAGATCGGCAGCTGGAAATGCGGCTTGATTCCGCCGAACATCTCCACATTGGCACCGTTGAGGATCAGCTTGTCCACATATCCCGGATAGGTCAGCGCAAATTTGATCGCAAGATTGCCGCCATCCGAAAAGCCGAGGATATGCGTTTTTTTCACGCCGCACGCATCAAGCACTTTTTTCAGATCCTCTGCCATCAGGGCAAACGACAGCCCCTGCGCACCGTTGTCCGAAGCGCCGTGCCCACGGCTGTCCACTGCGATCACACGGTAAAAACGCGTAAACTCCGGGATCTGCGCCTTCCAATACGAGCTGTCCTCACCGTTGCCGTGCAGCAGCACAAGCGGCTTGCCGCGGCCGATATCATAAAAGGCAATACGGGCGTCGCCGCAATCAACAAACTCCGGCTCATAACCGAACATAGATTATTCCATACCTTTCCTGCATTCTTCCACATATTTGACCGGCAGCTGCGTCATCCGCGCGGTCTGCTCGACCGTGTTGCCTTCTTCCATCAGGCGGCGTGCAACGACCTGCATGGACTCGCCGACCTCGATCATGTGCCAGTCCGGGTCATACAAACGCACCACACGCTGGTGCCACTCGTGTGTCTTAGGCGGATGTACCAGCTCCACATCCAGGAAACCATGCAGCTTTATCATAAAGGCGTCAAAATCATCCACCTCAAAATACAGTTCCATATTGTTGGACTGATGCAGGATGGTACACTTGGGGATATCCACCAACGCGTCAAAATCCTGCTGAATGGCAAAACCGCCCGAGAAGGTGACGTTCTGCCCGAGGTCTGCTGCGACCTCCTGGTCAAACAGGTCATGATAAAACTTCTTGGACACTTCCACATCCCGCACCGCGAGCAGCGGCAGTTTATACTCGATCATGCTATTCCTCCGTATCACCATCGGCGTGGTCATCAGCCACGGAAAAAACAGATTGCATGCAAAAGGGGCAGCATGCGCAGCTTTCCCTTTTATTCTGCATATTGCTATTCTACCACAGTTGAAACGCTTGGTAAAGCCGGTGTTTCAGGCTTGAAGCCGTCGAATCCGACAAAAAAGCCGGGATATTACCACGGCCGCTTTGACATACTCCTGTCAGCAGGCAGACACAGGTCAAAAACAGGCCAACTGCCCTGAAACAAAAAGGGACGGCAGCAGCCGTCTCCTTTTATCGCAGCAACAAATCCTGTAATTCATCCATTGTCCGTACAATGTGTGCAGCGCCGGCCTTTTGAAGCTCCTCACTGCCGCCGAAACCAAAGGTCACGCCAATGCAGTCGACCCCGTTCTCCCGAGCGCCTTCCACATCATGCATCCGGTCGCCCACAAGAACAGCTGTATCCCGATCCACAACATGCAGCATCTCCAACGCCTGTGCAACGACCTGCGCCTTTGTCCCGATGGACCCATCCAATGTTGCACCGGAAACCGCATCAAAATAGCAGTCAATCTCAAACAGCCGCAGGATACGCTCTACAAATACAGTTGGTTTAGAGGACGCGATCGAAATTTTCTTACCGGCCTCCCGTAATCTCTCCAGCAATGCCGGCACACCGTCAAACAGAATATTTTCCTTCCATCCAACAGCGCTGAACCGCTCCCGATAAAAAGACACTGCCTGCTTTGCATGCGCATCGTCAAGCCCATAGCAGCGTATGAATTCGTCGTACAGCGGCGGGCCGATAAAATGTTCCAGTGCCGCCAGGTCCGGCTCATGGATCCCCATCTGATCCAGCGCATATTGTACAGATTTGGTTATCCCTTCACGCGGATCAGTCAGGGTCCCATCCAAATCAAACAACACATATTGATACATGGTAAACCTCCTGATAAAGCAAAAGCAGCAACCGAAGTTGCTGCTTTTGTGTGCGCGTCGAGTTATCTTCCCGGGCCGTC
>DXIC01000091.1 GCA_019113065.1 Candidatus Agathobaculum stercoravium
CGCCGTTTGCAGACGTTTCGGACAGCGCATGGTATGCGGAAGCAGTGCAGTACGTCTATGAAAACGGCATGATGAACGGCACGGATGATACCGCGTTCAGCCCGGACGCGAACACCACCCGCGCAATGATCGTGACCATGCTGTACCGCATGGAAGCGGAACCGACAGCGCAGGGCTCCGGCTTCACCGATGTAGCAGCGGGTTCGTACTATGCGGACGCGGTCGCGTGGGCGGCGGAAAACGGCATTGTCAACGGCGTCAGCGAGACGAGCTTTGCACCGGACGACAGCATCACCCGCGAGCAGTTGGCGGCGATCCTGTACCGCTATGCGCAGTACAAGGGATATGACGTCAGCACCAGCGGCAGCCTCGGCGCCTACACGGATGCGGCGCAGGTCAGCGGCTACGCTGCTGCCGCGATGCAGTGGGCGAACGGGGAAGGGCTGATTACCGGCGTGACCGGCACGACGCTCGACCCGCAGGGCAGCGCGACCCGCGCGCAGGTGGCAACCATCCTGATGCGGTTCTGCGAAGGCATCGCGGGATAAGCAAAAGCTGGAACAAACGAAAAGGGCCTTCGGAGCATTTGCTCTGAAGGCCTTTTGCGCTGTCCCCGGGCAGGCGGGTGGGGCAAACCTGCAAAAGATAGGGCAGCCTGCAAAATATATTGCATTTTTTTGCAAAATCAAGTAAACTAATAAAACCGGTATGCCATTGTACAGAGAAAAAGAAAAGGGAAGAGTGATATTGAATGAACCCAATCCTTGCGGGTATCGACTCCGTGATCACAACGGTCAGCGGCGTGCTGTACATGCCGTGGGTGCCGCTGCTGCTGCTGGCAGCAGGCCTGACCTTTACGTTCCGGAGCAGGTTTATCCAGCTGCGCCTGCTGCGGGAGACCTTCCGCGTGCTGTCGGAAAAGCCCAGGACCGAGGGCGGCGTGTCCTCGTTCGGCGCGCTGATGGTATCCACCGCCTCGCGCGTCGGCACCGGCAACATCGTCGGCGTATCGACGGCGATCTGCATCGGCGGCTATGGCGCGGTATTCTGGATGTGGATCACCGCGCTGCTGGGCGGCGCGTCCGCGTTTGTCGAGTCCACGCTGGCGCAGATCTACAAGCGGCGCAACAGTGACGGATCAAGCTACGGCGGCCCGTCCTACTACATTGAAACCGCGCTGCACCAGCGCTGGCTGGGCGTCATTTTCGCCATTATCATTATCCTGACCTATGCGGTCGGCTATAACATGCTCGCCTCCTACAACCTGCAGTCCGCGTTCTCGAGCTTCTCGTTCTATGGCGGAAGCACGCCGCTCATCATCGGCATTATCCTTGCGGTGCTGTTTGCGGTATGCGTGCTGGGCGGCGCGAAGCGCCTGACCAGGGTCACCGGCGCGCTGGTCCCGGCGATGGGCGTGATTTATGTGGCGATTGCGCTGTTTGTCATCGTGACCCACCTCAATCTGGTGCCCACCGTGTTCGCCAATATTTTTACGAACGCATTTGACCCCTCCTCGGTCTTCGGCGGCCTGACCGGCTCCTGCCTGATGGAAGGCATCAAGCGCGGCCTGTACTCCAACGAAGCCGGTATGGGTTCCGCACCGAATGCGGCCGCGACCGCAGATGTTTCCCATCCGGTCAAGCAGGGCCTGGTGCAGATGCTGTCCGTATTCATCGACACACTGCTGATCTGCTCGTCCACCGCGCTGATGTGCCTGTGCTCGGGTGTTGCGCCGTCCGCGGAACTGGCGGGCGCGCCCTACGTCCAGGCGGCGATGCAGAACGCGCTGGGCAGCTTCGGCCCGGTCTTTATCGCGGTGTCCATGGCGCTGTTTGCGTTTACCACGCTGATCGGCAACTATTATTACTGCGAAGGCTGCCTGCGTTTTATCTTTGGGCGCACCCCAAGCACGGCTTTCCTGAATGTGTTCCGCATCATTGCGGCAATCATCGTCATGCTGGGCGCGGTCATCAGCATGCAGCTCGCATGGGATACTGCGGACCTGTTCCAAGCGCTGATGGTCGTGATCAACGTGCCGGTCATCCTGATCCTGAGCCGCCCGGCGCTGGCAGCGCTGAAGGACTATGCTGCGCAGCGCAAGGCCGGGAAGGAGCCTGTGTTCAAGGCGTCCTCGATCGGCCTGAAGGAAAAAACGGATTTCTGGAACTGAGCGCCTGCAAAACACTGTGCAGCCCGCCCGTCCCGTGCAGTGATCCTGCTGCGCGGGGCGGGTTTTCCTGTGCGGGGCGCGGCTTTACCCTGGACGGGCGGTATGGTATACTGTTACCGGATATTATGCATGTTTTCAGGAGGTGCATCGCATGCAAGACCGATGCAATACGCGCCGCGTGCTGGTGGTAGACGGGCAGGGCGGCGGCGTGGGCAGCCAGCTGATCAAGCTGCTGCGGCCGCGTTTGCCGGAGGGCTGCGAGCTGCTCGGCGTGGGGACGAATGCGCTGGCGACAAGCGCCATGCTCCGGGCAGGCGCGTCGCAGGGGGCGACCGGCGAGAACGCCGTGTGCTACAATGCGTCACGCGCCGACCTGATCCTCGGCCCGATCGGCATATTGATGGCAAACGGGATCCTGGGCGAGGTCTCTCCCGCAATGGCGGCGGCCGTTTCGGGCGCCCCGGCGCCCAAGGTGCTGATCCCGAGCGCTTCCTGCGGCATCCATGTCGCCGGGGTGGAGCAGTGCCGTCTGGACGAGTACCTGCGCCGGGCGGTGGAGACCGCGGCCGGGCTGCTGTCCGAATAAGAGGGGTGCGGTTTCGCAGAGGAAAAAAGCGCGCAGCAAAGCTGCGCGCTTTTTTTCATGCCTGCTCCCGCGGGCGCAGCAGGAGCACGGAAACGTCGTTGACGTTGGTTCCGGTCGGGCCGGTGAAGATCAGCCCGTCCGCTTTTTGCAGGGCGTGGTATGCGTCGTTGTCCGCAAGCGCACGGTCGATCGAAATGCCCTGCGCGGCCAGTTTTTCAGCGGTGGTGCCGTCGGCGATGCCGCCCGCCGCATCGGTCGGGCCGTCCGTGCCGTCCGAGCCGACGGAGAACACCAGGGCATTGCCCAGCCCGGCGATCCCGCGCGCGGCGGAGAGCGCAAGCTCCTGATTGCGCCCGCCCTTGCCCCTCCCGGTGACGTGCACCACGGTCTCGCCGCCCGCAAGAAAGGCAAGCGGCCTGTCCGTGTCCGCGTGGTGCCGCGCGATGGACGCAAGGAAGCTGCCTGCTTCGCGGGCTTCGCAGCCGAGGCTTGCGGTGAGGATATGCGGCGCATAGCCGAGCGCGCGGCACGCCGCCGCTGCCGCAGCGCACAGCTCGCGCACCGAGCCGCTGACATGGGTTTCAACGTTGTCCAGCCGGCCGGGCGTGGGCCTGTCAAGCAGGGCGGGCACGGTTTCCGGCAGGCGCAGGCCGTATTTGCGCACGACCGCATACGCATCCGCAGCAGTCGAGCTGTCCGGATAGGCCGGGCCGGAGGCGATCATGTCGAGCGGGTCGCCTACGATATCGGACAGGACGATGGAGAACACCCGCGCGGGCGCGCACAGCTGGGCGAACCGCCCGCCCTTGACCGCGCTGACCCGTTTGCGCAGGGTGTTGATCTCGACGATATCCGCCCCGCAGCGCAGCAGCTGGCCGGTCAAGTCGGCCAGCTCGTCCGGCGTGCAGAGCGGCTTTTCAAACAGCGCGGAGCCGCCGCCGGAAATCAGCAGCAGCACGCAGTCGTTTGCGCCCAGCGGCCCGACCAGACGGATGGCCTCCTCGGTTGCGGCAAACGAGTTCCGGTCGGGCACAGGGTGCCCGGCCTCGCGGATGCGCAGGCCGGGGATCTCGCCCCGGGCGTGGCCGTATTTGGTGATGACGATGCCGTCCGCTACCGCATCGCCGAGATACGCTGCTGCAGCTGCGGCCATCTGCCACGCCGCCTTGCCCAGCGCAACCAGCACCAGACGGCCCTCCGGCGGCGCAAAGTGCGCGAGCGCGCGCTGCACTGCGGCGTCCGGCAAAACCGCCTGGATTGCGGCCTCCATGATGCGCCCTGCATCTTCCTGCATGGTCATCCGGCATCCTCCCTTTCCCCGTGTCCGGCGGGTTCCCGATGTGCTGGAACCAGCATACCCAACGGGGCGCGCTTTGTCAAGCCGCCCGCCTGAAGGGGCGGCCGCGGCGTCCTGGGCTGGAATGCAGGAATGCTTTGCAGCTCTTCGGAAATTCGTCGGATTCGATTGACGTAGGGCCCGGGTTTGGTTAGTTTAGAGGTATGCGGAAACCGCATTGCATCCAAAGGAAAAGGGGCGGAAGAGATGTTTTCAGAGCTTTGGCAGGAAATATCGGACTGGTCGGTATTCACCGAAAGTATCCGGCAGTATGTGTCCGGGCTGTCTTTTAATTCCGTGATCGTGACGATCATGATGTGCTTTTTGCTGCTCGGCGCGATCGACAAGGCGCAGGGCAACAAGCGCGGCTATGGCGCCGCGTTCGACGAGGGCTTTGAGGCGATGGGTTCGCTTGCCATCGCCATGGTGGGTGTCATTGCGGCGGCGCCCGTGCTGAGCATGGTGCTGCGGCCGATCATCGGGCCGATTTACGAGATGCTCGGCTCTTCGCCGTCGGTGTTTGCCACCACGCTGCTGCTGGCCGACTCGGGCGGTTACTCGCTGGCCGTCGAGCTGGCGGGCGACGATATTGTGATGGGGCAGTTTGCGGGCATTGTCATCGGCTGCACGATGGGCTGCATCCTGCTGTTTGATATCCCGGTAGCGCTCAACCTGCTCAAAAAGGACGACCGCCCCGTGCTGGCGTGCGGCATCCTGGTTGGCGCGATTACGGCGCCGGTCGGCTGCTTTGTGGGCGGCATTGTGATGAACCTGACGACGGATTACCACATGAACCTGCTGACCATGGTCTGCGCGCTGCTGCCGGTCATCCTTGTTGCGCTCATCCTGGCGGCGGGGCTGTGGTTCAAGCCCACCGCGCTGATGAACGGCTTTTCCAAGTTCGGCGCGTTCGTCACCGGCATGATTGCGATTTTCGTTGCCATTGCGGTCATTCAGGAGAAAACCGGCATCCGCCTGCCGCTGTTCCGCCTGATGGTGGAGGAAGGCGCAGACGGCGTTTCGCCGCTGGCGAACAGCATCACCATCCTGGGCGACATCGCGTTCATCCTGCTCGGCGCATTCCCGATGGTGGAATGGATCAAGCGTCATTTTGGCAGCAAGCTGGCCAAACTCGGCGGCAGGCTCGGCATGAACGACGCCGCGTCCGCGGGTATTGTCGCAACGCTGGCCAACAATATCCCGACCTTCCAGATGGTAAAGGATATGAACCCCAAGGGCAAGCTGCTCAACATTGCGTTTGCGTCCTGCGCGGCGTTCATGTTCGGCGACCATCTCGGCTTTGTGGCAGGCGTCAATGAGACCATGATCGTCCCCATGATTTTCGCCAAGCTGGCGTGCGGCCTGAGCGCACTGCTGCTGGCCAACCTGCTTGCGCCGCAGCTGCTCGCCAAGGCACAGAGCGCACAGGAGGAGTAACCTGTTTCTGTTCACAAACCCTTTTTGTATGATTTCAGCCTTTTGCAAAGGAGTTGTGGCGTAAATGAAGCCTGTTCTTGTCATCGGGCACAGGAACCCGGACACGGATTCGATCTGTTCGGCCATTTGCTATGCCCACTTAAAACAGATCCTGACCGGCAGGGAGCACGTCGCCTGCCGCGCGGGGCAGGTCAACGCGGAAACGGCATATGTGCTCGACTGCTTCGGCGTGGAGCCGCCGCGCTACCTGTCGTCGCTCAACCCGCGCCTGTCCGACGTGCAGTACCGCAACGTCGAGGGCATCAATGCCCAGCTTTCGCTGCGCAGGGCGTGGCAGTACATGAGCGAAAACAATATCCACACCATCCCGGTCGTGGGCGAGGGGCGTACGCTGCAAGGGCTGCTGACCTTCAGCGATATTGCGCGCTTCTATATGGAGGACCAGGGAGCCAATGCGCTCGCCGAGGCGCATACGAGTTACCGCAACCTGGTGGACGTGCTGGGCGGCGAGCTGGTTGTCGGCAATGAAAACGACCATTTTGAAAAGGGCAAGGTCGTGGTGGCCGCCGCCAACCCGGACGTGATGGAGGACTACATCTGCGAGCACGATCTGGTCATCCTGGGCAACCGGTATGATTCCCAGCTGAGCTCGATCGAGATGAAAGCGGGCTGCATCGTGATCGGGCTGGGCGCGCCCGTTTCGCGCACGATCAAAAAGCTGGCCGAGGAGACCGGCTGCGCGATTATCGTTTCGCCGATGGACACCTACACCTGCTCCAAGGTGATCAATCAGGCTGTCCCGGTGCAGCACATCATGAAGCGCAGCGGGCTGGTCACCTTCGGCCGCAACGACCCGGTGGAGGACGTCAAAAAGACGGTTGCCAAAAAGCGCATCCGCTATTATCCGATTTTGGACGACGACGGCAAGTATGTCGGCATGGTTTCCCAGCGCAACCTGCTGGATATCGAAAAGCAGGAGGTCATCCTGGTCGACCACAACGAGCGCGACCAGGCGGTAGAGGGCATCCAGTCCGCGCGGGTGACCGAGATCATCGACCACCACCGCATTGACGCGCTTGAAACCAACAGCCCGATCTATTTCCGCAACCAGCCGCTGGGCTGCACGGCGACGATCATCACGCAGCTGTACCGCGAAAGCCGCGTGGAGATCGAACCCGCCATTGCCGGCCTGCTCTGCTCGGCGATTTTGTCGGACACGCTGATGTTCCGCTCGCCGACCTGCACCCCGGTCGACCGCGCCACCGCGGAGGAGCTGGCGCAGATCGCGGGGATCGACATCAAGAGCCATGCGGTGGCGATGTTCCGGGAGGGCTCGCAGCTGGTCAACCGCTCCATGGACGAGATTTTCCACATGGATTACAAATACTATCAGGTCCGGGGCAAGCGCATGGCGATCTCGCAGGTCACCAGCGTCAACCAGGACGAACTGGCCGACATCCGCCCGCGCATGCTCCAGTATATGCAGAGCTGCCTGCCGACCTCCGGCCTTGCGATGCTGTTCGCCATGCTGACCAACATCATCGACGAAACGACCGAGCTGGTGTTCGTCGGGCAGGGTGCGGCAGAGCTGGTGCGCAACGCCTTCCAGCAGGATTGCGGCGCGGATTCGATCGTGCTGCCCGGCGTGGTCAGCCGCAAAAAGCAGCTGGTCTCGCCCCTGCTTGCCGCGCTTGAAGAGGAAGACGGCGAGGACTGAAACCGCACAAAAAAACGCAAACGGCATGTGATGCCGTTTGCGTTTCGTGCTTGGATTTGAAATGGTCAGCGCGCCCTGTGGCTGCGTTGGCCCGCAGTCGGGATGCCGAGCATCTGCCGGTATTTCGCTACCGTGCGCCGCGCAACCGGAAGCCCCTGCGCTGTGAGCATGGCGGAGAGCTGCTGGTCGCTGTATGCCGCGCCCGGCGGTTCCGCGCTGATCAGCGTTTGCAGGCGCTGGAGGATCTGGTCAAAGCTGCCGCCCTCCTGCCGCCCGCCCGTGCTGTGCACGAAAAGCGACTTGAGCGGGAATACACCCCACTTGCATTCGAAGAACTTCCCGCTGACCGCACGGCTGACCGTGGATTCATGCAGCGAAAGCGCCTGCGCGATTTCGCGGTTGCCGAGGGCGACGCGGTGCCCCGGGCCGTTGTGGAAAAAATCCGCCTGCGCCTGCATCACATATTCCACAACCTTCTGCAAGGTGGATTTGCGGTAGGCGAGGAATTTGATCACCTCGGCCGCCTGCTTGTAATTTTTCTGGAGGTATTCGCAGTCCTCCGGGCAGAGCATCTTGTTGCGCATCATTTCCCGATAGGAGGGATCGACTGTGATCTTGGGCAGATAATAGTCATTCATGACGCAGCGCAGCAGGCCGTTGTCCTCGATGATATAGAAATCCGGGATGATGTACTGGGTAGGCGTTTCGCCGCGCTGCCCGTTGAGCGGCTTGGGGCTGAGCGAGCGGATCAGTTCGCACGAGCGCAGCACCTGCGCCTTGGGCACATGCAGCGCTTTGGCAATGCTGCCGTACTGCTGGCGCGCCATGGCCGTCAGGTGTTCCGCGACAATCTGCAGGGCGGTCGGGTCCTGCGGGTCGCGGCGGAGCAGCTGCAGACGCAGGCAGTCCGCAAGGTCGGCGGCACCCACCCCGGCAGGGTCCATATCCTGCAAAAGCCCGATGCATTTCTGCACAGCCTCGGGCGATACGCCGAGCGTGTGCGCGGTGGTGTCGGCAGACTCGGTCAGGAAGCCGTTTTCGTCCAGCGAGTCGATCAGATAGTCGAGGATCCGCTGGAGCGGCGGGGCAAGGTTGAGCGCCGCGCTTTGCAGGAACAGGTCGTGCAGGTCGGATTCGCCGGAGGCGCGGTCGGGGATAAACTGCTCTTTGGGGATGGCGGGCTCGTCCGCCTGTGCGCCGGATTGCCGTGCGCCGTACCCGCGGTCGAACGGGCTGGGCCGGTAGTCGATCTCCGGATATTCCAGATCGACGACGGCGTTGCTGAGCATCATTTCCCCAAGGTAACTGCGCAGCTGCAAATTGTTCAGCTGGAGCAGGCGCATGGAGGTCTGCATGGCAAGGGTCAGCCCCTGTTTCTGGCTGAGTTCCAGCTCCACGGTGGTCACCTCCTTCCGGTTCAGAATAAATCGGACCGCCCCCTTGCCCAGGGAAAGCGATCCGCAAAATTTAACTTTTATAATTTTACCATATCCCGCCGGATAACACAAGGAAACGCCGGCGCAAAAAGCGCCGGATATGCGAAAAAATATTTTTTTCGTATGTTGGAAAAGTGACGAAATTATAATATAATAATCCCATTAAGCTGGGAAAAAGTTCGAGGAATACAGTAATTTCATAAAATGCTAACAAATGGTTCCGCAGGGAGGGACCGTATAGATAAGAACGGATGAGAAAGGGAGAATCAAATGCATTACAGCGATGTGATGGCCGTGTTGTCGCAGTGTGGATTGGGCGCGCTGCTGATCGACGCGGACAGTATGATACTTTCTGCCAACGAGGCTGCGGGCAGGCTGCTGCACAGGGAAGACGGGCTGGAAGCGAAGTTCCTTTCGGATTTCGCGCCGGAACTGGTGGAGGACAGCGACGGGCCGGTATATGTCAATGTTGCGTTTGGGAAATACCTGCGCCGATGCCAGTCGCCGGATGCGGAGGGGATGCCGCCCGGGGCGCGTCTGCTTGTGTTCCGCGAGGCGACCAATGAGGCCTGCCATGATGTGCTGATGGATGTGCTCAACCAGGTGAGCGAGGCGGTGATCATCTGCGATGCGAAAAACCGCATCTGGCTGCTCAACGACGCCGCAGTAAAGATGGATTCGATTGTGACGCAGGACGTGCTGGGCGAGGATATCGCAAGCGTGTACCGCCCGCAGGACGGGAAAAACCTGCTTGTCCCGCAGGTGATTGCGGAAAAGCGCCCGCTGCTGGGCATCCGGCAGTATTATTCCACGCGCTACGGCAAGAACGTGGACATCGTGGCAAGCTCTTTCCCGGTCGTCCAGAACGGGCAGGTGCTCGGCGGGTTCAGCATCATGGAGGACTGGAGCACGATCGACAGCCTGCACAAGCAGATCATGGATTTACAGGACAAGCTGGTGGAACGCACGGCGGGCAGGAACAGGAACCGGAGCGTACTGTCGGCGAAATACACCTTTGACGACATCATCCATATCAGCAATGTGATGAACAGCGTGGTGGCGCAGTGCCGGCAGGTAGCAAAAACCGATTCTTCGGTGATGATCTACGGCGAGACCGGCACCGGCAAGGAGCTGTTCGCCCAGAGCATCCACAACGAAAGCCGCCGCGCGGACGGGCCGTTCCTCGCCATCAACTGCGCGGCGATCCCGGAAAACCTGCTGGAAAGCCTGCTGTTCGGCACGGAGAAAGGCGCCTATACCGGCGCAGAACGCCGGGCGGGCCTGTTTGAGCAGGCGGACGGCGGCACACTGCTGCTCGACGAGATCAACTCCATGAACATCAATTTGCAGTCCAAGCTGCTGCGCGTGCTCCAGGACGGTGTGATCCGCCGTGTCGGCGGCATGAACGAGATCCGGGTAAATGTGCGCGTGCTTTCCAATATCAACATGCCGCCCTATGAGGCGATTGAGCAGAAGCGGCTGCGGCGCGACCTGTTTTACCGGCTGGGCGTGGTCAACATCACAGTGCCGCCGCTGCGGGAGCGCCGGGAGGATATCCCGCTGCTGGCCAAGCATTTTATCATGCAGTGCAACCAGAAGCTCGTGCGCGCAGTGCGGGATATCGACCACGCCACGCTCGAACGGTTCAATACGTACAGCTGGCCGGGCAACGTGCGCGAGCTGCAGCATGCGATCGAGCACGCAATGAACATCCTGCCGGACGATGCGGCCATTATCACGCCGGAATACCTGCCGGCGCATATCACGGCTGAGCCGGGCAGCGCGGTCCGTGCGCCGCAGATGGCCCAGACAGCGACCGGCTCGCTGAGCGGGGCGATGCAGGATATGGAACACCGCACGATCTGCCGGGTGCTGCGGGAGCACGGCGGCAATATTTCGGAATCCGCGCGCGTGCTGCAAATGAGCCGGCAAAAACTGCAATACCGTATCAAACGCTATAAAATCAATATCCGGGAACTGCTTGAGAACCCGCCGCAGTGAGCCGGACGTCGGAGGGCAGCCCCTTTTGGGGGCTGCCTTGAGGCTGTCGAAAAACATAGTTTTTCGAACAGCCTCTCGA
>DXIC01000092.1 GCA_019113065.1 Candidatus Agathobaculum stercoravium
GACGGCCCGATGCCCCAGACCCGTGAGCACATCCTGCTCGCCCGTCAGGTAGGCGTTCCGTATATCGTTGTGTTCATGAACAAGGTTGACCAGGTTGACGACGAGGAGCTGCTCGATCTCGTTGAGATGGAGATCCGCGAGCTGCTGTCCTCCTACGAGTTCCCGGGCGACGACGTTCCGGTTATCCGCGGCTCCGCGCTGGGCGTTCTGACCTCCGACTCCACCGATCCGAATGCTCCGGAGTACGCTTGCATCCACGAGCTGATGGAGGCTGTTGACACCTATATCCCGACCCCGGATCGTGCTGCTGACAAGCCGTTCATCATGCCGGTTGAGGACGTATTCTCCATCACCGGTCGCGGCACCGTTGCTACCGGCCGTGTTGAGCGTGGCCAGCTGAAGATGGGCGAGGAAGTTGAAATCGTCGGTCTGATGGACGCTCCGCGCAAGACCGTTGTTACCGGTATCGAGATGTTCCGCAAGCTGCTGGACTACGCTGAGGCTGGCGACAACATCGGCGCTCTGCTCCGTGGTATCCAGAAGACTGAGGTTGAGCGCGGCCAGGTTCTGGCTAAGCCGGGCTCCATCCATCCGCACACCAAGTTCCATGGCCAGGTTTACGTCCTGAAGAAGGAAGAGGGCGGCCGTCATACTCCGTTCTTCAACAACTACCGTCCCCAGTTCTACTTCCGTACCACCGACGTTACTGGCGTTATCACCCTGCCGGAAGGCACTGAGATGTGCATGCCGGGCGACAACGTTGAGATGGACGTTGAGCTGATCACCCCGATCGCTATCGAGGAAGGCCTGCGTTTCGCTATCCGTGAGGGTGGCCGCACCGTAGGTTCCGGCGTTGTTACCAAGATTAACGCTGACTAATTTTGCATAACGCGAAATTGCATCATGCATAATAAATTCCCATGCCTTACGGCATGGGAATTTTTTTCACTACTTTCCGCTAAATTCTGTGCACCCGCACGTATGCCTGTTTTTCCCTGTGTAGGCCCGAACAACGTGCGGCAGACTAATGGCGAGGAGGGATGCTGAAATGAAACACAACAGGCTTTCACAGGCGCAGGAGGCGTCGGCCAGCAAGAATTTCGAGTGGATGGCACGCAGCAAGCCAAGCGTTGCGGCGCGGAGCGGCGGGCAGGAAGAAACGGACAGCGCACCATCCGGGATCGCATTGCCGCCGCACGAACGTGACTGCGGACGCGCGCATCCTATGCGCGGTACCAACAGTGAGGATCTGACCGAGTGGTGTACCAAACACCAGACCTGACAGCATGCGGGACAGCCGCCAGAATGCTTCCGGCGGCTGTCCGCCTGTTTGGATTTTACATTTGCCTCTGCATGTGATACAATATTCGTGTTCATATGGAACCGAAAACCGCTGCGCAGCATAGCCTGAGAACAGGAGGGGAGACTCATGTCTGTTTTTTGGCAATCCGTTCTCGCGGTGTTCGCCGCTGTGGGCTTTTATTCGCTGCTGCATACGGTCTATGAGCTGGTCAGTGCGCGTGTGCTGCGCATGCATGGTTCAGCGGAGCTGACGCTGTACGGCGATGGCTGCGATGCGGCGAGCGAACAACTGATCCGCACGGCGCTGCGTGTGCGCAAACAGTACCTGCCCGGGCTTTCGATCACCTTTGTCGAGATCGGCAGCGGGCAGGGGCAGAATGTCGCCAGGCACATGGCGGCGCGGCAGGATATCATGTATCTGGAATAACAGGAAGAGGAACGGTGGAGCGTGGAGGAAAGAGAATACCTATTGATCCGCGGTACAGTGGAGCAGATCGTTTTCTATAATCAGGAAAACGGCTACGCTGTGCTGCGTCTTGCGTCAGAGGACGGCGCAGAGGTGACGGCGACCGGCACCTTCCCCAATATCGGTTTGGGGGAGGAGGTCGTCCTGACCGGCTTCTGGGTCACGCACCCGTCCTACGGAGAGCAGTTTGCTGCAGAGGGCTTTGAGCGCCGTCTGCCTTCGTCTGTGCGGGGGATCGCCGAGTACCTTGGCTCCGGGCTGCTGCGCGGGGTGGGGCCGAGGCTCGCCGCCCGCATTGCGGAGAAGTTCGGCGAGGATACCTTTGACGTGCTTGCCACCGAACCCGAGCGCCTGACCGCGATCCGTGGCATTACGGAGAAAAAAGCGCGTGAGATCGGCCGCCAGTTCGTTGAGCAGAGCGAGATGCGCCTGCTGATGGACTTCCTGAGCGAACACCGCCTGCCGGTGTCGCTCACGCCACTGCTGTACAAGCGCCTGCATGAGAGCGCGATCGACGCGCTTTGCGAAAACCCGTATTTGCTGTGCGACCCGTATTACGACGTGGATTTCAAGCTCTCGGACGGGCTGGCGATGGAACTCGGGCTGTCCATGCTGTCGGACGAGCGTGCGGATGCGGGCGTGCTGTATACGCTTGCCTTCAATCTGGATAACGGGCACACCTTCATCCCTGTGGAAAAGCTGACCTATGCGGTTTGCACGCTGCTGTCGGATGAAGACGTGGTGTTCGACGAGGACCGCGCTTTGGCCAGCATTGACCGCCTTGCGGAGCGCGGCCGGCTGGTGCGTGAATACATTGCGGGGCGCGACGCGGTCTATCTGCGCGGCATGCATGACGCGGAGACCTACCTTGCGGAGATGCTCGGCAGGATGGCAGAGCGCAATTATGAATACGACTTTGATGTGGACGAGCTGCTCGCTGCTCTGATGGACAGCAGTGAATTCCCGTATTCGGACAAGCAGCGGCAGGCGATCTCGTGCGCCGCGCGCAACGGGCTGGTTATCCTGACCGGCGGGCCGGGCACGGGCAAGACCACGACCGTGCGCGGTATTTTGCAGGTCTTTGAGGCGATCGGGCTGAATACGCTGCTCGCCGCGCCGACCGGGCGCGCGGCAAAACGCCTTTCCGAGCTGACCGGCATGGAGGCCAAGACCATCCACCGGCTGCTGGAAGCAGGCTTTGCAGCCGGCGGGCATACCGCTTTTGCGCGTAACCTGACCAACCCGCTGGAGTGCGATGCGGTCATTCTGGACGAGGTATCCATGGTGGATATCACGCTCATGCAGGCGCTGATCGAGGCGCTGCCGTACGGCGCGCGGCTCGTGCTCGTCGGGGATGCGGACCAGCTGCCGCCGGTCGGGCCGGGCAACTTCCTGCGCGACGTGATCGGCTCGCACCGCGTGCCGACCATCCAGCTGACCGAGATTTTCCGGCAGGCGCAGCAGTCCGATATCGTCATGAACGCGCACGCGGTCAATGCGGGGCAGATGCCTGTGCCGTCCCGCGCGGACGGGGACTTTTTCTGGCTCAAACGTACCGACCCGGGTACGGTGATCGAGACGGTCGCGCAGCTGTGCGCGACACGCCTGCCGAACCATTACGGTTTTTCGCCGTCACAGATCCAGGTGCTTTCACCCGCCAAGCGGCAGGGAAGCGGTACGGTCGCACTCAACCGCCGCTTGCAGGAAGCGCTCAACCCGCCTGCCAAAACCAAGCTGGAAAAGCGTTTCGGCGACTGGGTGTTCCGCGAGGGCGACCGCGTGATGCAGGTGCGCAACAATTACGACATCGTATGGGAGCGCGGCGAGGACGGCGAACAGGGGATGGGCATGTTTAACGGCGATGTGGGGGAAATCCTGCGGATTTTTCCCCAGCAGGAATGCATGACGATCCGCTTCGATGACAGGGTGGCGACGTATACATACGATATGCTGGGCGAGCTGGAGCTGGCCTATGCGGTCACGGTGCATAAATCGCAGGGCAGCGAGTTCGACGCAGTCGTGCTGGCGCTGTCGGATGGTTTGCCGCGCCGCCTGCTTACGCGCAGCATCCTGTATACCGCGATCACGCGCGCGAAACAGCTGCTTGTAATCGTCGGCAGCCAGGACACGGTCGCTTATATGGTGGGCAACAACCAGCTGGGACGGCGGTACAGCGCGCTCAAGGTGCGCATGCGCGCGGAGGCTGCGCCGGATGCACCCAATGTCCCGCAAATCGGGTAGGAAAAGCCGTCCGGCAGGCAATTAATTGCGAAATAGCCTTGAAAACAGACGGATACATAGGGTATAATAAAAGTACTGCAAATTGATGGTATCAGTGCGAAAAAGGATGAATAAAGAATATGGCTTCTTTTTTTGAAACAATAGCGAGAAAGTTCTCGCTTTTCTCCAGCGATATCGGTATTGACCTCGGCACGGCGACCGTGCTGGTCTATGTTAAAGGCAAGGGCGTTGTGCTCAACGAGCCTTCGGTCGTCGCAGTGGACAAGGTCTCGGGCAAGATCCTGTCTGTCGGCGCGGAAGCGCAGAAGATGCTCGGCCGTACGCCGGGCAATATTATCGCTATCCGGCCGCTGCGTGAGGGTGTTATCTCGGACTATGAGATGACCGAGCGCATGATCAAGGAGTTTATCCGCAAGGTGCAGGGCTTCCGCCTGTTCAAGCCGAATGTGGTCATCTGTGTGCCCTCGATCATCACCGAGGTCGAGGAGCGCGCGGTCATCGATGCGGGCACGCAGGCAGGCGCCAAGCGCGTGTTCCTGATCGAAGAACCGGTTGCGGCCGCGATCGGCGCGGGCATTGACATTGCAAAGCCGAACGGCAACATGGTGGTCGATATCGGCGGCGGCACGACCGACGTTGCGGTCATTTCGCTCGGCGGCATCGTGGAATCGACCTCAATCAAGATTGCAGGCGACAAGTTCGACGATGCGATTGTCAAGTACGTCCGCCGCAAGCACAATGCGCTCATCGGTGAGCGCACCGCAGAGCTGATCAAGAAGAATATCGGCTGCGTATACCCGCGCACCGAAGAGGTCTCGATGGAGGTCAAGGGCCGTTGCCTGATGACCGGTCTGCCGCGCACGTTCACGGTCAACTCGACCGAGATCCTGGACGCGCTCGAGGAGGTCAGCGCATCCATCGTTGAGGCCATCCACTGGGTCATCGAGCGCACGCCGCCCGAACTGACCGGCGATATTTCCACCAATGGCATTGTCATGACCGGAGGTGGCTCGCTGATCTGGGGCTTTGACAAGCTGGTCGCGTCCAAGACCGGTATCCCGACCCACGTTGCGGACGAAGCGATTTCCTGCGTGGCATACGGCACGGGCAACTGCCTGGAGAACCTTGCCGGCATGCAGGACGGCACGATGAACCTGTCCAGACAGAGGGAAATGATGAAATAACCCAGAAAGGGGTTTTATTCCATGCTGCGCGGGGGCGCAGCATCTGGGGCAGGGGGGAGCGTGCATTTTGTGCCCGCCCCCGGCATCCCTGCGCCGGAAATCTGACACCCGCCGTTTGGACGGGTGTTTTTGATGGGAGGATGGAGGAATGGGCCTGTTTGACTGGAACAAAGACGGGCAAAGCGAAGAACGGCCGCAGCCCAACCCGCTGTATCAGGCGCAGGAGGCATATGAGGCACGCCGCCGGGCGTTTGAGGAGCATAAGCCCATCCGTCTGCGCGATGCGGACGGCGGCGCGTGGTGGCTTGCGGCAGAGGACGGCGCTGTGATGCTGTTCCCGCTGTACGAGCGGAACGGCACGCCCAAGGAAACGCTGGACGCTGCGTGCGAGATCCGCATCCCGCTGGAACAGGCGGATGTACAGCGGATCGAGGAGGCGCGCACGCCCATCCGCACGGAGGTCATTTTTGCGGTCTACGAAAAGCCGGAAGTGCGTATCGGGCTGAACGTGCCCGGACGTGGGCGCATGGCTTTGACCGCGGATCAGACCGAGCGTGCGATCCCGTACCTGATGGAGCGCGGGCTTGCCCGCTTCCGCGCTGTGTATGACCTTGTGGACTGTACCGGGCCGGTGTTTGATATCCGGTGCAGCCAGGGCGGTGAGCTGTTCCCAAAGGGATATACCTCGATGCAGGTGTTCCGCGATGCGGACGACCTGATTTTTGTACATAACAAGCGCAATATCTACGGCGGCGGGGACAGCAAGGTCGCGCTGGGGCGCCTGCCCGCGGCAGCGGTGCGGTTTTACCGGCTGTGCGGAGGCGTGCGCACGGAAACGCGCGTGTCCGGCGGCGGGGTGAGCATCGACCGCTCAGCCGCTTACTGGGCGGGTTGGATGCATCCGTTTTCGTTCAACCAGCACGGCCATGCGATCGAAGCTGCAGTCAGTTCAGAGCCGATCCGCACCGAACATATCGAGCACGATGAGCGCTATGTCGAGGTGTGCGTCCGCATGGACGGCAAAACCTATGACCTGCAATTCTCGCCGGACAGCCTTGCGGCGTTCGACGCGATGGTGCCGGAAAAGGAGTTCGACGAAGCGGCGCTGTCCGACCGCCAGCCCACCCCTGCTGAACAGATTGCAATCCTGGCCGGCCTGTGTGAAAAAGGCTGGGTGAGCCGTGCGGAGTTCGAACAGGCGAAGGCAAGGCTGCTCGCACAGATTTGAGGAGGACCATGACCGAACAGGAAAAATTCATGAAGGCTGCGCTCCGTCTGGCGCATAAGGCCGCGGACGAGGGTGAGGTGCCGGTTGGCGCGGTGGTTGTGTGCGAGGGGAAAATCGTCGGCCGCGGCCGCAACCGACGCGAGACCAGAAAGGACGCGCTGCACCACGCGGAGATCGAAGCGATCGGCAAGGCGTGCAAAAAGCTGGGCGGCTGGCGGCTGCACAAATGCGACCTGTATGTCACACTTGAGCCGTGCCCCATGTGCGCAGGCGCGATTATCAATTCCCGCATCAAAACCGTGTACTACGGTGCGCCCGACCCCAAGGCAGGGTCGTGCGGCACGCTGGTCAACCTGTTCGAACTGCCCTATAACCACCAGCCGGAGGTCGTCTCCGGCCTGCTGGAGGACGAATGCGCGGCAGTACTGCGCGATTTCTTCCGCGCCCTGCGGCAACGGCGTAAGGAAGAACGGATACAGCGGAAAACAGACGCTGCCGGTATGGATTAATCCATGCTGCCGGTGTTTTGATATAGATTAGTATGTAAGAAACAAGGGGTAAGAAGAATGCAAAGAGAAAAGCTCGGCTCGCGCCTCGGCTTTATCCTGCTTTCCGCGGGATGTGCAATCGGCGTGGGCAACGTATGGAAGTTCCCGTGGCTGGTGGGACAGTATGGCGGCGGCGCATTTGTTGTCTGCTATATCATTTTCCTGCTTATCCTCGGCCTTCCGATCATGACAATGGAATTCGCGGTTGGCCGTGCGAGCCAGAAAAGCCCGGTGCGCGCTTATCAGGCGCTGGAAAAGCCGGGTACCAAGTGGCATATCCACGGCTACATTGCGCTGATCGGTAACTATCTGCTGATGATGTTTTACACCACGGTCTGCGGCTGGATGCTGTACTATTTTTACCAGATGGCGGCTGGCCGGTTTGAGGGCCTGGATACTGCGGGCGTGGAAGCTGCGTTCCCCGAAATGCTCAGCCAGCCGGGGATACTGACCATCTGCATGGTGATTGTTGCTGTTGCGGGATTCGTAATCAACTCGTTCGGCCTGCAAAGCGGCCTTGAGCGAGTGACCAAAGTCATGATGCTCGCACTGCTGGCGATCATGGTGATCCTTGCCATCAACAGCATTATGACCGAGGGCGCTTCGGAGGGCCTGAAGTTCTATCTGGTTCCGGACTTCAACCGCATGAAGGAAATCGGTATTACCGAGGTAATCGTCAATGCGATGAACCAGTCGTTCTTCACGCTTTCGCTCGGCATCGGCGCAATGGCGATTTTCGGCAGCTATATCGGCAAGAGCCGTGCGCTGTTCGGCGAGGCGGTCAATGTGGCGATCCTGGATACGTTTGTCGCGTTTACCTCCGGCCTGATTATTTTCCCTGCGTGCTTTGCCTTCGGCGTATCGCCGGACAGCGGCCCGAACCTGATCTTTGTCACCCTGCCGAACATTTTCAACCATATGGCGCTCGGCCGGCTGTGGGGCAGCCTGTTCTTTGTGTTCATGACCTTCGCGGCATTTTCGACCGTGCTGGCCGTGTTTGAGAACATCATGTCCTGCTGGATGGATATGACCGGCTGGAGCCGCAAAAAGGTCGCGCTGATCAACACTGTGCTCATGATTGTGCTGAGCTTGCCGTGTGTGTTCGGCTATAATATCTGGTCTGATTTCCAGCCGTTCGGCGCAGGCTCCGCGGTGCTCGATCTTGAGGACTTCCTGGTCTCCAACATCTGGCTGCCGCTTGGCTCCCTGGTTTATCTGCTGTTCTGTACTACCCGCTATGGCTGGGGCTGGAAAAACTTCCAGGAGGAAGCAAATGAGGGCGGCGGCCTGAAAATCCGTAACTGGATGCGGTGCTATGTCAGCTATATCCTGCCGCTGATCGTAATTGCCCTGTTTGTACTTGGCGTTAAAGATAAGTTTTTTCCCTGAAATCTCTTGAAAAATGGGAAGCGATACGGTATAATACATATCGTCGCTTTCCCCATTTGCCGGTGTGATGGAATTGGTAGACGTAGTGGACTCAAAATC
>DXIC01000093.1 GCA_019113065.1 Candidatus Agathobaculum stercoravium
TGCGCCTGTACGAGATGTTCATCGGCGACTTTGAGAAGGCTGCGCCGTGGAGCCCGAAGTCGATCAAGGGCTGCCGCCGCTTCCTCGAGCGCGTGTGGGCGCTGGCGGAAAAGGTACAGGACGGCGACGCGTATTCCAAGGAGCACGAGGTGCTCATGCACCGCACGATCAAGAAGGTCGGCGAGGACGCGGACAACCTCAAGGCCAACACCGCGATCGCGGCGCTCATGACCATGCTCAACGAATTTTACGACAAGGGCGTCAACAAGGCCGAGTATATGACCTTCCTGACGCTGCTGAACCCCTTTGCGCCGCACATCACCGAGGAACTGTGGCAGCAGATGGGCGGCGAGGGCCTGCTCTCCGTTGCGCCGTGGCCGGTTTACGACGAGGCTAAGACGGTCGAGGATACGGTCGAAATAGCGGTGCAGGTCAACGGCAAGCTCAAGTGCACCATCAAGCTGCCGGTGGACTGCGACAAGCAGGCCGCGATCGATGTTGCGCTCGCGGAGGAAAAGGTGCAGCACGCGGTCGAGGGCAAGCAGATGGTCAAGCAGATCGTCGTGCCCGGAAAAATCGTCAATCTGGTCGTCCGCTGAACTTTGTAGTTGACACGGACGGTAAAAACAGATATAATATTCTTACGGTTTTTTGTGCCGAGGTACAGGGAACCGTGCAAAGTGTTCCTCCATAGGGGAACGCGCGGAGGGAGGGAAAACTGTGTCGGAGATCCGCATCAAGGAAAATGAGTCTATTGACAGCGCGCTGCGCCGTTTCAAGCGTTCGTGCGCCAAGGCGGGTACGCTTTCCGAGCTCCGCAAGCGTGAGCATTATGAAAGCCCGAGCGTCAAGCGCCGTAAGAAGTCTGAGGCTGCGCGCGCGAAGAAGAAAAGATACCGCTGATCAGATTCCGAAAAGAGCAGATGCTGTTGCATCTGCTCTTTTTTTGCCGGCCGGGGAAGCCGGTTCGTCGCCAGCGGAAAAGTGTTTACAGTTCTTTCAAAGATTCGCCAAACTTTTGACATATTGATAGGGTATCCTATAATCACAGCAAGGGAACAAACCCTTTTCAATATAGAACTTCTTCATGGGAAGAATATAAAAAATCTGTTCGGCCCTGTGGGACGGAATACCGCGCAGGCTCCCGGACAGTCCAAAAGCAAGAGGCGGTACCGCCCATTATCATAAAAGCGCGCTTTGCATTGCAAAGCGCGCTTTTTGCGTCACAGGATGCTTCAACGGATTTGACGCTTCCTTGCGGATTTGCTATGATAAAATTCGAAGGAGGGGATAGAATGAAACGTATCATATGCTTATTGCTGCTCACACTGCTTACGGGATGCGGCGTACCGGAAAACAATGCACCAAAGTCGGAGGCGGTGATGGAGATACCTGCTGCGGAGGAGCTGTATCAGGACGCGCCCCTGCCCGAAGAATATGTTGGCAGTGAGGTGCGGCGCAGCAGCATGATCGTGGATCTGGCGTATATACCTTCGTTGGAGGAAGGTTTGCAGCGGGCGGACACGATTGTGCGTGTCTCGGTAGTTGAATATCATAATATCTCGCCGGAGAGTTGTGATGGGTTTCCGTGGACTTCTGTAACGCTGACCATCAGCGAATGTCTGCGCGGCGACGTGGAGGCGGGCGAGACCGTGCAGATGTACGCAATGGAGGGTTGGTCTTTGGGAGCAGATGGCGTGGCAGTTTACCAAGCACTCCGCTTTGGCGGCCTGCCGGTGCAGGGGAAGGAATACATCCTGTGCCTGGCAAAAACGCAGAGTGAACCCTTTCCGGAAGGTTCATATGAGCGGCTGTGCGGCAGGCACGCCATGCTGCAAATATTGGACGACGGCGAAACGCTGGCGTACGAGCCGTATGAGGAGCCGGAGACCGTGCGCACCATGACAATGGATGAATTTTACGGCCTGCTTGGTCAGGATACACCAGTAAACACAGGAAACAATTGAAAAAATCGCAAAAACAGCGTATAATATAAAAGTTACGGAATCAGTAAGCCTCTGTTATAGGAGTTAGAACGCATATGAGCAAAGCAAAACCGTCATACGGCAACGAGAGCATTTCCTCGCTCAAGGGCGCGGACCGCGTGCGCAAACGCCCGGGCGTCATCTTCGGTTCGGACGGGCTGGAGGGCTGCGAACACGCAGTGTTCGAGATCCTGTCCAACTCGATCGACGAGGCGCGCGAGGGCTACGGTACCGAGATCGTCACCACCCGCTATGCGGACGGCTCGATCGAGGTCGCGGACCATGGACGCGGCATCCCGGTCGAGTGGAACGAGAACGAGAAGCGCTACAACTGGGAGCTGGTGTTCTGCGAGCTGTACGCGGGCGGTAAATATAAAAACGACACGGGCGAAAACTATGAGTTTTCGCTCGGCCTGAACGGCCTCGGCACCTGCGCGACCCAATATTCCTCGGAATACATGGATGTGACCGTGGTGTTCGACGGGTTTGAGTACACCCTGCATTTTGAAAAGGGCGAAAACAAGACCGGCACCAAGGAGGGCTTTATTAAAAAGCCTGCCAACAGCAAAAAGACCGGCACCACCATCCGCTGGAAGCCCGACCTTGAGGTATTCACGGATATCAACATCCCGGTGGACTACTATCTGGACACGCTCAAGCGGCAGGCGGTGGTCAACAGCCACATCAAGTTCATCCTGAAGAACCAGTCGGGCAGCAAGTTCGAGACCACCGAGTTCCTCTACCAGAACGGCATTGTGGACTATGTGACCGAGCTTGCGGGCGAGAATCCGCTGACCTCGGTGCAGTTCCTCGAGAGCGAGCGCCGCGGCCGCGACCGCGCGGACAAGCCGGAATACAAGGTCAAGCTGTCGTGCGCGTTCTGCTTCTCGTCCGCGGTGTCGCAGATCGAGTATTATCACAACTCGTCCTGGCTGGAGCACGGCGGCGCGCCGGATAAGGCGGTGCGCTCGGCGTTTGTCTCTGCGATCGACGCGTACCTCAAGCAGACAGGCAAATACACGAAAAGCGAGAGCAAGGTCACGTTCCAGGACGTGATGGACAGTCTTGTGCTGGTGACCAACTGCTTCTCCACCCAGACCTCATACGAGAACCAGACCAAAAAGGCCATCACCAACAAGTTCATCCAGGAGGCGATGACCGATTTCCTCAAGCAGGGGCTGGAGATCTACTTCATTGAGAACAAGGCGGAAGCGGACAAGATCGCCGAGCAGATCCTGATCAACAAGCGCAGCCGCGAGCAGGCGGAAAAGGCACGTCTCAACATCAAAAAGAAGCTGTCCGGCAACATTGACATTGCCAACCGTGTGCAGAAGTTCGTGGACTGCCGCACCAGGGACGTGACGCGCCGCGAGCTGTATATCGTGGAGGGCGACTCCGCGCTCGGCTCGGTTAAGCAGGGACGGGACAGCGAGTTCCAGGCCATCATGCCGGTGCGCGGCAAGATCCTCAACTGCCTCAAGGCGGATTACGACAAGATTTTCAAGAACGACATCATCACCGACCTTTTGAAGGTGCTCGGCTGCGGCGTCGAGGTGCGCGGCAAGGCGGCGAAGGACCTGTCCGCGTTTGATCTGGAGGCCCTGCGCTGGCACCGCATCATCATCTGCACGGATGCCGACGTGGACGGCTTCCAGATCCGCACGCTGATCCTGACCATGCTGTACCGGCTGGTGCCGACGCTGATCGAGCAGGGCTATGTGTATATCGCGGAGTCCCCGCTCTACGAAATCACCTACCGCGACAAGAGCTATTTCGCATTCGATGAGAGCGAAAAAACGGCGATTTTGAAAAAGCTCGAGGGCAAAAAGGTGCTGATCCAGCGCTCCAAGGGACTGGGTGAGAACGAGGCGGATATGATGTGGGAAACCACCATGAACCCCGAAACCCGGCGGCTCATCCGCATCACGCCGGACGACGCCAGGGCGACGAGCGAGATGTTCGACCTGCTGCTGGGCGACAATCTGTCCGGCCGCAAGGAGTATATCGCGGAAAACGGGGCGCAGTATCTGGAGCTGGCGGACATCAGCTAAAGCTTCGATTGAAACCACGGTTTCAATCGAAGAGGACGCACCGCGCAGGGCGCGGGCAGAGGAGTAATTGTCAGGCGCATGTCCTGACAATTACAGGGATTGCAGCAAGCTGCAATCATTGCATGCGCGCTGACGGCGCGAAGATGAGATAAGGTTGTGAGAGAGGACAACATGGCAAAGAAGAAAAACGACGAGCCAAAAGTATATAAGGAACACCCCTCGGTCGACCAGCGCATCACGGATACGCTGCGCGAGAACTACATGCCGTATGCGATGAGCGTCATCGTGTCGCGTGCGATCCCGGAGATCGACGGCTTCAAGCCGTCGCACCGCAAGCTGCTGTACACCATGTACAAGATGGGGCTGTTAAACGGCAACCGCACCAAGTCCGCGAACATCGTCGGCTCAACCATGAAGCTCAACCCGCACGGCGATGCGGCGATCTACGAGACCATGGTGCGCCTGACGCGCGGCAACGAGGCGTTGCTGATGCCGTTCGTGGACTCCAAGGGCAACTTCGGCAAGGTGTATTCGCGCGACATGGCGTACGCCGCGCCGCGTTACACCGAGGCCAAGCTGGACGCGTTCTGCGCCGAGCTGTTCCGCGACATCGACACGGATGCGGTCGATTTCATGGACAACTACGACGGCACAATGAAGGAGCCGGTGCTGCTGCCGACCACCTTCCCGAACATCCTCGTGTCGGCGAACACGGGTATTGCGGTCGGTATGGCGTCCAACTTCTGCGGCTTCAACCTCGGCGAGGTGTGCCGCACGACGATCGAATATATCAGAAACCCGGAGCACGACCTGCTCTCGACCATGCCCGCGCCGGATTTTTCAACCGGCGGCGAGCTGATCTACGACGAGGCCGAGATGCGCGCGATTTACGAGACCGGCCGCGGCTCGTTCAAGGTACGCGCGAAGTGGACGTATGACAAAAAGGAAAACCTCATCGAGATCACCGAGATCCCGTACACCACCACGATCGAAGCGATCATCGACAAGATTGCCGAGCTGGCCAAATCCGGCAAGGTACGCGAGATTGCGGACGTGCGCGACGAGACCGACCTGTCCGGCCTCAAAATCGCCATCGACCTCAAGCGCGGTACCGACCCGGACAAGCTGATGGCAAAGCTGATGAAGATGACCCCGCTGATGGACAGCTTTTCCTGCAACTTCAACGTGCTGATCGGCGGCATGCCGCGCGTGCTCGGTGTGCGCGAGCTGCTCGACGAGTGGACGGCATGGCGCACGGAATGCGTGCGCCGCCGCGTGTTCTTCGACCTGAACAAGAAAAAGGACAAGCTGCATTTGCTGCACGGTTTGCAGAAGATCCTGCTGGACATCGACAAGGCGATCAGAATCATCCGCGAGACCGAGGAGGACGCCGAGGTCATCCCCAACCTGATGATCGGGTTCGGGATCGACGAGATCCAGGCCGAGTTCATCGCGGACATCCGCCTGCGCAACATCAACAAGGAATATATCCTCAAACGCACGCAGGAGACCGAGGCGCTCGAAAAGGAAATTGCGAAACTCGAAGAAATCGTAAAGTCCAGGGCAAAAATCCGGAATATTATTGTCAAAGAGCTGGAGCAGGTCATCAAGAAGTACCCCTCCGAGCGTAAAACGCGCATCGTGACCGCGGAGGCGGTGACTGAGTTTGACGAGGAGGATCACATCGAGGATTATCCGGTGCTGCTGTTCCTCACGCGCGAGGGCTACTTCAAGAAGATCACGCCGCAATCGTGGCGCATGTCGCAGGAGCACAAGCTCAAAGAGGGCGACGAGGTGGTTTGGGAGGCCGAGGCGACCAACAAGACCGAGATCATCTTTTTCACCAACATGCAGCAGGCGTATAAGGCGCGGCTGTATGACTTTGACGACTGCAAGGCGTCCGTGCTGGGCGACTATCTGGCCTCCAAGCTGGGCATGGACGAGGGCGAAGTGCCGGTCTATGCACTGCTGCCGGGCGACTACAAGGGCAATATGGTGATCGTGTTCCGCAACGGCAAGGCGGCACGCTTCTCGCTCGAATCCTTTGAGACCAAGACCAACCGCCGCCGCCTGACGGGCGCGTACTCGGCGAAATCGCCCGCGGTGGCATTCTTCCACCCGGTGGACGAGGAGACCGAGATCACCATGTTCTCGACTGCAAACCGTGCGCTGACCTTCCGCGCGAACATGCTGGACATCAAGGCCAGCCGCTCGACGCAGGGCGTACAGGCCATGGTGCTGCGCGGCAAGCATACGATCACGCGCGCCTGCCGCATGGAGGATGCGCAGCTGTCCGACAACGGGCGCTACCGCTGCCGCAGCATCCCGTCCATCGGCGCGCTGCTGACCGACGAGGATCTGCCGGAAAAACAGATGAAGCTGGAATAAGCGCTTTGCCTGACAAGGCGAGCGGGAATGCCCGCGCATTACGGGCGCGAAGTGCGGCTGTGCGCCGCGGGCACACAAGAGGAGGGGGAACCATCTGGTTCCCCCTCCTCTTGCGAATCACCACCCCCTCCTTCAGGACGCGCTGCGCGCGTAAAAGGAAGTGGCGCTTTCCGGTTGCCACCCAGGCGCCGGAAAAGGGTAAGCAAAACAGCAGCCACCCCGGGATGAGACGTTCACGATTCTCCCGTAGGGGCGCGCAGTGCGCGCCCGTTTATGGTGTGGCAATAGTTTCGCTTACCCTGTTCACGCAATTGGGCGGCTAAGGAAAAGTGGAACTTACTCCTGCGCGCGTCAGCGCGCCCTAAAGGGAAAGTGGGTGATTGACAAGAGGGAGGAAACCATCTGGTTTCCTCCCTCTTGCCCGCCCGCGCCGCGCAGGCGCACCGCTCCTGCCGGACGGATAACCATCCGCCAAGCGGTAAACCTTGTAACCCCTTTCGCACTGTGCTATAATAAATCACAGCAGAAAGGGGAGGTTTCCTGATGGTAAATCAAAGCATGGCCGCGCTGGGCAACAACCGCTCGACCATCCGTGAGCTTTTTGAATATGGCAACCAGCGCGCTGCGGTGGTGGGCCGTGAAAACGTATTCGATTTTTCGCTCGGCAACCCGAGCGTGCCGGCGCCGGACGCAGTGCGGCAGGCGATTTTAGAGGAGGCCGCGGGCAACCCGGTGGCGCTGCATGGCTATACCTCCGCGCAGGGCGCGGCGGACGTGCGCACGGCGCTGGCGGACGACCTGAACCGCCGCTTCGGCACTGCGTACACGGGCGACAGCCTGTATCTGACCGTGGGCGCGGCCGCAGCGCTGTCCTGTGCGTTCAAAGCTCTTGCCTGCCCGGGGGACGAGTTTGTCGTGCTCTCGCCGTATTTTCCGGAGTACCTGATGTTTATCGAAAGCGGCGCGGGCGCAAAGGCCGTGATCGTGCCGCCGTCCGTGCAGGATTTTCAGATCAATTTTGACGCGCTGGAGCAGAAAATGAGCGCGTATACCAAGGCGGTCGTCATCAACTCGCCCAATAACCCGTCCGGCGCGGTGTATTCCGAGCAGACCATCCGCCGCCTGGCGGAGCTGCTGCAAAGCAAGGAGAAGCAGTACGGACACCCGATCTACCTGATTTCGGACGAGCCGTACCGCGAACTGGTCTTTGACGGCGTACAGGTGCCGTTTGTACCGAATTACTACGACAACACGATTGTCTGCTACTCCTATTCCAAGTCGCTCTCCCTGCCGGGCGAGCGCATCGGCTATGTGCTCGTGCCGCCGCAGTCGGCGGACAGCGCGGACGTCTATGCTGCGGTGTGCGGCGCGGGGCGGGCGCTTGGGTATGTGTGTGCCCCCAGCCTGTTCCAGCGCGTCGTGGCGCGCTGCACCGGCCTGACCGGCGACCTGACGGTCTACAAGACCAACCGCGACCTGCTGTATGATAACCTGACGGCAATGGGCTACCGCTGCGTCAAGCCCGCAGGCGCGTTCTATCTGTTCCCGCAGACGCTGGAGCCGGATGACCGCGCATTCTGCGAGCGCGCAAAAAAATACGACCTGCTGGTCGTGCCGGGCGCGGATTTCGGCGCGCCGGGACATATGCGCATTTCCTACTGCGTGGCAACCGGGACCATCCGCCGCGCGCTGCCGCTGTTTGAGAAGCTCGCACAGGAGTATCGGTAACATCTGTTAAATTTAATAATATATTATGGTTAATTGTGTATAAAATGTTAATGTAAAATGACATTATGCACAAAATAAACTGTCGATACTTATACAATATTCATAAAAGCTGCCGCTTGTTTTTCGGGTGCGCTCCGTGTATGATAATAACAGAGATCAGGAAAAGGGTCTCAACGATATCACATAAAGGAGCGTGACAAATAATGATGAAGGGTTTCTTCAATGATCTGGTTGCAGCGCGTACGCTGGATCTGGAATCGAGCCGCATCAAGACGATGTCCCGCAAGGCGCGTCGCACCGCCAAGTAATGCGATAACCATTACGGCGGCGATGGCTGCCCCAAGGAGTCAAAAGGAAATGACAATTGAAAGCGGTATGTAAAAGACCTTCCGGAAGTGGTTCGGAAGGTCTTTTGCTGTGCGCGGCCTTGCGCGTGGCGGCAGGGCCTTCGCTTTTACCCGGAACGGCGGGCCGGGGGGAGCGCCTCGGTGCGCTGGCGGAAGTATGCGGCGCATTCTTCGCGCGTGGCGGGACGGATGCGTTTTTTGCCGCAGTCCGGGTAGGCGGACTGGTGCGTGCCGCCGGCAAAAACAAAGTGGCAGCACTTGGTTTGACAGCAGTAGATCATACCGGTCACCTCTCTTTATCCAAAGAATACCAGAACGGCTGTCCCATAAACCTCCCTTGCTTGCGGGGCAGGGCAAAAAATGATATACTGGCGATACGACAAAATTTTGGAAGTAGGGATGAAAGATGAAGGAACAAAAGGGCGCGCTCGTGCGTCAATTATACATGCCTGCAATACTCTGTACCGCATTGTGGGGCAGTGCAGCACCGTGCATCAAAAAAGGCTATGAGCTGTTTGAAATTGCGGCGGACGCCTCGTTCTCCCAGCTGCTGTTTGCGGGCTGGCGCTTTGCGCTGGCGGGCGTGCTGGTGCTGATCGTGGCGAAGCTGAAAGGGCACCGCATCATTCCGGTGCGGAGCGAGTGGAAGCCGATTTTGTGGATCAGCCTGTTCCAGAGCATGATCCAGTACATCTGCTACTATATCGGCCTTTCCGCGACGACCGGCACGAAGGGCGCGGTGCTTTCGGGCACGCAGACCTTTTTTGCCCTGATCTTCGCGCACCTGTTCCTCAAGAATGACAAACTCAACCGCCAGAAGGCGCTCGGCTGCGTATGCGGCTTTGCGGGTGTGCTGGTGCTCGGCATGGGCGGCCTGAACGGCTTTAACCTGCTGGGGGACGGCCTGGTGCTGCTCTCTGCTGTCTCGGCCGGCGCGGGCGCGCTGGTCTCCCGCATCTTCACCCCGGGGCGCGACCCCATGCTGCTGACCGGCTGGCAGCTGCTGCTGGGCGGCCTGCTGCTCGGCGGGATCGGCGTTGCGGGCGGCGGCCACCTCGGCGCGGTCACGCTGACCGGTGTGCTGCTGCTCGGCTACATGATCGTGCTCTCCGCTGCGGCGTTCACGATCTGGACCGCGCTGCTCGGCAAATACCCGGTCGGCCGGGTCAGCCTGTTCTGCTTCCTGATCCCGGTGTTTGGCGCGATCTTCTCCGCGCTCGTGCTGGGCGAGAACATCTTCACGCTGCGCAATCTGGCGGCGCTGGCGCTGGTCAGCGGCGGCATTGCCATTGCAAACTATGTGCGGGGGAGTAAAACCGGAGAAAAGCAGGCATAATACACAGAAAAAGGAAATTACACTATGGTTTTCAGTTCGGCGGTCTTTTTGTTTGTTTTCCTGCCCGCTGTATTCCTGCTCGACCGCCTGGCGCGCGGCGTGCGGCTCAAAAACGCGCTGCTGCTGGCGGCGAGTCTGCTCTTTTATGCATTCGGCCAGCCGGTCTATCTGCCGCTGCTGCTGGTTTCCGTGATGCTGAACTATGTCTGCGGCCTGCTGGCCGCGGGCAAGTACCCAAAGCTGGGCGTGGCGCTCGCGGTGGTGGGCGGCATCGGGATGCTGGCGGTGTTCAAATATGCGGACTTTGCGATTGGGACAGTGAACAGCCTGTTCGGCCTCAGCCTGCCGCTGACCGGCATAGCGCTCCCGATCGGCATTTCGTTCTTCACCTTCCAGGGGCTGTCCTATGTGGTGGACGTGTATCGTGACCGATCGGTCGTTTCTGGCTCTTTCGTGAAGGTTTTGCTTTATATTTCGTATTTTCCGCAGCTTATTGCCGGGCCAATTGTCAAGTACCATGATATCGAAAAGGAGATCGACGAGCGGCGCACCAGCCCGCAGGAGACTGCGCTGGGCGTCCGGCGGTTCATCTGCGGCCTGTCCAAAAAGCTGCTGATCTCCAACGCGATGGGGCAGATGGCGGACGCGGTGTTCGCCCTGCCCGCCGGGGAGATCGGCATGTTTGCCGCCTGGATGGGCGCGGTTTGCTACACCTTGCAAATCTACTTTGACTTCTCGGGTTACAGCGATATGGCGATCGGCATGGGGCGCATGTTCGGCTTCCATTTCCTCGAGAATTTCGACTATCCCTATGCCGCGACGACCATCAAGGAATTCTGGCGGCGCTGGCATATCTCGCTGTCGACCTGGTTCCGCGACTACCTGTATATCCCGCTGGGCGGCAACCGCAAGGGACGCGGCCGCACCTGGCGCAACCGGTTTATTGTGTTTTTTGCCACCGGCTTATGGCACGGCGCGAGCTGGACATTCGTGCTGTGGGGCCTGTGGCACGGGCTGTTCTCCGTGCTGGAGGACAGTGGCGCGCTGCCGGCCAAACGCCTGCAAGGCAGGCTGCCGGGCCGGGTGTACACGCTGCTGGTGGTGGTGCTGGGCTTTACGCTGTTCCGCGCGGACACGCTCGCGCAGGCGGGCGCGATGTTCACTGCGATGTTCACCGGCGTGGGGCTGGACTGGGCAGGAACCGCGACCGTATGTTCATTATTGACGCCTGCGTTCCTGTTGACGCTGTTTTTCGCGCTTTTACTCAGCTTTCCGGTGGCAAAACGGGTTCAACCGAAAAACGATACCGTGACGCTCATCGGCGTGCTGGGACTGCTCGTGCTGTGCATGTTCAACCTGTCGGCGGGTACGTTTAACCCGTTTATCTATTTCCGTTTCTGAGGAGGGTAGCCATGAAATACAAAATTTTCACAGCCGCCTTCCTGCTGCTGTGCATTATCCCTTCGGCGGGTATGCTGTTCCTGCCGCCGACCGAGGCCGCGGCGAACGAGCGGCTGTCCCCGGCGCCACAGTTCAAAAATGAGGACGGGAGCTGGAATGCGGACGTGCTCGACGAGGTGACCGACTATATCGCCGACCATTTTGCGCTCCGGCAGGAGATGGTGACCGCGAACGCCGCGCTCCAGACCGGGCTGCTGGCGACCTCCCCGGCGGAGGACGTGATCTACGGCAGGGACGGCTGGCTGTATTACGCCGACACGCTGGACGACTATCAGAACCACGCGACGCTGACTGACGAAGAGGTGCGGCAGGTAGCACAGACCGTGGCGGATATGCAGGCGTACTGCGAAGCGCGCGGCGCGCGGTTCCTGTTTACCATCGCGCCGAATAAGAACTCGCTGTATCCGGAGAACATGCCCGCGCGCTATCTGCAAAGCGATGCTCAGGGGAATTATGAAAAGCTGAAGCCGCTGCTCGAGGAGTACGGCGTCCATTACGCGGATCTGTTTACATTTTTGTCCGGACAGGACGAGGTGCTGTACCTCAAAACCGACTCACACTGGACAAACCGCGGCGCGGCGCTCGCGCATGATTTCCTGATGGAGACGCTCGGCCTGCCGCATACCGCGTTTGCGGACGCGCCCTATACCACGGCGGAGACCCACAAGGGCGACCTGTATGAAATGCTCTATCCCAAGGGGACGGCGCGCGAGGCGCAGCAGGAATACCAGACCACGTTTTCCTATGTCAAAGAGCCGCGCACCGCGGAGGATATCCTGATCCAGACCACTAACCCGGATGCACCGAACGGCCGCCTGCTGCTGTGCCGCGATTCGTTCGGCAACGCGCTGCATCCGTTCCTCGCGGAGGATTTCCGCGAAGCGACCATCACGCGGCAGATGCCGTATCCGCTCACACAGGTGCAGGTAGGGGACACGGTGATCGTGGAGATCGTCGAGCGCAATCTGCCGAATCTGCTCAAATATCCCCCGGATCTGGGGAACCAAAACGGGTCGGATCCCGTCAAATAAGACAAACACACTGGAGGATATGACTATGATGAAGAAATGGACTGCGCTGCTGCTGGCGCTGGCGCTCTGCGGCAGTCTGGCCGCCTGCGGCGGCGGCACACAGCCCGCCGAAGATGCGGCGGAGGACAAGGAGACGGTGGAGACCGTCAAGCCGGAGGAGGAAACGGACAAGCAGGATGAGGCGCAGACGGAGGACGGCGATACCCCGGCCTCGGATCAGACCACATCCGCTGAGACCGATCGGGGCAGCACGTCCTCGTCGGGCAGCACATCGTCGTCCGGCTCGTCCAGCACGGGCGGCGGCACGTCGGGCAGTACGGGCAGTGCGTCGTCCGGCAATACCGCCTCTAACGCAGGCAGCAGCACGACCGCGCCCAGCACCGGCAACAGTGCGGCGAGTAAGCCGCAGACCCCGGCACCGGCCCCGCAGCCGGAACCCGAACCCGAACCGGCGGCGCCGACTGCGGCGCAGGCCTCCGGCTATATCGGCGGTTCTGCGTCTGCGCTCGAGAGCGCGCTCGGCTCGCCGAGCTCCAAGAGCTATTCGCCCAGCTGCATGGGCGAGGGCGAGGACGGCATCTGGAATTACGGCAGCTTCACCGTCTATACCTACCGCGAAAACGGGACGGAGACCGTGGAAGCGGTACAGTAAAAATATTTGCTGCATAAAACAGGAAAACGGCTGCAAAAGCAGCCGTTTTTTGCTGCCTGCCCGAATGGACGGAGGCTTGACGGATGCTGTTGCCCTATGGTATAATACAATTACTAAATTACTAATTTACTAAATGCAAAGGAGGGATAAAGTGAAAATCCCAACAACACTCAAACATAAACCGGTTATCACGGTGGAGAATTACGAAAACGTGGACGGCCGCACGGCCTATGACAGCGATGCCAAGGGGCTGTCGCTCGGGCTGGCGCAGTGGAACGACCGCGGCCGCGTGGATATTTCCGCCAAGGTGTGGCGCTACACGGGCGAAAAGTGGTCGCGCCAGTCGGAAGAACTGCCGCTGCACCGCGTGCTCGATCTGGCGATCCTGATCTGCCGCGCGCGCGGGTATTTTGCAGATGCGTACCGGTATCCTAAGCTGTATAATGAGAATGAACCGCAGATCGACCGCATCGGCGTGCAGGGCGATGCAATGACCGTCTCGGTCTGCACGGACAACCCCATGATCGATGAGGATATCAAGCTGTTTTCGGATGCGCTCGCGCGGGACGACGAAATGCTTGCCGAGCGCCTGCACCTGCTCAGCAACCTGTTGCAGGACATGGGCTATGGCCGCCGTAAGCGGGACTGAAACAAAAAAGCATCGCAGCCAAACTGCGATGCTTTTTGTCATTTGCGGCTTAAAGGATCACCCGCCGGGGCTTTTCCGCGATCTGGCGGACCGGGCGGCATGGCACGCCGAATGCCAGCATACCGGCCGGGATATCCCTGGTGACCACGCTGCCCGCGCCGATCACCGCATTGTCGCCGATAGTCACGCCGGGGAGCACCTGCACGCCCATGCCGATCCAGACATTGCTGCCAATGGTGATCGGCTTGGCGTATTCCAGCCCGGCATTGCGCTGCGCGACATCCAGCGGATGGCCTGCGGTAGAAAAGCAGCAGTTCGGGCTGATGAATACATGGTCGCCGAAGGTAACGGGTGCGCCGTCCAGGATGACCAGATTATGGTTGGCGTAAAACGCCTTGCCGGTGCGGATGTTATAGCCGTAGTCTACATAAAACGGCGGCTCGATCACGATATCCTCCCCACAGGAGCCAAGCAGCGTGCGGAGCAGGCGCAGACGCTCCTCCTTCTGGCTGCTGCGGGTCAGGTTGTAGTCCAGGCAAAGATCCTTGGCGCGTGCGCGCTCTTCCAGGATCTGCGGGTTGTAGTTGGCGTCATACAGCAGCCCGGCGGCTGCTTTTTCCTTTTCTGTCATGGTATTTCTCCTTTTAGTTCTGGTGGCGTACCAGTTCGTAATCATCGCCGGAGCGGTAATAGGGGCAGGATTTGCCGCTTTGCAGCAGCCGGTAAAACTCATCCTCATCCAGATACGCTTCGCAGATATAGTCGTCCATTTCATCGTCGTAGACGTTGTATACGCAGTCCTCGCAGGTCCCGGCCATGGCGCTCACCTCGTTGTGTGTCAATTATGGTAAAAGTATAGCATGCTTTGTGAAAAAGTTCAAATGGATGCTTTCTATTTTGTGCAGGATGTGCTATTATGAAGCGGGAAGAAATTACAGGAGCGTGAACCCATTATGAAACTGTATACTTATCAAACAGGCAACGACGGTGTCGACCGGATTGGTGTCGAATGCGCCGGCTGGCGCGGCATGCTTTGGCCGCTGGAAGCCTTCGGCCTCAAGTTCTCGGATATGCACGATCTGATCTGCCATATCACCCCGGCGCAGCTCTCGCGGATTGCGGACGCCGAAAACGCGACGGAGGGGAATGCGCTGCGCCTGAACAGCGTGCGCCTGCGTTCGCCTATCCCGCATCCCGAGCAGGATATCATCTGCCTCGGCATCAACTACGCCGACCATGCGGTCGAGTCTGCGCGGTTCCATGAGGATGCCTTCCTGCTGAACCGGGAAAAGGCAACCTATTTCAGCAAACGCGCCTATGAGACCACCGGAAGCGGCGACCCGATCCCGGCTTACGAAGGCCTGGTGACCGAGCTGGACTATGAAGCGGAACTGGGCGTCGTGATCGGCAGGGACTGCAAAAAGGTCAGCGAAAACGAGGCGCCAAACCATATCTTCGGCTATACGATCGTCAACGATGTTTCCGCGCGCAATTTGCAGACCGAGCACAACCAGTGGTATTTCGGCAAATCGCTCGACGGCTTTACCCCCATGGGGCCGTGCATCGTGACAGCGGACGAGGTAGCCTTCCCGCCCGCGCTTGCGATCTCCTCCACAGTCAACGGCGAGCTGCGCCAGAACAGCAACACCGACCATCTGCTGCACTCGGTCGCAGAGATCATCTCCGAGCTGTCGCAGGGCATGACGCTGCGCGCAGGCACGATCATCGCGACCGGCACACCCGCGGGCGTGGGCATGGGCTTTACGCCGCCGAAGTTCCTGGGAAAGGGCGACGTTGTCACCTGCGAGATCGAGGGTATCGGCAAGCTGACCAACACGGTCGAATAACAGGGGAGGCGCGGCAATGGACAAGCCCAAGCAGATGATCGTTGTGCGGCGCGACCTTAAGATGCGCAAGGGCAAGATCGCGGCGCAGGCCGGGCACGCCTGCGTGACCGCAGTGCTCGCGGCGCTCGAGCGTGAGGGGCGGCTTTCGCAGGTGCACGCACAGGACGGCGGCATCGTGCTGACGCCCTCGGATAAGCCCGCGACGCTGCTGAGCGAATGGTTCGCGCGGGGCGTCGCCAAGGTTTGCCTGTATGTGGATTCTGAGGAGGCGCTGCTGGCAATCGACCGCAAGGCGAAGGAGGCGGGGCTTATCTCGGCGCTGATCTGCGACAACGGTATCACCGAGTTCCACGGCAGGCCGACCTATACCTGCCTGGCGTTTGAGCCGGCGCTGCCCGATAGGGTAGACCCGATTACGGGCGAGCTGCCGCTGTTTTAAAACCGCACAACAAAGACCACGCTTCGCGGCGTGGTCTTTTGCTGCTTTGGGGCCTTATTTTTCGCGGTACAGCACAAGCGACTCGTAGGGACGCAGGTGCAGCTTTGTCTCCACCTTGGAGTCCGCGTAGTTGGACAGCAGGCAGGTGAAGCCGTCGAGATCAACCGGGCACGTCCAGTCCGCTTCCTTACGGTAGAAGTTGTTGACGACAACAAGCTCCTCGCGTTCCGTGCGGCGGGTATAGGCCAGCACGGACGGGTTTTCCATATCAAGCGGCGCGAAATCGCCGTTTGCAATGACGTCGTACTGCTTGCGCAGCGCGATCAGCTTGCGGTAGTGGGCGAAGACGGAATCCGGATCGTCCACTTGGCTGGCGGCGTTGATGGTTTTGTGGTTGGGGTTCATGCCGATCCACGGCTCGGCCTGCGAGAAGCCGCCGCCTTCGCCCGCATCCCACTGCATGGGGGTGCGGCTGTTGTCGCGCGAGTGGACGCGCAGGATGTCGTACACACTGTCCTCGTGCAGGCCGCGGTCGCGCAGGATATGGAAATGGTTGATGCTTTCCACGTCGCGGTACTGGTCGAGCGAGGTAAAGCCCGGGTTGGTCATGCCGATCTCTTCGCCCTGATAGACATAGGGCGTGCCGCGCAGGCAGTGGATGACCGTGCCCAGCATCTTGGCCGAGGGCTTCCAGTATTCGCCTTCGTCGCCGAAGCGCGAGACCACGCGCGGCTGGTCGTGGTTGCACCAGAACACCGCGTTCCACGCATTGTGGTCGCTCATGCCGGTCTGCCAGGAGAACAGGATGTCCTTGAGCTTATGGAAGTCGAACGGCACGAGCACCCATTTTTCGTTCCCTACAAAGTCCACCTTGAGGTGGTGGAAGGAGAACACCATGCTCAGCTCGCCGGTTTCCGCGCCCGCATACTTATAGCAGTTCTCCATGGTCGTGCTCGACATCTCGCCGACCGTGATGATATCGGCATCCGTGCCGAAGGTCGCCTCGTTGAGTTCGTGCAGGAATTCGTGGACGCGCGGGCCGTCCGTATAGAAGCGGCGGCCATCGCCCTTGTCATCCGACTCGTACGAGCCCTTGCTGATCAGGTTGACCACATCGAAGCGGAAGCCCTTGACGCCCTTATCCATCCAGAAGCGGATGACGTTTTGCAGCTCTTTTCGCACGCGCGGGTTCTCCCAGTTGAGGTCGGCCTGCGTGGGGTCGAACAGGTGCAGGTACCACTTACCCTTTTCCGGTACATACTGCCACGCGCTGCCGCCGAACTTACTCTCCCAGTTGTTGGGGGGCGTGCCGTCCGGGCCGCCCTCGCGCCAGATGTAGTAGTCCTCATAATCCGGGTTGCCGGCGAGCGCCTTTTGGAACCATTCGTGCTCGGTCGAGGTGTGGTTGAACACCATGTCGAGCATCAGGCGGATGCCGCGCTTTGCAGCCTCGCGGGACAGCTCTTCAAAGTCCTCCATCGTGCCGAAACGCGGGTCAACGGCGCAGTAGTCTGCAACGTCGTAGCCGTTGTCGCGCTGGGGCGAAGGGAAGAATGGGTTGAGCCAGATGTAGTCCACGCCCAGCTTCTGCAGGTAATCCAGCTTGGCGGTCACGCCGCGCAGATCGCCCACGCCGTCGCCGTCGGAATCGTAAAAGGACTTGAAATAGCACTGGTAGACAACGCTTTTGTGGAAATCAGTCATGGATACTCCCTCCAGAGTTTACTCGAGTACTGCGGAAACCGTCTCGCCGTGCTGGACGTCGATGCCGGTATTGAAGGTCATGCTTTCGTGGCCGGCCGGCTCGGTGACAACGAATACCGTCGTCTTAGGATGCCCTGCCGCTGCAATTTTATCGGGTGAGAACGTGATGAGCTTGTCGCCCGCCCTGACGTGGTCGCCCTCGTGGACAAACAGCGTGAAACCGTCGCCGTTCATGTCCACGGTGTCTATGCCGATGTGGATGAGCAGCTCGGTGCCGTCCGCGAGCGCAAGGCCGCAGGCATGGCGGCTGTCCTCCATGACGACCGACACCTCCGCGTCCGCCGGGGCATAGACCGTGTCGCCCGTGGGCTCAAACGCCATGCCTTCGCCCATGACGCCCTGCGAGAACACCTCGTCCGGCACCTCGGACAGCGGCAGGGTGCGGCCGTCGCAGATGGCCTTGAGCTCCACGCGGGACGGCGCGGCAGCGGTTTGTTCCTCTGCCTGTGCCGCCGGCACCTCGGCTGCGGCCGGGGCAGCCGCCTCAGCGGCAGGTGCGGCCTCAAGCACGCGCTCTTCCCTGGACAGCTTGCGGCTGCCGACGATAAAGGTCAGGACGAACGGCACAACAATTGCAACCGCCATGGCGAGCAGGAAGTTGAGCCAGTATTCCGGATAGATGGACAGGATGCCCGGCAGGCCGCCGACGCCGATGCTGATGGCGGTGACATTGGTGCCGATCGAGATCATGGCCGCGCAGGCAGAGCCGATCATGCCGCAGACCAGCGGGAAGCCGTATTTCATGTTGACGCCGAACAGCGCAGGCTCGGTAACGCCGAGGTAGCAGGAAATGCACGCCGGGATGTTGACCTGCTGCGCGCGCTCATTGCGCTTTTGCAGGATGGACATGGCAAGCACCGCCGAGCCCTGCGCGATATTGGACAGCGCGATCATCGGCCAGAGGTTGGTGCCGTCATAGGTGTTGACCAGCTGCGAGTCGATCGCGTTGGTCATGTGGTGCAGGCCGGTCATGACGATCGGCGCATAGAACAGGCCGAACAAGGCGGCAAACAGCAGCTTGAAGTTGGAGTTCAGGCCCATGTTGACGATATTGGCGATAAAGTCGCCGATCTGCCAGCCGATCGGGCCGACGACCGTATGCGCGATGAGGACCGCGGGGACGAGCGCGCAGAACGGCACGACCACCATACTGATGACTTCGGGGCAGATCTTTTTAAAGAATTTCTCCAGATAAACCAGCACAAAGCCCGCCAGTATTGCTGCAACAACCTGGCCCTGGTAGCCGATCATCTGCACCTGTGCGAAGCCGAAGTCCCAGACCGGGATCTCGGAAGCCGGGGTGGTGGCGACCGAGAAGCCGTTTAACAGCTGCGGGGAGATCAGCGTCAGGCCGAGGACGATGCCGAGGATCTGGGTGGTGCCCATCTTCTTGGTGATCGACCAGGTAATGCCGACCGGCAGGAAGTGGAAGATCGCTTCGCCGATCAGCCACAGGAAGCTGTACATGCCTGCCCAGAACTGGGAGACGTCCGCCAGCGACTGGGTACGGCCGTTCAGCAGGTCGACCTCGCCGATGATGTTGCGGAAGCCGAGCACAAGGCCACCGCAGATCAGCGCGGGGATGATCGGGGCGAAGATCTCACCCAGCGCGCCCATGATGCGCTGCAAGGGGTTCTGGTTGGTCTTGGCGGCCGATTTGACCGCATCCTTGCTCACGCCTTCGATGCCCGCGTACTTGGTGAATTCCTGATAGAAGTTCGCAACATCGTTGCCGATAATGACCTGATACTGGCCCGCCTGCGTAAACGTGCCCTTGACCGAAGGGATGTTCTCAATCCCTTTCTCATCCGCCTTTTTGGGGTCGGCCAGCACAAAGCGCATGCGCGTCATGCAGTGCGACACCGCCTGGATATTGGCCTTGCCGCCAATCAGCTCAAGCAGTGCCTTGACGTCTTCCTGATATTTTGCCATGCCTGTTCCTCCTATACAAATTTACCCTCTCAAACTTGTTTAAACAAGTTATCTTCTGAGGATAGGATACCTCTTTTATGAAACGAAAGCAAGATTATTCTTGAACAAAAAGCAGCGCGGTTTTTTGGATGTTTTGACCGCCGGCCGCTGGTTTGGCGCGCAAACCGGACAAAAACCGGATGCTGCTGCCGGAAAGAAAACAAACTTGTCTGAACAGGGGTTTCAAAAGCGCAGGGCACTGTGCTATACTATTGTCAAAGGGAGTATCCCCGTTTTGATACAAGTCAGTCGCGGCCGGGCGCAAGGCTTGCCGGCCCGCCGCGCCGGTACAATAGAGAGGTGCCCACATGCCAAAGGCAAAATACGAACAGCTTTACCAGATCCTGAAAGGGAAGATAGAATCCGGCGAATACCCGCCGCAGGAACTGCTGCCCAGCGAACACATGTTGATCGCCGAGCTGGACTGCTCCCGCAACACGCTGCGCCGCGCGGTCGGTGAGCTGGTGCGCGAGGGCTATGTGCAGACCATGCAGGGCAAGGGCGTGCGCAACATCTTCGAGCCTGCCCGGCAGGCGACGTTCACCCTGGGTACGATCGAAACCTTTGCGGAGTCCGCCGCGCGCAACCACTGGCGCGGCACGAGCGAAATTTTGGACTTTGCCGAGGTCACGGCCGACGATGCGCTGGCGGATACAACCGGGTTCACGCCGGGCACGCCGCTGTATTATGTGCAGCGCCTGCATTACCTGAATGGGCAGCCGCTCATCATGAACCACAGCTACTTCCGGCAGGACGTAGCGCGCGGGCTGACCCGGGAGATTGCGGAAGGTTCGATTTACCGCTATCTGGAGGGGGAGCTGCACATCCAGATCGTCAACAGCAAGCGGGTGGTGACAGTGGAAAAGGCCACGCCGCTTGACCTGCAATACCTGGCCATGGGCGGCTGCAACTGCCTCGCGGTCGTCAGCAGCCAGACCTATAACAGTGACGGCGTGATGTTCGAGTACACCCAGTCGCGCCACCATCCGGATTATTTCCGCTTCCAGGACAACGCCGTGCGGCGGCCGGGGGGCGCTTCATAACATTTGCTGACAAATATTCCGCCGCGTGCTATAATATAGGCAACACCGCACGATTGCGCGGGATAGCCTCGGGAAAAGCGCGGTGCGCCGCGCCCGAAGGACAAAAAAGGAGTGACCGCCCTATGGAAAAGCAGATGTTCAGTAATGCACAGATTTTGGCCTGGCTGCAATATTTTTCAGATAATACGCAGATCGACCTGGAGAAAGTCAAGATCCTCGACATCACCCGCAAGAATAAGAACCTGATCCCGACCGTTGAGTCCAACGATGCGGTGCTCGTATTTACCGAAGCGGGCCATGCGGACATCTTTTACCGCATGTGGAACGCGGGGCTGGGCGAGTGCGATGTGTGGTACAACACCGGTTCCGAGCCGAGCGGCCCCATCCAGCACAACAAGCTGCGCGATATGATCAACCGTGGCATCAATGCCTCGGCTGCCATGCTCGTGCTCAACCCGAACGCGCGCTCGACCTACAAGATCGGCATGCAGAACACGAATTTCTCCCGCGGGTCGATCCATTACGTCGGCAGCGAGATCCGCGCGGTCATCTTAAACAAGATGCATATTGCCGCAGACGATACCGTGTGCATCATTTCGGGTGAATCGATCGCGGTCGAGTCCGCGATCATCGCGGGCGAGGGCACGGTCATTGCGGTCGAGTATAACCAGAACGACCGCCGCACGATGGAGGAGAACATCGAGCAGTTCGGACTGAACAATATCACGATCATCGACCATGTGGACGACGAGAGCATGAAGGGGCTGCCGGTGCCGTCGCTGGCGTTCCTTGTCGCGTCTGCAAGCATGGAGCAGGAGATCGAGTGCCTGCTTCGGCTCAACCCGCATATGGAATTTGTAGTCTATACGCTGGACTTCCGCTGCGCGGCTTCGCTCCCGGAGATTTTCACGCGCTACGGCATCGGCGAGACCGAGGTGATCCAGATCACGGTATCCCGGCTGACGGGGAAGCATACGTTCGCCGCAGAGCCTGCGCCGTGGCTGATTTCGGGCAAGGCGTAAACGGACAGGGCGGCTGTCAATCTGTGCAGGTGTCCGCGTGCCGGAAACATTTGTTTTTGTGCGAAATGCCGATTGACAGTTTTTGCCCTCTTTACTATAATAAAGTACAGAAAATTAAATCATCCAAAGATGATGAGGGAGACAGTAGGTTCCGAACCGAACGCCGCAGCGAGCCGGGGCATGGTGCAAGCCCGGCGCCAGTAGGCCGTTACCGAATATCACTCCGGAGTTGCAGCCCGAACCCTTTTTGAAAGTAGGTGCTGACGGTTTTCCCCGTTACAGGAAGCGCGTATGTTGGTATGCAGTAACGGGTGGTATAACGATAAGCAAACAAGGCTTTCGTCCCTTTACGGGGACGGAAGCCTTTTCTTTTCATCCGGCATACAGAAGCGGGCAAAGGATATGAACAAGGAGGAAACAGCATGAAAAACATGGTTGAGATCCGCTGGCACGGCCGCGGCGGGCAGGGCGCAAAAACCGCGTGCCTGCTGCTGGCGGATGCGGCGTTCGCCTCGGGCAAGTATGTGCAGGGGTTCCCGGAGTACGGCCCCGAGCGCATGGGCGCGCCGATCACGGCGTACAACCGCATTTCGGACGAGCGATGCACGATCCATTCCAACATCTATGAGCCGGACTACGTTGTCGTGGTCGACGAGACGCTGCTGCAATCGGTCGACGTGACGCACGGCTTAAACCCCAAGGGTGCAATCGTCATCAACACGCACAAGTCGCCCGACGAGGTGCGCCCGCTGCTGCGCGGCTACGAGGGCCGTGTATATACGATCGATGCACGCGCGATCTCCGAGCGCACGCTCGGCAAGTATTTCCCCAACACGCCCATGCTGGCTGCAATCGTCAAGGTCAGCGGGGTGCTCGACCCGTGGCGGTTCGTATCCGATATGGAGGCGTCCTTCAAGCATAAGTTCGCCACCAAGCCGCAGGTCATCGCAGGCAACATGGAGTGCCTGACCCAGTCTCTCAAGGAGGTGCGCGGATAATGGCTAAATGCGCAAAGGATATCAGCGAGCAGTCGCCGTGGCAGGACCTGACCCCGGGCGGCGAGATCTACGAGGGCGGCACCGCCCGCCTGACCATCACGGGCGAGTGGCGCGCCAACATCCCGGTGTGGGACGAAAGTAAGTGCAAGCAGTGCCTGCTGTGCGCCCCGTTCTGCCCGGACTCGTCCATCCCGGTGACCGACGGCAAGCGGGCGGACTTTGATTTTGACCACTGCAAGGGCTGCGGCATCTGCTGGAAGGTGTGCCCTTTCGGCGCGATCGACTTTGTGAAGGAGGAAAAGTGATGAGCATCCGGGAGCGGCTTTCAGGCAACGAAGCGGTTGCCTATGCCATGCGGCAGATCAATCCGGACGTGTTCGCGGCTTTCCCCATCACGCCCTCGACCGAGATCCCGCAGTATTTTGCGCAGTACGTCGCCAACGGCCAGGTGGATACCGAATATGTGACGGTCGAGTCCGAGCACTCGTCCATGTCCACCTGCATCGGCGCGGAAGCGGCGGGTGTGCGCGCGGTCACCGCGACCTCGTCCTGCGGCCTGGCGTTCATGTATGAGCTGCTGTATGTCGCGGCGTCCTCGCGCCTGCCGATCACGCTTGCGTGCGTCAACCGCGCGCTGACCGGCCCGATCAACATCAACAACGACCATTCGGACTCCATGGGCGCACGCGACGCGGGGTGGATCCAGCTGTACGCGGAGAACAACCAGGAGGCGTATGACAATTACTTACAGGCCATGCGCATTGCGGAAACGCCCGACGTGCGCCTGCCGATCATGGTGTGCCAGGACGGCTTTATCACCTCGCACGCGGTCGAGAACATCCTGCTCGAGGAGGACGACGCGGTCAAGGCGTTTGTCGGCGAATACCACCCCGAGCACGCGCTGATCGGGCGGGAGACCCCGCTGGCCGTCGGCCCGTACGATGTTTCGCCCTACTACATGGAGCACAAGGTGCAGCAGGCCGAGGCGATGAAGAACGCCAAGCGCGCGATTCTGGACGTGGCGGCGGATTTTGAAAAGACCTTTGGCCGCAAGTACGGCTTTTTCGAGGAATACCGCATGGAGGACGCCGAGGTCGCCCTCGTGCTGATCGGCTCGACCGCGGGCACGGCCAAGGCGTGCATCGACCAGCTGCGTGCGGCGGGCCGCAAGGTCGGCCTGATCAAGCTGCGCGTGTTCCGCCCGTTCCCGGGCGAGGAGCTGGCGCAGGCGCTCAGCCATGTCAAGGCAGTGGCGGTCATGGACAAGAGCGAGAGCTTTTCCGCCTGCGGTGGCCCGCTGTACGCGGAGACCTGCGCGGCGTGCTACGATCTGGAGACCCGCCCGGTGCTGATCGACGTGGTATATGGCCTGGGCGGCCGCGACGTGGCGACCGAGGACATCGCCCGCGTGTACGACCACCTGTTCCTGCTGGCCGAAAACGGTGGGCAGGGGCCGAAGTACATCCATATGGGCCAGCGCAGCAAGGATAAGGAGGTGCTCTGAAATGGCCTATAACCACAAAAAGGAACTGAGCAAACCCGAGCGCTTTGTCGGCGGCCACCGCCTGTGCGCGGGCTGCGGCGCGGGCCTGGTGTGCCGCGGCATGATGCGCGCGCTCGATGAGGGGGATAAGGCGGTCGTGTGCAACGCGACCTCGTGCCTGGAGGTTTCGTCCTTCCTGTACCCCTATACTGCGTGGGAGGATTCTTACATCCACTCCGCGTTCGAGAACGCGGCCGCGACCTGCGGCGGCGTGGAAGCGGCGTATAACGTATTAAAGCGCAAGGGCAAGCTGGACAGCACCTATAAATTCCTCGCCATCGGCGGCGACGGCGGCACCTACGACATCGGCTTCCAGTCGCTCTCCGGCGCGATGGAGCGCGGGCACGATATGGTGTACTTCTGCTACGACAACGAGGCGTACATGAACACCGGCATCCAGCGTTCGTCCTCGACCCCGCGCTTTGCCAGCGCAACCACCACGCCGGCCGGTTCGGTATCCGTGGGCAAAAAGCAGAACAAAAAGGACCTGACCGAGATCATGGCTGCGCACAATATCCCGTATGTTGCGCAGACCACCTTCCTCGGCAACTTCAAGGACTTCCACGAGAAGGCGCACCGCGCGATCTACACCGAGGGGCCGGCGTTTGTCAACGTCATGTCGCCCTGCCCGCGCGGCTGGCAGTATTCGCCCGAGCTGCTGCCCGAGATCTGCAAGATGGCGGTCGAGACCTGCGTCTGGCCGCTGTACGAGGTCATCGAGGGCAAATGGCACCTGAACTACATGCCGAAGAAAAAGCTGCCCGTGACCGAGTTCATGAAGCTGCAAGGGCGTTTCAAGCACTGCTTTAAGCCCGGCAACGAGTGGACGATCGAAGCCGCGCAGCAGTATGTGGACGAGCAGTGGGAAAAGTTGCTGAATCGCTGCGAGCAGAACTGAAAAGCAGAAAAAACGCCCGGCAGGGATCTTCCCGCCGGGCGGATTTTTTATCAGGTGCGTTTGGCAAATTCCTTGGGGCTGCGCCCGAATTCGCGCTTGAAGGCTTTGAGGAAGTTGGAATAATCGTTGAACCCGCATTGCATGCACGCATCCATGACAGGCGCGCCCTCACGGATCATGTTGCGCGCCACAGTCACGCGCTTTTTGATGATGAACTGGTACAGGGTCAGGCCGGTATAGGTCTTGAACTGGTGCGCCAGATGGGATTTGCTGATATAACAGGCCTCGGCCAGCCGGTCGAGCGTCAGGTCTTCCGCGAGGTTGTCGTTAATATACGCGACGACCTCGTTTATTTTTTCGTTTTCCGTGACATCCTTACGGATACTCTCGGGCGTAGCAAAATACGCGCGGTTGAGATAGACCAGGAACTCAATCAGATATATATAGGCCAGCGTGCCGCTGCCGAACGCGTCGTCATCACGGGAGCGCAGCATTTTTTCGCAGATACCGCGCAGATGGGTGAGCGCGCCGCTCTCCGGACGGATACGCTTGTACTTTTTTTCGCTCGCATCGGTAAAACAGCGGGTGAGGTCGGTGCCGGGCGTGCCCGCGCGTGAAAGGAAATCCGGATCGATCCAGATGACAAACCGCTCATACGGCTTGCCGGGGCGGATGTCCGGCTTGTGGATATCCCGGTTATCGGTCAGCAGGATGTCGCCCGGGCGCAGCTGGTAGGTGCGTCCTTCAATGATATAGTTGACATCGCCGGACAGGAAAAAGAACACTTCGTAAAACTCGTGTTCATGGAAATCGACCGCGGGCGGGACGGGATCGAGGTAGTGGTAGCATTCAAAATCCGGCCGTTCCATGGTCTGACGCAGGGTGAAGGTGTCTTTGTTAGAATTCAACAAATTCATCTCCAATCTCTTGTGTATGTTTATATTATATAGCAATTTTCACCAGATTTCAAGCACGATATCACGAGAAAGGACAAGCAGAAAGATTTATACTATAAACATAAAAAGCGAACGGGTAAAGAGGAAACCGTTGGCGAAGATGTATGAGAAAGTGAGGTTATACAGATGAAGGGCTTTATTGGAGAGGACTTCCTGCTCACAACCGAAGCGGCGCGCAGGCTGTACCATGAGCACGCGGAGAAAATGCCGATTTTCGACTATCACTGCCATCTGAATCCGGCGGAGATCTACGAAAACAAGCAGTTTTCCGACATTGGCGAAGCGTGGCTCGCCGGCGACCACTACAAGTGGCGCGTCATGCGCGCGAACGCGGTGCCCGAGGAGTATGTGACCGGCAGCGCAAGCTTCCACGACAAGTTTAACCGTTTTGCAGAGGTTATGCCCGGCCTGATCGGCAACCCGATCTACCACTGGTCGCATCTGGAACTGAAGCGCTTTTTCGGGATCGACGAGCTGCTCAGCAGCCAGACCGCAGACATGGTATGGGAGACCGCAAACGCCAAGCTGCAAAGCCCGGCGGGCGCGGCGCGTGCGCTCATTCAGGAGAGCAACGTCCGCGCGCTGTGCACGACCGACGACCCGGTCGACGACCTGAACTACCACCGCATGCTGGCGGAGGACAAGGGCTTTGCAACCCGCGTGCTGCCGACCTTCCGTCCGGAGAAGGCGCTCAACATCGTTGACCCGAACTACCCGGCCTATCTCCAGAAGCTGGGTGCGGCGTCCGGCATCTATATCCGCACGATCGACGACGTAAAGGCCGCGCTCGCGCAGCGCATCGAGTACTTCGCGGGCGTGGGCTGCCGCCTGTCCGACCATTCGTTCGGTTCGCCCGACTTCACGGTCTGGGACGAGAGCGCAGCGGAAGAGGCCATGCGCAAGGCGCTCGCGGGCGAGCAGCTGCTCGACTACGAGGTAGCGGCGTACCAGTCCTTTATGATGGACTTCCTCGGCGAGCAGTACGCAGACCGCGGCTGGGCAATGCAGATGCACATGGGCGCGATCCGCAACTTAAACGGCAAGCTGTACCGTGCGCTCGGCGCGGACGTGGGCGGCGACGCGATCGGCGACGTGATCCCCGCAGCTTCGCTGGCAGCCCTGCTCGACCGTCTGGCAACACGCGGCAAGCTGCCCAAGACCATCCTGTACACGCTCAACGCGGCGGACAACGACAAGCTGATCGCCACGGCGGGCTGCTTCCAGGACGAGACCACCGCGGGAAAGATCCAGTTCGGCTCTGCTTGGTGGTTCAACGACCACTACGACGGCATGACCGCGCAGCTCAAGAGCCTTGCGAACATCGGCGTGCTCAGCCGCTTTGTCGGCATGCTGACCGACTCGCGTTCCTTCCTGTCCTATCCGCGCCATGAGTACTTCCGCCGCATCCTGTGCGAGGTCGTCGGCGGCTGGATCGACAAGGGCATGGCGCCGGCGGATTACGATGGCATCGGCAGGATCATCGAGGACATCTGCTTCAATAACGTTTGGAATTACATCGGCATGGACCGATAAAAAGGAGGAAAACACTATGAAAATGTCGTTCCGTTGGTATGGCGAGTCCGATCCGGTTTCACTGGAGTATATCTCCCAGATCCCGGGCATGCACTCGATCGTTTCGGCTGTCTATGACGTAAAGCCGGGCGAGGTATGGCCGGAAGAGAGCCTCGCCAAGATGAAAAAGCAGTGCGAGGATCACGGCCTGGTATTCGACGTGGTCGAGTCCATCCCGGTATCCGAGGACATCAAGCTCGGCACCGACAAGCGCGACGAGCACATCGAGGTTTACTGCGAGAACGTCCGCCGCTGCGCAAAGTACGGCATCAAGTGCGTGACCTACAACTTCATGCCGGTATTTGACTGGACCCGCACCCAGCTCGATAAGAAGGCGCCGGACGGCTCGACCAGCCTTGTCATGTACTGGGATCAGATGAAGGGCCTTGATCCGCTCAAGGACGACATCAACCTGCCGGGCTGGGACGCGAGCTATACGCAGGACCAGGTCCGCGACCTGATCCGCGCTTACGGCGAGCTGGGCGAAGAGGGTCTGTGGAAGAACATTGAAATCTTCCTCAAGAAGGTCATCCCGGTCGCGGAGGAGTGCGGCGTCGTGATGGCGCTGCATCCGGACGATCCCCCGTACCCGATCTTCGGCCTGCCGCGCGTCATCACCTGCGAGGCAAACCTGGACCGCTACCTGTCCATCGTCGATTCGCCGTCCAACACCCTGTGCCTGTGCACCGGCTCTCTGGGCTGCGCGAAGTTCAACGACATCCCGAAGATGGTGCGCAAGTACTCCGGGATGAAGCGCATCGGCTTCATGCACATGCGCAATGTCAAGATCATGGACGACGGCTCGTTCGAGGAGCGCGCGCACCTGTCCAGCTGCGGCTCGCTCGACATGTACGAGATCGTCAAGGCGCTGGTCGAGACCGGCTTTGACGGCTATGTCCGTCCGGACCACGGCCGCATGATCTGGGGCGAGACCGGCAAGCCCGGCTACGGCCTGTATGACCGTGCGCTCGGCGCGACCTACCTGAACGGCCTGTTCGAGGCGTGCGAGAAATCGCTGGCAAAGTAATCCCACAGCAAGTCAGGCGGGGGCGGAAAGCCCCCGCCAGGCAATATAACATGAGAAGGAGAGGGTATTATGACGAAAAATGTACTGAACACCGACCTGACCGGGAAGGTCTGCGTTGTAACCGGCGCGGGCGGCGCGATCTGCGGCATGTTTGCGGAAAAGCTTGCAGCCGCAGGCGGCAAGGTCGCTGTGCTCGACCTGAACGAGGACGCGGCAAAGAAGGTGGCTGACGGCATCACCGCCGAGGGCGGCATCGCCAAGGCATACAAGGCCAACGTGCTCGACCGCGACAACCTCGAGCAGGTACATCAGCAGATCCTTGCGGACTTCGGCCCGTGCGACGTGCTGATCAACGGCGCAGGCGGCAACAACCCGCGTGCGACCACGGACAACGAGTTCCACTACGAGGCAAAGGACATCGAAAACTGCAAGACCTTCTTTGATCTGGAGAAGTCGGGCGTGGAGTTCGTATTCTCGCTCAACTGGCTGGGCACCCTGCTGCCGACCCAGGTGTTTGCCGTGGATATGATCGACCGCGACGGCAACATCCTGAACATCGCTTCGATGAACGCCTACACCCCGCTGACCAAGATCCCGGCGTACTCGGGCGCAAAGTCTGCAATCGTCAACTTCACCCAGTGGCTGGCGACCTATTTTGCAAAATCCGGCATCCGCGTCAACGCAATCGCCCCCGGCTTCTTTGTCGGCAACCAGAACCGCGGCCTGCTGTTCAACGAGGACGGCACCCCCACCCCGCGCACGGGCAAGATCCTTGCCGGCACGCCCATGGG
>DXIC01000094.1 GCA_019113065.1 Candidatus Agathobaculum stercoravium
TGCGCGCTGCGGCGCGAAAGACTTTTTCGACAAGCTGAAACGGACGGCAAAAGCCGTCCGTTTTCGTTTTCGCAATTTAACCGACCTCCGTGCCGCCCCACTCGACCACGGTGAAGCCCTCGCGCCGGAAAGGCGCGAATTCCTGCGCCTCGATCTCCTGCGGCTGCTCGAGCGGCTTCCATGCCATGAACACGCGCAGCATGCTGTCCGGCGCAGGCGTGATCTCGAGCTTTGCTGTCTGCGTGTACCGCTCCTGCTGGAAGGAGATCAGGTTATATGCGTTCCCCTGCATCTGCGGCAGCCAATAGACGATGAATTCGTTGTATTCCTCGGGCGTCAGGCCGATCTCCGCCAGCGTCTCCCGCAGGAAGGCCGCCGTGTCCTCGCCCGCCACGCAGAACCCCTTGGAGAAATCGTATTCCGTGTCCGACACGCCTTCCCAGAACAGGTAGGAATACTCATTCCCCTCTGCATCCAGAAGCGTACCGTCCGGATAGGCGGTCATGTTCCAGCCGTCCTCGTAAGCCGGGTATGTGACGGTCAGCTCACCCTCGTAGTCCAGTTTGACGCTGACCCCGGTCTCTTCCTCCGGATAGAGGTAGATGACCGGTTTGGCCGCCTCCTCCTCTGGGGACACCACGACCGGGCAGCTCCGAAGCCCGATTCCAATCAACACTGCTGCAACAACTGCAACCAGGCCAACCCACAATTTTTTCATCTCGTATCCCTCCTCACAATATCCTCTCAGATCAACTCTTGAAGCGGAAGTTCCATCGAGCTTGTTTTCTCCGGGCGGCCGCAATCCCTGCGGCCGCCCGGCACAATCCCGTTTCAGGCTGTACGCCGCAAAACAGAAGTTAAATTTCCATGATAATCGGCAGCACCATCGGGCTGCGCTTGGTCTTTTTGAACAGGTAGTCGCTTACGTCGCCCTTGATGGCGGACTTGAGGCTGTTCCAGTCGCGCAGGTTTTCTACCGCACAGCGGTCGAGCGCCATCTGCGAAATCGTGCGCAGCTCTTCCATCAGTGCCTCGGCTTCCTTGACATACACAAAGCCGCGGGACACGATATCCGGGCCGGCAATAACAACGCCTGTGGTCGCGTCCACCGTAACAACGACGACCAGCAGGCCGTCTTCGGACAGGTGCTTGCGGTCGCGCAGCACTGCGGTGCCGACGTCGCCAATGCCCAGGCCGTCAACAAGCAGCCGGCCGGAAGGCACCGGATTGCCCAGCCGCGCAGAATTTTCAGCGATCTCGACCGGGCGGCCGATCTCGGTGATCAGGATGTTTTTCGGATTCACACCCATCTCGCGCGCAAGGCCCGCGTGCCGCATCAGCATGCGGTATTCGCCGTGTACGGGGATGAAGTACTTCGGCTTACACAGGCCCAGCATCAGCTTGAGATCCTCCTGACAGGCATGGCCGGATACATGGATCGCCGCCGAGCGGTCGTATATGACCTCCGCGCCCAGCTTATACAGCTCGTTGACCATATTGTTGATCGACTTCTCGTTGCCCGGGATGGCAGAAGCCGCAATCAAAATCCGGTCGCCGGCGTTGACCTCCACCTGTTTGTGGCTGCCATACGCCATGCGGTACAGCGCGGACATGGTCTCACCCTGCGAACCGGTGGAGACAATAATCAGCTGGCTGCGCGCATATCGCTTGATCTCGGAAATATCGATCATCACCTTGCCGGTATCCTTGAGGTAGCCCAGCTCGCCCGCGACCTTGGAAATCTTCTCCATGCTGCGGCCGCAGACCGCTACCTTACGCCCCGCCTTGGCCGCAATATCCAGGATCTGCTGCAAACGCGATACATTGGACGCGAAGGTTGCAATGATGATGCGCTGGTCGCTTTCCATGATAAACTTCTCCAGCGACTTGCCCACGATCTTCTCGCTCGGCGTGTAGCCCGGGCGCTCGACATTGGTCGAGTCGCTCATCAGCGCAAGGATGCCCTTCTTGCCCAGCTCACCGATGCGCACCAGGTCGATCATCTCGCCCGAAACCGGCGTCAGGTCGATCTTGAAGTCGCCCGTGTGCAGGATCGTGCCAAGCGGCGTGGTAATGGCAATCGCCACTGAGTCCGCGATCGAGTGGTTGGTGTGGATAAACTCCACCTTGAAGCAGCCCAGCTTGATCGTATCGCCTGCACGCACATGGTTGAGCTTGACCTTCTGGGGCATCTTATGCTCGGAGAGCTTTGTCTCGATGATGCCGCAGGTCAGGCGCGTGGCGTAGATCGGTGCGTTGCACTCGCGCAGGACATACGGGATTGCGCCGATGTGGTCCTCATGGCCATGCGTAATGACATAGCCGCGCAGCTTGTTCAGGTTGCGCTTGAGATAGGTGGTGTCCGGGATCACCAGGTCAACGCCCAGCATATCATCGTCCGGGAAGGCCACGCCGCAGTCGATGACCATAATGTCGTTTCCGTATTCGATCACGGTCATGTTCTTGCCGATCTCATTGAGACCGCCCAGCGGTATAATCTTCAGTTTTTCTTTCATGATTGCTTTATCACTTTCCTTTATCCATTGTTATTTTTCCAAATATACTGCAAAATACGGGCTCAACCCGCTTTTTTCAAAGACAGACCTGCCATCCCGTTCGTCCGCCTTCATTTACTGTTTTTAACGCTGCGATGCAGCCCGGTTCCGCCGTAAAAAAGATGCGGCGCATCCCCACGCGTTCTGCATGCACTTATTATTAGGATACCACAGCAGCGGAGGTGTGTAAAGGTTTTTTTGCGGATGGGGACGCAGTGTGCCGCGCCGGCGCGCAGCTGTTTTATATAGTATCCGCACGCGCCGGGCGGCTTATACTGTTTATCCTGCTTTCCCCACCTGTGTCGATTTACGGCGGAACAGCGTTATCCGCCTCCCCACCGGCATGGCAGATTTGATTTTTTGTAACCGTTCATTGTGCACAGCGGGCGTCATTTCCTGCAAAATCGCGCGATATTTTCAGTTGTCTGTACAGAGTTTCGCCCACCGAGCAAACGTCCTTGTGCAGATTGAACAAATTTTCTCAAAAGCATTTGACAAATCTGCGATGATGAAGTATCATAGGTTACAGATCGGAAACAGATCGACAACAAATCAGTAACAACCCGAAAACAAATCGGTAACAACAGCCGATGCCGCGGTGCCCCGCGGGTTTTCACAATGATTTAGGAGTGTAACACAGATGTCTATTTCCCTGCGAAAGTTTGCGTCCAGGCTGATCGCCGCGACGCTTGCCGTCAGCGCGATGGCCTCGGTCAGCGCTGCCGCACTGGAGCAGCCGGTAGCGGTGCTCTCTTCCAATCTGAATTCTTCTGTCGGCACGGTACTCACCTCTGACGAGATCAACACCGCTGAGCAGGCGCTCGCCAAGGCGGATGCCAAGGCCAAGGCTGAGGCCGAAGCAAAAGCCAAGGCAGAGGCTGAAGCGAAAGCCGAGGCCGCCAAGGAAGCCACTGCACAGAGCGAATACAACCAGCTGCTGACGGCGCCGGTTTCCGCGCGGACGGTTTCCTACTCGTCCTCCCTGCTGGCTTCGGACACGGTCAAAAGCAATGCAACAGCGCTCGGCAACTACAAGCTGACCTTCTACTGCCCGTGCGCGACCTGCAACGGCGTTGCAGGCGCCAAGACCGCTTCCGGCACCACCCCGACCGAGGGCCGCACGATTGCAGTTGATTCCTCCATCATCCCGCTGGGCAGCCGCGTTTATATCGAAGGCTACGGCACGTTCATTGCCGAGGATACCGGCGGCGCAATCAAGGACAACAAGCTTGATATTTTCGTTTCCTCTCACGACCGCGCATACGATCTGGGCGTGCAGTACGCAAATGTTTATCTGCTCGGTTAAACCAAATATGGAGGGCAAGGCTATGCAGTGCATAGCCTTTTTTCTTTTTTTCGCCACCGCTTGCATCCCGGGTTATCTTTTGCTATCATGTAGATATTAAGGAAGTGATCTGCTATGAATGCTGCCGAACGGCGCACTAAAATCTCCCATCTGCTGGCCGGTGCGGATAAGCCGGTTTCCGCCACTGTGCTGGCGGCGCAATGCGGCGTCAGCCGCCAGATCATCGTGGGCGACATCGCCCTGCTGCGTGCGGGCGGCCTTGCCGTGCTCGCCACGCCGCGCGGCTATATCCTGGAAAATGCCTCTGCCGCCCCTGCCTATGCCGAACGCAGCGTCGTCTGCCGCCACGAACAGGACCGCCTGCTCGAAGAGCTGTACACGGTTGTCGACCTGGGCGGCGCGCTGATCGACGTCACGGTCGAGCACTCGGTTTACGGCCAGATCTGCGCCCCGCTGCACATTTTTTCCCGCTACGACGCGGACGCGTTCGACCGGAAGATCCGGCAGCCCGGCGCAAAGCCGCTGTGCGACCTGACCGGCGGCATCCACCTGCACACCCTGCGTGCGGCGGACGAGGCGACCCTTGACCGCGTGGTGCAGGGGCTCAAGGACAAAGGCTTCCTGCTTTCCGAGGACAAATGACGCCCTGCTGAGGAGGGATCGGCATGAAACGGCTGGCATTACCGCTTTTGACGTTGTTTTGTTTCACCTTGCTGAGCGCCTGTACGACACAGACAGGGTATCAGATCGAGCCGGTGCGCACTGAGACCGAGGCTTTCGACCTCGAGGATGCCTATGCCATGATCGAGCCGCTCGAACGCCCGATGGCCGAGATTTCCCTGCGTGAGAGCATCTCGCGTGCGGAATATGATACCTATGTCAAGTCCACAAGGGAGGTTTACAGCGGGTCTGGATTCAACGAATCCCCTCCATATGAGGTGTTCTTTGACGGCGCGGATATTGACGATCCCAGCGTCGATCCCCTGTACCTCGTGCCGGATCAGTTCTATCCCACGGTCTTCCATGCGGGGATCGAACTGACCGACGCACAGCTCGAGCATGTCTATTACCCGGAGGAACACGCCGACCTGAATGATACCATTTTGCGCATCACCCTGGGCTATCAGGGCGAGGACGAACGGCTGGAGGGCTGGTCGCGCAGCTGGGTATTCCGGCAGGTGAAAAGCGGCGCATGGCTGGTCTGGTCGTGCGAGGGGACTATGAACTTCCTCGGCGACGGATACTCCCCCACCATGCTCCCCATGAAAGACAACTGGCAGGACGCCTGAGCGCCCTGCCGGTTTTTTTATTTCTCTTTTCGGTTCCGCGCGCGGTAGGCCGCGATCTGCTCCTCGTCCCATACTTCAAGATCGCGCACGCCTGCGCGCCCCTCAATATGGTGGCGGAATTCGTGCCGCAGCACCTTGCGCATCTCCTCTGTCCACTCGCTTTCGTCCGCGCTGCGCCCCAGCACCCGCCGGAAGGAACCATAATACATGACGATATATTTGCCCATCGCCGGGTCGATGCGGTATTCCCCCATGATATACAGGTCGCCGCGCTCGTCCGCCGGATGCAGCGGATGCCCTGCGTCAACCAGGATGCCGCCGTTGAGCTGCTCATAAAATTCCGCAGGCAGTTCCTCGGCCAGATCCTCCAATATTTCCTGGAAACGGTTAATGGAAATCATATCATCTTCCTTTCCAATGCTACTATATCACAACATCCGGCTGTCCGCAAGCGCTGCGCCGCAGGAAAAAGCCGGTATGTCCTGTCATACCGGCTTTGCTCCCTTATCATCCTTATTTGCTCCACGACGCCTTTTTGACGCCCTCTGCAAACACATCATGGAACCCCTTGACATTTGCCGCGATATCCCCGCCGAATACCGCCGAACCGGCGACGATGACATCCGCGCCCGCGGCGACAATGTCCGCCGTGTTGCTGAGCTTTGCGCCGCCGTCAATCTCGAGCTCACAGTTGTAGCCGTGCTTCTGGATCTCCGCGCGCACCGCACGGATCTTGTCCATGCACTCCGGGATAAAGCCCTGGCCGCCAAAGCCCGGCTCGACCGTCATGATAAGCACCATATCGCAGTACGGCAGCAGCGGGAACAGCACATCCGCCGGGGTGCCCGGCTTGATCGTGCAGGACGCCTTGACGCCCGCAGCCTTGATCTTCTTCAGCTGCTCGAGCGTATCGCCGCTCGATTCGTAATGTACCGTAATGATGTCCGAGCCCGCCTTGATGAAATCATCCAGATACTTGTCCGGGTCCGAGATCATCAGGTGTACGTCAAGAACCTTGTCGGTCGCCTTGCGCAGCGCCTTGACCACCGGCGCGCCGATCGTGATATTGGGCACAAAGTGGCCGTCCATCACGTCAACATGGACGTATTCCGCGCCCGCATCGGTGGCGATCTTAATATCGCGTTCCAGATTGGCAAAGTCCGCCGAAAGGATGGACGGTGACAGTTTGATTTCCATAGGTATACTTCCTCCTGTGACCGCGCGGCCGCGCACGGCATATTTTGATGGTAAGCGGGCTTCGCGCGGCCCATGCCGCCGCCTGCTTTTTGGAATACGGGGAGCGGCGGCCGGCCGCTCCCCCTTTGGTTTTATTATACAGCATCCTGCCGCTTTTTCAATCCCTTTTCCGGACGCATGGCAAGCAGCAGGGCCGGCCTGCACTGCCACGCGTATCCGCGGCTCCTGCCGGACCGGCCCCTTCTGTTTTCCGGCGGAAGGCCAAGATGCGCCTTCCCGCCGTTTTATGCCGTTATTTTGCAACGTCTTCGCAGAAACGCATGAGGATCGTCGCTGCCTGCGCACGGGTCGCGCTGCCCTGCGGGTCAAGCGTCGTATCCGTCACGCCGGTAATCAGGCCCTGCCCATTCGCCCACTGCATTGCATCAGCCGCGTAAGCGCTGATTTCGGAAGCATCCGTGTATGCGTCCAGGCTGCCCGAGGCAGTGACATCGTAGTCCTTATACTGCGCGTAGCGGTACAGGATAGCCGCCAGCTGCTCGCGGGTGATCACCTGATCCGGTGCAAAAGCGGTTTCACTGATGCCGTTGACAATGCCGTTTTCCGCAGCCCAGGCAACCGCATCCGCGTAGTACGCGCCCTGCGCGACATCCGTGAAGCGGGAGGCCGACGCTGCCGGCGCCCCCTCGAGACGGTGCAGGATCGTAACGATCATGCCGCGGGTCGTGGTGGCGTCCGGGCCAAACGTGGTGTCGGTCATGCCGGTCATCATGCTGTTTTCATACACATACCGCACGGCATCCGCGTACCATGCGTTTTCCGCCACGTCGGTAAACGGCATTTCCGCAGGCTGTCCTGCCTCTACGAAGGAAACCGCGATCCGGATGTCGCTTTCCGGCATGGTAAAGGTATACCGGCCGTTGCCCGCGTCCGTCAGACGGATCTCATTGCCGTCCTCATCGGTTACGGTCAGCTGATCCAGCGCATAGCCTTCGTCCGGCGAAACCGTAATGGTCACGGTCTTGCCAGCCTCAGCGCGCGCGGGAGAAACGCTTACTGCACCGTTCCGGACCGAATCCGGTACCGCAACGTCAAACAGCTCGGCGAGGCTGCCGCCACCGCCGCCACCGCCGCCGGAGCCGCCGCC
>DXIC01000095.1 GCA_019113065.1 Candidatus Agathobaculum stercoravium
TCGAGAGGCTGTTCGAAAAACTATGTTTTTCGACAGCCTCAAACGGACGGCTTTTGCCGTCCGTTTTTTCGCGCTGCGGCTTGACACAGCGGGCACAGTATTATATACTGATATCAAGGATTGTAAATCACTTTTAAAAAGTATTTTTGGAGATGGTCATATGGCAGATGCGACCGGGCTGAGAAAGATCAACACCGAACTGGTGCGCAAGGCGCTGCGGCAGGGCGGTGTGATGAGCAAAAACGATCTGGCGCGGGAGACAGGGCTGAGCTTCCCGACGGTCAGCCGCACGGTGGACGCGCTGGTGCAGCTGGGGGAACTGCGCGAAGCGGGCGCGGCCGCCTCGACCGGCGGGCGGTGCGCGCAGCGGTACGAGCGCGACCCGCGCTTCCGCGTGATGCTGTGCGCGCGGCTGGAAGGGCGGCGGCTGTTTTATGAGGTGCGTGACCTGGACGGCGCAGTGCTCGAACAGGGGGAGCAGGCGCGGTCGGCGTCGCTCCTGCAAATGCTGGACAGCATGGCGGGACGGGTGCGGGAGCAGTATCCCAACCTTGGTGGTGCGGTGCTCGGCGTGGACTGCTCGATCCGCAGCGGCGTGGCCTGCGAGACCATCGGCTATCAGGAGCTGCTCGGCGTCGATCTGGCGGACCGGCTCCGGCAGGCGGCAGGCGTGCCCGCGGCTGCGGTGCGCGACATGCACCTCGCGTCGGCGGGGTACTGCGTGCGGCAGGACGGCTGGGACGGTGTGGCGGTCTGTATCTACCTCGGGCCGTCCGGCATGGGGGCGAGCATTGTGACCGGCGGCAAGGCGTTCGAAGGTGCGTCAGCCTTTGCCGGGGAACTGCATTATCTGCCGATCAAGAACAATCTGGAATATGCGCAGACGCACTTTGCGGGCGCGGACATGGTGGCCTATTATATGCAGGTCATCCGCGCATATGCGGCGCTGGTCAACCCGGCGCGGGTGATCCTGTACGACAACCCGCTGCTCGCGGGCAAAGTGGAGCGCATCCGCCGCGCCTGCGCACAGACCCTCCCGGCGCATGCCGTGCCGGAGATCGTAGTGTCCCATGGTTTCAGGGAGGATTATGACGCCGGGCTGTTCCGGCTGGCGAGCGAATTGACGGAGGAAAAATTGCATGAACTGCTATATCTTTGATGTGGACGGCACGCTGATCGACTCGTCTGTGGTGGAACTGCCTGCACTGCGGCAGGTGCTGGACGAATACGGCTATGCGCACACGCCGGAAAAACTCAAAAAGGCGTTTGGTATGACAGGGACGCAGGGGCTGGCCTATTTCGGCGTGCCGGAGGCGCAGCAGGCCGAGGTGATGCACCGCTGGGAAAGCATCTCGTACAGCAACCTGTCGCAGGTGAAGATCTACGACGGCATGGTGGACACGCTGCGCGCCCTGCGCGAGCGCGGCGAAAAATTGGGGATCGTGACCTCGCGTACCCGCTCGCAGTTTGCAGACGGGGTCAAGCCGCTCGGGCTGGACCGGTATTTTGACGCGATCGTCTGCTCGGACGATGTGGAACACCCCAAGCCCGCGCCGGATGCGGCGGCCGAATGCCTGCGGCGGCTGGGCGGCTCGGCGGGGCGCGCGGTGTATATCGGCGACAGCGGCTTTGATATGCAGTGCGCCCGGTCGGCGGGGGTGAAAAGCGTGCTGGCACTCTGGGGCACGCACGAGCCGGAACTCGAAGCGGATTTGCGCCTCGGCCATCCCGGCGAGATCTTGACACTCAGTATATAATATAGGAACGCCTGTTCCCTTATGCGGTTTGGCGGCGCTTGCGCAGCTGCCATGCGGTGAGCGCGGTCAGCCACAGCCCGCCGAGGCACAGTGCCAGCACGAGCGCGCCGGTTTTCGCCCAGAAGATCTCGGGCAGGATGAGGATGATCTCATCCGTGCGCCAGTCGAACACCCAGTTGGTCTTGCCGGGGAAGAAAACATGGTGGAACGCGGTGAACAGGCTGGTGAAGTCGATGACAGCCCACACGGCGGCAAGCAGGAACACTGCGCTCAGCCCGGCTGCGGCCCAGAACGCAGGGCTGCGCCCGCAGAACCGGTGGAACGCAAGCTTCCCGCGGCGGTACAGTACGGCAAGCACAGCGAGCACTGCCGCGGACACACCCAGCAGCACAAAGTCCAGCCGGAACAGCGTGCGGCAGTCCGCAAAGTGCGCCTGCCCGCTTTCCGACCAGCGCAGCTCGCCCGTGCCGAACGGCGCGCCGAATACCAGATAATCCATGACCTCGTCATAGGCGCCGCGGATGGTTTCCTCGCTCCAGCCGGTCGTTTCGGGCAAATCGAGCGCATCGATCTGATGATAGTAGAACGGGCGGCACAGGATGGGTACCGCGATCGCGGCGCTCAGGAAAAACAGCGCAAGCGCCAGCGAAAGCAGGATGGACAGCAGTTTGGACGGTTTCATGGGACATCTCCTTTGGATTGGGCGGACAGGACGACCACCATCTGGGAGGGCAGATAGAACAGCCACATCCCGATGCGGGTAAACCCCGTCCACAGGCCAAGGTTGAACGCGCCGACGCACAGGTCGCAGCAGGCCAGCAGAAAAAGGCCTGCGGCAAACCGGCGGCTTTCCCGGCGCGCAGGGCGGAAAAGCGCAGCCTCGAGCGCGCTGCAAACAAGGTTTGTAAAATAGAGCGGGACGAGCACGGCGAGCGGTTCCCGTGTGAACAGGCACACCGCAAGCGGCACGAGCCGCAATGCGAGCATGGGGCGGCAGATACCGCCGCGCCAACGCACGAGGCGCGCGCAATACAGCGCCTGCACGATGCAGAACAGCGCAACGCCCAGACTGTAATGCCCGCCCGGGACGAGCAGGAACCGGTCCGCGCAGGCGGCAAACCCCAGCGCGAGCGCGGTCAGGCAGCCGTCCGTGGTGCGCGGGCCGCAGAGCGCGGCTGCAAAGCACAGCAGGATGGCGGCGAATTTGAGCGGGGCACTGTTCCCGGCGAGGGTCAGGTCCAGAAACAGAAAAACCGCGTAAAGCAGCCCGGCGGCAGTGAGAAACAGCTTGCGCATGCGGAACGCTCCCTTTCCTTTCACATAGTAAAGCAATTCAGCCCGCCTGTCAAGCCGGGCATGCTCAGGCTTGCTTTTGCGTGGGTTTTTATGTACAATGGAAGCAAGAAAACCAAAGGAGCTTGCTATGGAACTGCATTACGATATTACAAAACAGGATTATATCGACTTTAACCTCAATTATTATGTCAATAACGCGGTCGTGCAGCGCAGCATCCTGCTGACGCGCGTCATGACGGCGGCGCTTGTGATTGTGGGCGGCACCGCGCTGATGTACTTTGTGCACGGGCTGAGCGTGTTTTCGGTTGCGGTCTATGTGGCGCTGGCGGCGGTATGCTTTTTCGGCACGCCGTGGTATATGAAGCGCAAGGTGGTCAAAAACGTCGACCGCATCCTGAAAAATGCGAAAAACAAGCAGCTCTGCGGGCCCAAGACGCTCACGCTGCGCGAAGATGAGTTTGAGCTTGTGGGCGAAAATGAGGACACGGTCTACCAATACGAGGCGGTGCAGCGCACGGCGTCGGACGACAAACACTACTATATTTTTGTGGATGAGTTCTCCGCGGTGATCATACCGTTTTCTGCGTTTGCAAGCGAACAGCAGAAGCGGGAATTTTATGACCGGATCACGGCAAATATCGAAGACGAAGCGCTCAAATGCTGAAAAAAGGCTCCCCGTGGGGGGAGCTTTTTGCTTTTATGGGGAACATTGCGGCAAAGAGGGACGTCTAAACAGTATATCAAGGTATGGGAGGGATAAACATGAAAAAAAGAAGAGTATTGGCAATCGTGTTGGCGCTTGGTTTGCTGCTGCCGGGCGCTGCGGGGGCGGCGCAGGCGCTGGATGCCGCAGCCACGCCCCCGGCGCCGCCCGAGACCGCGACGCGCGGCTGGTTCCTGCAAACACTGGCGCTGAACGCAGGCGAGGACGTGTCGGAAAGCGCGTGGATCGACATGGAGGAGTACTTCACAGACGGTGCGGACGTCCCGGACGAGGTCAAGTGGACGTTTGACAAGTGGATCCTGAACGGCGACGGGAACGGGGAGGAAAAAGGCACGCTGCGGCTGGACGACCCCATCACCCGGCAGGAAGCGGCGGCGCTGCTCGGGCGCTATCTGGACTACAAATACACCGAACTGCCCGCGGGCTGCGGCACGGGCGCGCCCGATAATTACAACATTGCCGCGTGGGCGCAAAGCGGCGTGAGCAAGTGCTGGATGTATGGCGTGATCGACATGTCGGAGGAGCAGAATGTCACTTATCCGGACGGCACAGCGTCCAGCGCGCTGGAATTCCGGCCGGATGACCCGGTTTCCGGCACAGAGGCGATGGAATGGATCGCCAACGCGAATGCTGTGACCGCGAGCGCGGTTGCAACTCCCGAGCAGCCCGGCTCGTTCACGGATGCGCTCGTGCGCGCGCTGGAGACCGAGGGCAACTGGTCGGTGTCGCCATACTCCATCCGCCTGTGCCTTGCCATGCTGGCAAACGGCGCCAAGGGCGAGACGCAGCAGGAGCTGCTCACCGCCCTGTGCATCGACGATCTGGATGCATTCAACCAGAGCGTCAAGGAGCTGCTCGAGACCTATGACAGCTACGCGCGCATCATGTCGCTCGATACCGCGAACGCCCTGTGGCTCAACCAGAGCCGGTTTGACGGCAAGGGCGCATTCCTGCCGGGCTTCGTGCAGCAAATGGACGAATACTTCCGCGCCACCGTCGAGGAGGTAACGGACGCGGATTCGGTCGAGCGGGTCAACGCGTGGGTGGAGGAAAAGACAAACGGCAAGATCCCCGCCATCCTGACCGAAGACAACCGCGAATTTGTCACCGCGCTGGTCAATGCGGTGTACTTCAAGGCCGCGTGGGAAAACGAGTTCAATGAAGACCGCACGGACAAAGCGGATTTCACAAATGCGGACGGCACGGCCGGGACGGTCGATATGATGCACCAGACGGACGGCTTCGGCTATTATGCCACGCCGGGCGTCGAGGCGCTCAAAATGGATTACCGCAATGACGCAGTGGACAACATCGAGGGCGACAACTACGAGTTCTTCCGCGACGCGGATTTCAGCATGTATCTGATCAAGGCGGACGGCACGCTGGACGTGCAGCACTTTCTGGACAGCGCGGAATTCACCTACGGGGATGTCCGCGTCTCTGTGCCGAGGTTCAAGGTGGAGTACAGCGCCGCGCTGGACGAGGCCTTGCAGGCGCTTGGCGTCCAGACAGTGTATGATCCGGAAACCGCCGACCTGACCGCCATGCTTGACCCGTCCAGCCTTCCAGGGCAGCAGCACTTCCTCGATACCGTGCTGCACAAGACCTATATCGCGGTGGACGAGAAGGGGACCGAAGCTGCGGCGGTAACCGCCGCCATGACCGGTGAGGGCTCGGCGATGCCTTCGCGGCCGGAGCTTGTGCGTACCTTCACCGCGGACGAGCCGTTCTGGTTTGTCATCCGCGACAACGCAAAGGGTGAGATATTGTTTGTCGGGCGGTACGAAACCGCGAAATAACGGTTGACAAAGCGCGCTTTGGGGTATAATATAAAGGTATTCATAGGCTGGCGGGGTATCGGTATGTGCACCCGGCGGCCGCAGCAAAAGGCGATGAGGGAAAGCCTGTCAGTACCCGATGAGCGTTTGGCAGAGAGCGGACGACGCGGCTGAAAGCGTCCGCAGGCGCGGGGAAAGCAGCACCGATTCCCGAGCCCCGCGGCGGAAAAACGCAGTATGCCGCGGCGTCTTGTCCGCGTTACGGACTCCAGAGCGGCAAGCCTTCCCAAAGGGGGCTTGCAAGCAGGGTGGAACCGTGGGTATACGGTGACACCGCACCATAGTAGCAAGAACGGTTTGCAGGCGTTTTGTGCGTGAGCGAGGCACAGTGCCGCAGCAATACTTTCGTATTGCAAGGCGCTGCAACAAAGCACAGGTGCAAATAAGCCGCAAAACGCCGCGGCCGCTATGGTGTGGCGTCACCTCAGCTCACCCCTGATATGATGTCGGGGGTGGGCTTTTTTCGTTCTCCCCCCAAAATACCAAAGGAGGAAACAGTTATGTCCGAAGAAAACAAGTACACGTTCGAAAACCCGGAATACCGCGACACCTACCGCCATACGGTATCCCACATCCTCGCGCAGGCGGTCAAGCGCCTGTATCCCGAGGTCAAGCTCGCCATCGGCCCGTCGATCGAAAACGGCTTCTACTACGATTTCGATGCGCCGTTCTCCTTCACGCAGGAGAACCTGGACGCGCTCGAGGCTGAGATGCGTAAGATCTGCAAGGAGAAGCTCCCGCTCGAGCGCTTCGAGCTGCCGCGCGCCGAGGCCCGCAAGCTGATGGAAGAGAAGGACGAGCCGTACAAGGTGCAGCTGATCGACGACCTGCCGGAGGACGCTGTCATTTCGTTCTACAAGCAGGGCGAGTTCACCGACCTGTGCGCGGGTCCGCACCTGGACTCCACCGGCCGCGTCAAGGGGAACGGCATCAAGCTGATGAACGTCACCGGCGCGTACTGGCGCGGCGACTCGAACAACAAGATGCTCCAGCGCATCTACGGCACCGCTTTCCCGAAGAAGGACGAGCTGGACGCATACCTGGGTATGCTCGAAGAGGCAAAAAAGCGTGACCACCGCCGTCTTGGCAAGGAGCTTGGCCTGTTCATGCTGACCGAGGAAGGCCCGGGCTTCCCGTTCTTCCTGCCGAACGGCATGACGCTCAAGAACACCCTGATCGATTACTGGCGCGAGGTGCACAAGAAGTACGGATATGTCGAGGTTTCCACCCCGATCATCCTGAGCCGCAAGCTGTGGGAGCGTTCGGGCCACTGGGACCACTACAAGAACAACATGTACACCACGGTCATCGACGACGAGGACTTCGCGATCAAGCCCATGAACTGCCCGGGCGGCATGCTGGTCTACAAGTCCCAGCCGCACTCCTACCGCGAGCTGCCGCTGCGCGTGGGCGAGCTGGGCATTGTCCACCGCCACGAGCTGTCCGGCGCGCTGCACGGCCTGTTCCGCGTGCGCTGCTTCACCCAGGACGACGCGCA
>DXIC01000096.1 GCA_019113065.1 Candidatus Agathobaculum stercoravium
ACGCTGGTCGAGAAGTTCGTGGCGCTCGGCGCGGATATGTACCGCTCGGAGATCCCGGATTCGATGGGGCTGGCGGAGCGCGCGTGAGAACAGGTTATAGGGGGAATCCGATTCCCCCTATATACGCGGACAAGTTCCGGAGAAACTTGTCCGCGATACCCCCTGGACGCGCCCTTGGGGCGCTGAGTCGGGGTGTAAAAAGTCAGGCACATGTCCTGACTTTTTACGGAAATCGCAAGCGATTTCCCAATTCAGGATCGCGCGGAGCGCGGCCTGTTGCGGCGGGCCGGAGGGCTTGAACCGTTAATTTGCGATGCCGCGGACGGAAGTTCGCGGCTTTTACTTTATCTGGAGGTTTCAAAATTTGGCGGAACGGTATTATTACAGCATTGCAAGCGGGTCGTCGGGCAACTGCGGCCTGTATATGGCGGACGGCGCCGCGATTTTGATCGATCTGGGCGTGTCCCTGCGCAAGATCACGACCGCGCTTGCCGCGCTCGGCCTTGCGCTGGACGACATTGCGGCTGTGCTGCTCACACACGAGCACATCGATCACGTCAAGGGGCTGCCGATGTTCCTCAAAAAGGCGCGCGCGCCGGTGTTCGCCTCGCGCGGCACAGCGGAGGCGCTTGCGGAAAAAGACCCGCTCTGCGCCGACCGCCTGAACGTCTTTGACAGCGGCGAGCGCTTCTGGGTGCGCAATGTGGACATCACGTCCTTTGCGACCCCGCACGACGCGGCCGAGAGCGTGGGCTACATACTGGAGCACGGCGGCAGCCGGTTCGGCTTTGCGACCGACCTCGGCTTTGTGCCGCGCGACGCGGCCGAGCTGCTGCGCGGCTGTGAGGCGGTCGTGCTCGAAAGCAATCACGACCCGCATATGCTGCAGGCCGGGCCGTACCCCTACCCGCTCAAAATGCGCGTGGCAGGCCCGGCGGGGCACCTGTCCAACCCGGACTGCGCGGTGTTCGCGGCCGATCTGGTCAAAAACGGTGCGCGCACCATTGTCCTTGCGCATTTGAGCGAGAAAAACAACATCCCGGCGCTGGCGCTCCAGCAGACGCTTGCCGCGCTGCGCGGCCTGCCCGCGTGCGAGGTCATCGTCGCGCCGCGCGAGCGCATGGAGCAGCCCGTTGCCTTTGGGGAGGAGGAAGCATCGTGCTCTCTGTCCGGCTGATCTGCGTGGGCAAGCTCGGGGAAAAGTTCTGGGCCGAAGCGGTGAAGGAATACGCCAAGCGCCTTGCCGCATATTGTAAATTGGAGATCGTCGAGCTGCCCGAACAGCGCCTGCCGCAGGAGCCGTCCGCGGGCGAGATCGCGCAGGCGCTCGATAAGGAGGCCGCGCTGATCGAAGCCAGGATCCCGCAGGGCGCGGCGGTGATTGCGCTGTGCGTCGAGGGCAAGCCCATGTCGTCCGGGCAGCTCGCGGACTATCTCGGCAAGCTGACCGTTTCCGGGACGAGCCGGGTCTGCCTGCTGATCGGCGGCTCGTGCGGCATGGCGGAGCGCATCAAGCAGCGCGCCGCGCTGCGGCTGTCCATGTCCCCCATGACCTTCCCGCACCATCTCGCGCGCGTCATGGTGCTTGAGCAGCTGTACCGCGCGCTCAACATCGCTGCGGGCGGCAAATACCATAAGTGATATGGCCGGTTGCAGGACGAAATATCCCATCCTGCTTGCGCACGGCCTTGGCGTGACCGAGCAGGGCGGCCTGTATGTGCCGTGGGGCCGGATACCGGATGCGCTGCGCGCGCAGGGCGCTGCCGTCTATTTCGGCGGGCAGGACGCCTGGGGCAGCATCGAGACCGGCGCGGGACAGATGAAACGGGCCGTTGACCGCGCGCTGCGTGAAACGGGCTGCGACCGGGTCAACATCATCGCCCATTCCAAGGGCGGGCTGGAGGCGCGGTACCTGATTTCCGCCATGGGGTATGGCGGGCGGGTTGCCTCGCTCTCCATGCTGGCCACGCCAAATCGCGGCTCGCGCGTGGCCGAGCTGCTGCTGGTTGCACGGCCGGGCGTTGCGGTATGGGCGCGCGGCAACGACGCGTATTGGGCAAGGCACGGGGACGAAAAGCCGGATTCCCTGCGCGCAGGCGAGCAGCTGACGCCCAAATACCTCGCGCAGTTCAACCGGGACAACCCGGACGCAGAGGGCGTCTTTTACCAGAGCTGGGGCGCGCGGCTGGGCAAAATGCGCGCGGACGTGGCCATGCAGCTGACGCGCGGCCTGTTTTACCCCGCGCACGGGGACAGCGACGGGCTGGTCACGCCGGGCTCCGCCCGCTGGGGGCGCTGGCGCGGCACGCTGGAGGGCGTTTCCCATCAGCAGCTGGTCGATGTGTTCCGCCGGGACGTCAACGGGTTTGATGTATGCGGGTTTTATATCCAGCTGGTGCAGGGGCTGGCGGGACTGGGATTTTGAGCAGGCCTGACGCCAGCTTTTTTGCTTTAATATTTGAAAAAGCATTTACATCTTCCGTCCGATTCGGTAAAATATAAAAGAAAGAAAAAATATCAGGAGGGGCGTCCCATGATTATCACGATAACGCTCAACGCCGCGCTTGACCGCACCCAGCGCATCGAGCATCCGCTGGTTGTCGGCAAGCTCAACCGTGCGACATCCAGCCATCTGGAGCCGGGCGGCAAGGGCATCAACGTCTCCCGCGCCATCAAGGCGCTGGGCGGCAACAGCGTTGCACTGGGTTTCTGCGCGGGCACGAACGGCCGCATCATGAAGGACATGCTGACCGCCGCGGATATCCATCACGATTTCGTCGATGTAGCCGGGCAGATGCGTGTCAACACGCAGATCATCGACGCGCAGGGCGGGCATACCGAGGTCAACGAGCCGGGCAACAAGCTGGACGACGCGGATTTCCTGCGCCTGCTCGACCGCATGGAGAACTATCTGGAGCCCGGGAACATCTTTGTTCTGGCCGGTTCCACGCCGCCTGAGTTCCCGGTTAAGAATTACCTCAAGCTGTGCAGGACGATCAAAAAGCATGACTGCAAGCTGATCATCGACGCGCAGGGCGAGCTGCTGCTCGAAGCGCTCAAACTCGAACCGGATTTCGTCAAGCCGAACATCTTTGAGCTGGCGGAAGCTGTGGGCGACAAGCCGTCTGCGGATCCGGAAGTCGTCGTGGTATCCGCGCGCAAGATGCTGGACATGGGCGCGAAGGCTGTCTGCGTTTCCATGAGCCAGGAGGGCGCGGTGCTGGTCTCCAGGGACGAGCCGGAGGCGCTGTATGTCAACACCAACCCCAAGATCTACGATGAGGGCGCGGTCGGCACGGGCGACGCAATGGTCGGCGCGATTGCGAATTCGATGAACAACGGCCTGAAATTCGACGAGATGGCGCGTTACGCGGTGGCGACGGCGCGCGCGTGCAGCCGCATTGCAGGCACTGAGATGGCTTCGCTCAAAAAGGTCTACGAGGTCTACGAGACCACCGAAGTTTACATACTGTAAGCCGTTTCAGGCACATAACACATAAAAAGAGGGGAACCGGATTGGTTCCCCTCTTTTTTATCAAAAGCCGCTGTCAGTGCGTCCCGTCCGTGTCCTGATTGACCCGGTCGAGGATCTTTTTGTCCTTTTTGTCTTTGGGCACGAACTGCGCGAACAGATCCGGACGGTCGGCTCTGGTGCGCCGCAGGCTCATCTCGCGCCGCCACGCCTCAATATTCGCGTGGTGGCCGGAGAGCAGCACCTCGGGCACCGGCCTGCCGCGCCAGTTCTCCGGGCGGGTGTACTGCGGGTGCTCGAGCAGCCCTTCCCAGTGGCTCTCTGCGGTAAAGGCTTCCTCATCGGGCAGCACGCCCGGCACCATGCGGCAGACTGCGTCCGCGACCGCCATCGCGGGGATTTCGCCTCCGGTCAGCACAAAATCGCCGATCGAGATCTCCTCGTCCACGCATGCGTCAATGAACCGCTGGTCCACGCCCTCGTAATGCCCGCAGACCAGGATGAAATGCTCTTTGGCGAGCAGCTCGCGCGCCTTATTCTGGTCAAACGGCCGCCCCTGCGCGGACAGGAACACCGTGTGCACATGCTCCCCGGCGCACAGCGCCTGATGGCACAGGTAGAGCGGCTCGGCGAGCATAACCTGCCCGCGCCCGCCGCCGTAGGGCGCGTCATCCGCCTTGTGGTGCTTGTCCAGCGCATAGTCGCGGATGTTGGTGGCTTTGACAGTCACCAGCCCCCTGTCCTGCGCGCGGCCGATAATGCTCTCCCGCATGACCGCGTCGATCATGTCCGGGAACAGCGTCATAATATCGATCCTCATTCCACAAGGCCCTCGATGCTCTCAATATAGATGACGCCCGCTTCCATATCGATCTCCTGCAAAAAGGGCTTGGCCGCAGGGATATAGACCAGGCGGCCGTCCGTGGTCCTGACCTCGTACATATCGTGCGCCGGGTTGGTGGTGATGACGTCGCGCAGGCGGCCGATCTCGCGGTCCAGCCGGCGGTCGAATACGGAAAAGCCGAGAATGTCCTGAATGAACACGAGATCCTCCGGCAGCTCGACGTCCTCCCGGTCGAGGTGCAGCACGCGGCCGCGCAGGGCTTCCGCCGCTTCGACCGTATCCACGCCTTCGAGATGCATGAGCACGACGTTTTTGTGCACCTGCGCCTTTTCCACGGTCACAGGCGTTTTTTCGTCCAGATACAGCGTGTCGAAGTCGCACAGCACTTCCGGGCTGTCGCACCAGCTCTGTACCTTCAGGTCGCCGCGCACGCCGTGCGTGCCCACGATCTTCCCGGCTTCTAAAAATTGTTTCGGCATAGGTTTGTCCTCCGTGGCTGACGAAGATGGCGCGCAAAGCGCGCATAACAAAAAATCGCCGCGCCGCGGCGATTTTCAGCTCAAAGCGCCGATCGGCGCATAAAACAGAAAACCGCAGCGCGGTTTTCATCAAAAGTGCGGGCTTCGCCCGTGCTTTTGATACAAAGGCGAAGCACTGCAAAAATCAGAATTTTTGCGGGGCTTCGGCGCGATAGCCCTTTCAGGCGCAGCCTGACAAGGGCGTGCCTCGTTTGGAACGGGCTTCGCCCGTTTCAAACGAAGTTGTTAGTCCAGAATATCGACTGTTACGCGCTTGTTTTCGCGATTGCCTGCCGCCTTCATGAGTGTGCGGATTTCCTTTGCGATGCGGCCGTGGCGACCGATAACGCGGCCCATATCCCCCGGCGCTACGCGCAGGGAAAAGGTGATGTTATCGCCGTCGATCTCCTCAGTGATGGCAATCGCATCCGGCTCGGAAACCAGATTTTTGACAATATAGGCCAATAGCTCTTTCATTTCGTCACCCTCACTCAGTTCAGCACGCCGGCCTTCTTCAGGATGCCGCGAACGGTATCAGTCGGCTGGGCGCCCTTCTTGATCCACTCCTGTGCGCGCTCCGCGTTTACGTTTACGGAAGCCGGGTCGGTCAGCGGATTGTAGGTGCCGATCTCCTCGATGAAGCGGCCGTCACGCGGGTAACGGGAATCAGCGACAACGATGCGGTAGAACGGAGCCTTCTTCGCGCCCATGCGGCGCAGTCTGATCTTTACCATGGATGTTTCACCTCCTTAAAGCTGGCTTCGATCGAAACTACAGTTTCGATCGAGCAGGATATGCCGCGCGGCGCGCGGACATATCCCATGCGGCGCAAAGTTCCGCAAAGCGAAACTTTGCTTCGCTCTTGTGCAAAATCCGTGATACATGCTCCCGGATTTTGCGGAAACGGCGCAGCCGTTTCCAATTTAATACGCGCGAGGCGCGTTTTTATTTGGAAAATTTCAGTTTCCTGAAATTTTCAGGTGTGTTCAGAACGGCAGCTTCATGCCGCCGAGACCACCCAGCCCGGGGAAGCCGCGGCGCTTCTTTTTGCCCTTGCCGCGCGCCATGCCGGTCAGCTGTTTGGTCATCTTCTGCATGGCCTCGAACTGCTTGAGCAGACGGTTTACCTGCTCGACCGTCAGCCCGCAGCCTGCGGCAATGCGCTTTTTGCGGGAGAAGTTGATGATCGAGGGGTTATCCCGCTCTTTTGGTGTCATGGACTGGATGATGGCTTCGGTGTGCGCCATCTGCTTTTCGTCGATCTTCGCACCGGCGAGGGCTTTTGCGTCCACGCCCGGCAGCATGCCGAGCATTTCCTCCATCGAGCCCATGTTCTTCATCTGCTGGAGCTGGTCGTAAAAATCGGTCAGCGTCAGCTTGCCTGCCATCATCTTTTTCGCGGTTTCGGCGGCCTGTTTCTGGTCAAAGGACTCCTGCGCCTTTTCGATCAGCGTCAGCACGTCGCCCATGCCGAGGATGCGGCTGGCCATGCGGTCGGGGTGGAAGGGTTCAATGTCGCCCAGCTTTTCGCCCGTGCCGATGAACTTGATCGGCTTGCCGGTGACCGCCTTGACCGAGAGCGCCGCGCCGCCGCGGGCGTCGCCGTCCATTTTGGACATTAAAACGCCGTCGATGCCGAGCGCTTCGTCAAAGGTCTGCGCGACCGTGACTGCGTCCTGGCCGGTCATCGCGTCCACCACGAGGATGATCTCGGTGGGGTTTACCGCGGCCTTGATGTTTTTCAGCTCGTCCATCAGCTTTTCATCGATGTGCAGGCGGCCTGCGGTATCGAGGAAAACAAGGTCAAAGCCGTTTTTCCTGGCAAAATCAATGCCGTGTTTCGCAATTTCGACCGGATCGCCCTGGCCTTCATCAAAGACCGGGATATCCAGCTGCTTGCCGACCACCTTTAACTGGTCGATCGCCGCGGGGCGGTACACGTCGCACGCGACGAGCAGCGGGCGGCGCTGCTGCTGCTTGCGCAGCAGGCCGGCGAGCTTGGCGCAGTTGGTGGTTTTGCCCGCGCCCTGCAAACCGGCCATCATGACGATGGTGGGGGGATTGGGCGATATGGTCAGACGGGTGGTCTGGCCGCCGAGCAGGGCGACCAGCTCTTCGTTGACAATCTTGATGACCTGCTGGGTGGGGGACAGGCTTTCGAGGATCTCCGCGTCGGTCGCCTTTTCGGTGACCGTCTTGATGAAATCCTTGGCGACCTTGAAGTTGACGTCCGCCTCTAAAAGCGCCATGCGGATCTCGCGCATGGCCTCCTTGATGTCGGACTCGGTCAGCCGCCCCTTGCTGCGCAGGTGCTTGAAAGCGGATGAAATTTTTTCGGTAAGGCCTTCAAATGCCATGTTAAGCCTCCTGCCTGAGCTGTTCGAGCAGCGACGACATGCGGGAGGCGATCCCCTCCGCTTCGCTGCTGTGCAGTGTGCCGGCGTTTAAGGCGCGTAAGCGCTCGACCTCGTGCATCAGTTCCTCCGCGCACCGTTCGGTGCCGCCGTAGCGGGCGACCAGCCCGAGCTTTTCCTCCATCTCGCGCAGCGCATGTTCCGCACGCTTGATGCTGTCGCGCACGCCCTGGCGGGTGATGCCCGCGTACTCGGCGATCTCGGCAAGCGAGAGGTCTTCATTATAATACAGGTCGAACAGCTCGCGCTGTTTTTCGGTGAGCGTCTCGCCGTAAAAGTCGAACAGCAGGCTCATTTCGAGCGGTTTGCCTTTCATCGGCGGGCCTCCTCGGATGTGTAAAGTGTTTTGCCTTTACATCGAACGTGAATATTCTACCGTATAAAGCCGCGCTTGTCAAGGGTAAAATAGCGCCGTGGGGCAATATTTTGTTCACATAATCTTCGTTTGCCACATACCTTGAATAATGCTATAATAAAGCACATGGAAAAATTTCTCCGGAATCGAGGAAAAGTATGCAACCTATGCAACAAGTGACCCGGAAAAAGCTGGGCGCAGGGGTGAACCTCACCTGCGTGACCACGCCGCGATTCAAGCGCGCGGTGCTTCGTGTCGGGCTGCTGCTGCCGCTCGGCGGGCCGGACAGCGCGCTGCGCGCCTGCCTGCCGCAGGTGCTGCGCCGCGGCACGGCAAAGCTGCCCGACCTGCGCGCGATCGGCGAGGCGCTGGACGAGCTGTACGGCGCGCGCATCGAATCCGCTGTGCGCAAGGAGGGCGAAAGCCTGTGCATCGGCTTTTTGTCCGACTGCATCGACGAGGCCTATGCCCCGGGTGCAGATGGGCTGATCGCAGAGGTCATCCGCCTGCTGGCCGACCTGCTGTATGACCCGTACTTGCAGGACGGCGTGTTCTGCCCGGACTACACGGCGGGCGAGCGCGGAAACCTGATCGACCGCATCGCGGCGCAGAAGAACGACCCGCGTTCCTGGGCGCCCCGGCGCCTGACCGAGCTGATGTGCGAAAACGAGCCTTACGGCCAGCCCGCGCTCGGCACGGCCGAACAGGCGGAAAAGATCACGGAAAACAAGCTGTACGCCGCCTACCAGCGCGCACTGGATGAGGCGCAGGTCGAGCTGTTCTACTGCGGCGCCATGGCGCCCGACGCGGTCGAAGCCCTGTTTGCGGCCACGCCGCTCGTGCAGCCGCGCACGGGCGCGTTCTACCAGCCGCAGACGAAGATCGTGGCGCAGCCCGCGGACGCGCCGCGCGAGGTCATTGAGGAGGAGCAGGTGACGCAGGGCAAGCTGTCGCTCGGCTTCCGCACGGGCGGAAGCTGCCTGACCGGCGGCGACCCGGCTGCCTACTGGATGTTCCAGACCCTGTACGGCGGCTCGACCAGCTCCAAGCTGTTTTTGAACGTGCGCGAGCGCAAGTCGCTGTGCTACTATGCGAGCGCGCAGTTTATCGCCCCCAAGGGCATGATGATGGTCAATTCCGGCATTGAAAACAGGGATTTCGAGACCGCGCGGGACGAGATCCTGCGCCAGCTGGATGCCTGCCGCGCGGGCGACATCACGGACGCGGAGATCGACGCCGCGCGCAAGACGCTCACCACCAACTGGCGCGCCATGCTGGACGACCCGCTGACGCTCGAGCGCTACTGGATCGGGCAGGCGGCCGCGGGCACGCTGGTCACGCCCGAGGAGCGCATCGCACAGGCCGCGGACGTGACGCGCGAGCGCATTGTCGCGGCGGCGCAGGCGACCGCGCTCGACACGGTCTATTTTATGAAGGGGGCGGCAGGATGAGCACGAAACAGTACGCCACCCTCGGCGAGCGCATGCAGACACGCACGCTGGCGAACGGCCTGCGCGTGTGCTATCTGCCCAAGGAGGGCTTCAGCAAAACCTTCGCCATCCTCGCGGCCAATTTCGGCTCGGTGGACGCTTCTTTCACCTTTGAAGGGAAGCGCTATGACACCCCGGCGGGCGTGGCGCACTTTTTGGAGCACAAGATGTTCGAGGACGAGGACGGAAACGCGCTGCAAAAATTCGCGCGCACGGGCGCAAGCCCCAACGCCTTCACCAGCCACACCATGACCGCCTACCATTTCTCCTGCACTGACCGGTTCGAGGAGAATCTGGAGATCCTGCTGAAATTCGTGTTTACGCCGTATTTCACCGAGGAAAACGTCGCCAAGGAGCGCGGCATCATCGGGCAGGAGATCGGCATGATGGACGATACCCCGGGCTGGCAGGCCATGGTTGGCCTGTACGAGGGGCTGTACCGCGAACATCCGGTGCGCGTGTCCATCGCGGGCAGCGTGGAGAGCATCGCGGAAATCACGCCCGAGACGCTGTATACCTGCCACCGCGCGTTTTACAGCCCGAAAAACATGGCGCTCGTCGTGTGCGGCACCGCGGACTTTGACAAGGTCTGCCGCATGGCGGCGCAGTTCTCCCCGCAGGACGCGCCCGAGATCGGCGAGCGGCATTACGGCACGCGCCGCGAAGCGGTAAACGAGCTGCTCGTGACCCGCAAAATGCAGGTCTCGCAGCCGCAGTTTTTGATCGGCTTCAAGGACGACCCGGTGCAGCCGGGCGAGAGCCGCCTGCGTCGCAGCCTG
>DXIC01000097.1 GCA_019113065.1 Candidatus Agathobaculum stercoravium
GGCAGCGACGGCTTCGGCAATTATCTTGAGCGCGTGCTGCAAAAGGAGCGCGTCAATACGGACGGGCTTTGCCGCAGTGAACGTGCCACAACGATGGCGGTCGTCTCGGTGCAGGCGGACGGGGAACGGGATTTCCGCTTTAACCGGGGCGCGGATGCGGAACTGTCGGCGGCGGAGGTCGATCCGGATGCCGTGCGGAAGGCAAAGGTTTTCCACTTCGGTTCCATCAGCCTGATCGAGCCGGAAAGCAGGGAAGCGACCTGGCGCGCGCTGCACGCGGCGCGCGCGGCAGGCGTTCTGGTCAGCTATGACCCCAATTACCGGGTCAGCCTGTGGCCGGATGAACAGACGGCGGTTTCCCGCATGAAAGAACCGCTGGAATATGCCGATCTGGTCAAGCTGTCCGAGGAGGAGCTCCGTCTGCTGACCGGCACGGATGATTTGGAGCAGGGTTCCCGCAGCCTTTCCGAAGCCGGGATCCCGCTGGTGCTGGTAACGCTCGGCGGCAAAGGCGCATTTTACCGGCTCGGCGCACACTGCGGACAGGTGCAGGGTGTCCGGACAAAGGTGGCCGATACCAATGGGGCGGGCGATACCTTCCTGGGGGCTGTACTGTATCAACTGTGCAGCCGGGGCATTCGGATGCCGGACGACATCACCGTACCGGTTCTGGAAGAGATCATCGGCTTTGCAAACCGCGCGGCCTCGGTCACATGTTCCCGCAGCGGAGCGATCCCCGCGATGCCGACCCTGGAGGAGATCTGATCTGAGCGGATGGGGCCGCCTTCCATGGAAAAAATGTATTGTTGCAGCAGCCCGGCGAAAAAAGGCAAGGCGGCGCCGCATTGCCTGCCTCGTAAAACCGCGCGGGATTTAATGCAGTTTGGTCATTTTGCGGTTCATTCAAGGTTTGGACCGTTCAGTAGAGTCCTGTTTGGCCGCTGTCCCTTATTTGCCCACAGGCCTGTGGAAGGATTTCGTTCGCAGCAGGTTTTCAGACCGATCTGCGGTTTTGTGGCGGCCCTGCGGGGAAATGCGTGTGGTAATCCGGGTATAGCCTATAAAAAAACAGCCGCAGTTTTTTACCTGCGGCTGTTCTGCTTTTGATTTGTGTGGGCGCTGGTTTGGATTTTTTCCTGAGACGAGTTGGTTGGTCGGGTTAAATGCGTTATCCCAAAGCAGGAATGATTGAGAGGGTGCTATGTTGCATACCATGCTGGATGGGTTACGGCTCCTGTGCATGGTGCCCCTTCCCGCGCCCGTTTCCCATACCGCGGCCGTGATGCCCGTTTCCGGCAGAAACGCCGGTGCCCTGCGTCTGGACCGCGTCGCTGCTGCCCGACAGCGCGGCAATGCGGTCGCGGATCTCCCGCATGGTCATGCCCTGTATGTCCGCCGGGGTGACGGAGGGGTCAAGCTCGTGCAATTCGAGATAGGCGCGGTACTTGCCGCAGGACAGGCCCGCTGCATGGGCGGCTGAGGCGACCTCCATTGTATCCGCATAACAGTGGGTGTTTGTGTATCCTGCTGTGCAGGCTTCCACCTGCGAGAGCATCTCGCTGCTTTTTTGTTCGTCCGAGCCGAATACGGCGATGGACACTGACGCTTGCTCTGAAGTATAGGGCGCAAAGGCGTCGCTGTCCAGGATGCGGACGAGTGCCTGCGCGTAATCCATATATTTGACATCCACTGCGGTGGCGAGCGCGGCGCCGTCCTCGTTGTAGCCCTCTACCGAAACGACCTTATCGAACCGGTTGACGCCCAGCTCGAGGGATGGATTGACGTCGATACTGATGATCGCGGAGGGGGTGAAATACGTGTGGTACCCGCCCCAGCCCGCCAGCAGCACGAGCAAAAAGCAGGCCAGCGCGGGGACAAGCCGCATCCGGCCGGATATCCGCCGCCGATGTCCCGGTGCCTGGCGGGCGAGGTAGGCGCGTGTCTGCGCTTTCAGATCCTCTTCTGCGTGGATCTCGCCGAATGCCGCGCGGATCTTGTCATGCATCGCCCTCACCTCCCAGTGCTTCACGCAGCTGCTGTTTGGCACGGCCCAGCAGCGTATAGACCGTGTTGACGTTTTTTCCCAGGATGCGGCCGATCTCGGGTGCAGAATAACCCTCGTAATAGTGCAGGTAGATCACATCCCGGTACTTCTGCGGCAGCGACAAGACCGCCTCGACGACCTCGCGGTGATCCGGGGCGAGCGCCGCCGGCTGCTCCAGCACTTCATCGAGGGAAACCGTGCGGCTGCGGAAGAAACTTTTGAGCAAGTCCTTGCAGGCGTTGATCGTGACGCGGATCAGCCATGCCTTTTCATGCCCGGCATCCGCAAAAGGCTCGGTATGCAGGGCATATTTCAGGAATACGGTTTGAAAGATGTCCTCTGTGTCGGCATGGTTTTTCAAATGGAGCATGCAGAGCCGTCGGACGGTATCCGCATACCGTTCGATCGCCTCATTTACTTCCTGCTCGTTCCGCATGGTGATCCCCCGCCTGCTGTTTTATCTTCTGCAGCCTGTATGCATGCCGCGGCCGCAGTGCCCGCCGTCCTCAAAATGGTCACATACGCCGTTGCTGTCAGCATCAGCATAATACAGGCCTGTGCAGCCCTGGCCGGTGCCGCAATTGTCGCACATGCCGTCCCCATCCGCATCAATATAGCGGCAGGCTGTGCCTGTTGGGGTGCCAGCGCCGTTGCAGGCCGCATGCCGTCCCCAGCCGGAGCCGGCGGCGAACGCGCCGGTTACACCAATGGACAGCAGCAGCGCCGCAGCCAGTATACCTGTCCGTACCTTTTTCATACTTGTTGCCTCCTTCTGTTGCATGGCAGTGTTTTCCGTTTTCATAGATAACACGACTGTCAGAAAGGAATCCATTCAAAAGGAAAAAAGATTTCGAAAAAATAAAATGGCAGGCAGTCTGCGGCCCGCCGGGTCCCCATTCCCTGAACAGTATAAGATCCCGGAAGAAGGTTTGTCAACATGCGGGGCGGAACATCTTCCCCGGAAGGGCGGATTGTGATAAGCTGTAAGAGGACAGAATGCCTGATTTGATAAAACATACAGGAGGCTGTGAGCGTGCGTACGGAAAAAGAAATGATGGGTTTAATCATCCAAACGGCAAAGGAAGATGACAGGGTGCTGGCGGCCTATCTGAAAGGGTCGCGGACCAACCCGAATGTCCCCAAAGACCGGTATCAGGACTTTGATGTGATGTATGTCGTCAGGGAGACGAAGAGCTTTATTGCGGACCCGGCCTGGTTGGAGCGGTTTGGAAAAATCATCTTGAAGCAGGAGCAGGATGATGATTTCGGCTATGGGGACCGTTTTGGGATCCGCAGCCATTACGAGCAAAGCTATTCCTGGCTTTTGCTGTTTGCAGATGGGAACCGCATTGATATTGGCGTAGAAACCGTAGCGGCAATGGAAAAAGGGACAAACCGGAACAAGCTGTTCCTTCCGCTTCTGGACAAAGCAGGCTGCCTGCCGGAGCTTCCGCCCCCAACGGATGAGGACTTTCATGTCACCCCGCCCACAGCCAAACAGTTCCGCGGCTGCTGCAACACGTTTTTCTGGAGCTTATGTGATGTTGCCAAAGGGATTGCGCGGGATGAACTCCCCTTTGCCATGACCACATACCATTTGCCGGCCCACAGCATGCTGCAAAAAATGCTGGGTTGGTATATTGGGATCCATACCGGTTATTCGGTTTCCTGCGGCAAGCTGAATAAGTATTTCAAAAAGTATTTGCCGGAGGGGATCTATCTGCAATACCTGAAAACCTATCCCGACAGCAGTTACGCACACTTTTGGGACGCCATAGACGTCAGCTGTGCATTGTTCCATCAGACGGCGCAGTTTGTTGCGGAACGATCCGGTTATCCGTACCCACAGGGGGATGAGGACGGGTTTTACCGGTATGCCGGGATGATCAAAAAACGGTAAACGCAAAAGGGATAGCCGTAAGGCCATCCCTTTTGCTGTGTATCTCCGCTTTTCTGTTTTATGCCTGGAGCACTTCGCCGCGCAGGATGATCCTGCGGATGTTCAGTTCGCTGTCCAGCAGCAGGACGTTTGCGAGCTTGCCCGGCTCGAGCGAGCCGTAATCCTGCTGCACGCCGATGGCGCGGGCCGGGGTAGTCGAAGCCGCCTGGACCGCCTGCCCCAGCGGGATGCCCATTTTCACGGCGCTGCGCATGCAGCCCAGCAGGTTGGTGGCAGAGCCTGCGATCGTGCCGTCGTGCAGGGTCGCAAGGTTGCCGCGCACGGTGACCGCCTGCCCGCCGAGCGAGTATTCGCCGTCGTCCAGGCCGGTCGCCATCATGCTGTCCGAAATCAGGATGACGCGGCCGCCGAATACCTTGAACGTCGTGCGTACGACCGACGGATGAACGTGCACGCCATCTGCGATCAGCTCGACCGTGACGTCCTCGTTGTCCGCCGCGGCGCCGATGACGCCGGGCGCGCGGTGCGACAGGGGAGGCATCGCATTGTACAGGTGGGTGACCTGTCGCGCGCCGCGGCGGAAGGCCTCGCTCGCGGTGTCGTAATCCGCTTCGGTGTGCGCGATGGACAGGCGCACTTCGCCCGCCAGTGATTCAATCGTCTCCATCGCGCCCGGCAGCTCGGGCGCAAGGTCGCACAGCCTGAACAGGCCGTTTGCTTTCTTCTGCACCCGGCGGAACATGTCCGCATCCGGCGCATGCAGGTAGGCCGCGTTCTGCGCGCCCTTTTTGGCCTCCGAGATGAACGGGCCTTCCATGTTGATGCCGACCAGCGCAGCGCCGTCCTGCTCGGTGCGGTAGGCCGCGGCCGCCTCGGCGATGGTAGTCAGCTTATCCTCGGGATAGGTCATGGTCGCAGGGCAGATGGCTGCAACGCCGTTTTTCGCCTGATATTTGGCGATGGCGGAGATTGCCTCCTGCGTGCCGTCACAAAAATCATACCCCACGCAGCCGTGGAAATGCAGGTCTACCAGCCCGGGTACGGCATACAGCCCGCCCATATCCTCGGCCGCCGCCGACGGCTCGGCCGCGGTGATTCGGTCGCCCGAGATGCACAGCCCGCCGCTGCGGAACGTGCCGTCCGGCTGGAACAGCTTCAGGTTTTTAAACTCCATTGTTTTCCCTTCTTTGCTTACAGCAGGTCGCCGCACTTGCTCAGCGCCGCCTCGTCTGCGACGAGCGACACGTCGGTGTGCAGCTGGAGGATGGACGCCGGGACACGCGGGGTCACCGGGCCGAAGAACGCCTCGCGGACCGTGTCCGCCTTGTTTTCGCCCGAAACCACAATGACAATGCGGCGCGCGAGCATGATGGTCTGCACGCCCATAGTATAGGCCTGACGCGGTACATCGTCCGCAGATTCAAAGAAGCGTTTGTTCGCCTCGATGGTGGACTCGGTCAGGTCAACGCAGTGCGTGCCCTTGGAGAAGCAGTCGTCCGGCTCGTTAAAGCCGATATGGCCGTTGACGCCCATGCCGAGCAGCTGCAAATCAATGCCGCCCGCCGCCTTGATCGCCGCGTCATAGCGGGCGCACTCGCGCTCCGCGTCCATCTGCGCGCCGTCCGGCAGGTTGATGCGGCTCTCCGGGATGTTGACCGCGTCAAAAAAGTTTTTGTGCATGAAATAGTGGTAGCTCTGGTCGTGGTAGGCGGTCAGGCCGCGGTACTCGTCCAGATTGAAGGTCGTGCATTCCCCGAAATCGACGTCGCCCTTGTTGTACCACTTGATCAGCTGCTCGTAAATGCCGATCGGGGATGAGCCGGTTGCAAGGCCCAGTACGGAATCCGGCTGGAGGATGACCTGCGCGGAAATGATATTTGCCGCCTTGCGGCTCATGTCGTTATAGTCTTTTGCACGGATGATTTTCATACCCAACACCTCTTAGAATAATTTAGATTTAACCGTAATGCTCTGCCGGAAAATAAGAGGCGGGCTTTTGCCCGCCTCTGTATTGCGCGGAACACAGTGGTATTATCCGCAAATCATAAAGTTGATTACTTGAGCATCTTTGCCATTTCGTCGGCTACGAACTGGACCTTGGTGCCAATGATGACCTGTACCGAGGTCTGGGACGGACGCATCACGCCTGCCACGCCTGCGGACTTGATCTTCTTCTCATCCACCTGCGTGTAGTCCTTGATCTCAATGCGCAGACGGGTGATGCAGTTGTCGAGGGACGCGATGTTGTCCGCGCCGCCAAGGCCTTCCAGGACGGTGGCCGCAACTGCGGTGTAGTCGTTGTTGGACAGGGTCGCGCCGGCGTCCTGCGCTGCGGTGTCGTCGTCATCCTCGCGGCCCGGGGTCTTGAGGTCCCACTTGGTGATCGCAAAGCGGAAGATGATGTAGAACACGATGAACGCTGCAACGCCCAGCGGGATGATCAGCAGCGTCTTCTGCGCCGCCGGAAGCGAAGCGGAGAACACGAGGTCGGTCAGGCCCGCAGAGAACGAGAAGCCTGCGCGGAAGCCGACTGCAACCGTGATCACGGTGAAGATGCCGTACAGCAGTGCGTAAACAACGTACAGCGCCGGAGCGAGGAACATGAATGCGAACTCAAACGGCTCGGTAACGCCGCAGACAAATGCGCAGATTGCAGCAGAGCCGACCAGGCCGAAGGCGATCTTCTTCTTGGTGGACTTCGCGCAGTGGATCATTGCCAGCGCAGCGCCCGGCAGGCCGAACATCATGCAGGGGAAGAAGCCGGACATGTACATGCCGAGGCTGTAACCAACGTCGGCGGAGGTCAGGCCAGCCCAGAAGTTGTTCAGGTCGCCGATACCGAAGGTGTTGAACCAGAATACGTTGTTGAGTGCGTGGTGCAGGCCGAACGGGATGAGCAGGCGGTTGAGGAACGCATAGATACCAGCGCCGATTGCATCCGCGGACAGGATCTGCTCGCCGACCCATACCAGTGCGCCGTAAACGATCGGCCATACGAAGAACAGGATCGCCGCAACAACGAGCGAGATGACCGCCGTGATGATGGCGACGCAGCGCTTGCCCGAGAAGAACGACAGCCAGTCGGGCAGCTTGGTGTCCTTAAAGCGGTTGTAGCAGGCTGAACCGATCAGGCCGGCCAGGATGCCGATGAACTGGGTCTGGATGTTGCTGAACGCCGGGTCGACGTTTTCAGCAGCAACGCCGCTCAGGGTCGCTACGACCGACGGGTCGAGCAGCTTGGTGATCATCAGCCAGGATACCAGACCGGCAAGGCCAGCCGTGCCGTCCTTGTCCTTGGCCATACCGACCGCAACGCCGACCGCGAACAGCCACGACATGTTGTCGATCAGCGCGCCGCCCGCCTTGATCAGGAAGAAACCGATCGTATAGGCCATACCGCTGGTTGCGTATTCGCCGCCGGCCGCCATGGCGCCGGGAGCGAGCGCGTAGCCAAGGCCCATCAGGATACCGCAGATCGGCAGACATGCTACCGGCAGCATCAGGGCTTTGCCCAGTCTTTGTAAGTACTTCATCATAAGGATATTCCCCTCCTCTTTATTGGTGGCCGCACTTGCCGCACGGCCGGTGTGTAGCGCCGTGCCCCTGCCCGAGCCGAACGGGAAAGCGCACGGTATTTCATCGCCCCGCAGGGCGAAATGAAACCTTGTTTATCCGCCCCTTACTTTGCCTGAAGCGTCAGGAGCGCGTCGCCTGCAGCGACCGGGCCGGCGTTTTCCGCCTTGACTGCGGAAAACGCGTCCGGGTTGCAGACGATGACCGGGGTGATGGTGTCGTAGCCCGCGGCTTTGATCGCCTCCGGGTCGAACTCGATCAGCAGGTCGCCTTTTTTCACCTTGTCGCCCGCCTTGCAGCAGGCCTTGTAGTGCTGGCCGTTCAGCTGGACGGTGTCGATGCCGACATGGATCAGTACCTCCGCGCCGTCCGTCGTGGTCATGCTGACCGCGTGGCCGGTGTCGAACATCACGTCGATCGTGCCGTCTGCCGGGGCGAGCACACGCCCCTCGGACGGCCGCACCGCCGCGCCCTTGCCGAGGATACCCTGCGAGAACGTCGGGTCGGGGACATCCTCGAGCGGGACCGCAGTGCCGGCCATCGGGGCCGCGATCACAATGCCGGAGCCGCCGAACAACCCTTTTAATTTGCCAAACATATGGTCACATCCTTTAAACCGAAAGTAGCAGTCTGTAATTTGCCCCAAAAAATGAAAAAACCAAATTCCGCGCAGAAAACAGTCTTTTTCCAATAAGACAAACTACGAGAAATCTGGTTTTGCCCGCCGAAGCGGTAACAATCCAATCAAACGATGGGGTTATTTACTTGTTGCATTTATTGTAACAAATTGTTCACATTTTGACAAGCCTGTTTCCATCGGCAAATCAGCCGAAAATTTTACTAAAATTTTGTAAGTTCATACCAAGGCAGGTGCTTTTCCCGTGCTGCTGCCTTGCGAAACAAAAGCGGCGGAGGCTGTTCAGCCTCCGCCGCGGACGGTTCAGTCCCCGTTTTTCTCCATTACGCGCGCGATGTGGATCGTCAGGTAAAGCATCTCGTTTTTGCCCGCGCGGAACCCCTTTTCACGCTCGACCCAGGCGCACACGCGCTTCGCGCAGTCGTACGCGCGGGGATATTTGTACCATACCACGTCGAGCAGGTCGGCGTCGTCGTCCCCGTAGCGCTGGCCGCTCACGATGCGGCGGGCGAAAAATTTGAGGTGCGTGACGAACCGGTAATAATCGAGCGAGTCACAGTCCGGCTCAAAACCGTAGGCGCTGCGCACGATGCGGAATACTTCCTGCATCAGATAGGTCATGTCGTACACGTCGCGGATCTTGCCGCCCACCTGTGCGTTGACAAAGTGCATGGCGATAAAGCCCGCCTCGTCCTCGGTGAATTCGACGCCCGTCTCCTCTTTGACGATCTGGTTGGCCTTGAGGCCGACCTCGTATTCATCCCTGTAAAACTGCCGGATGTCCCACAGCAGGGGATTGGGCAGGACAAGCCCTTCCTGATAGCGGGCGATCGCGGCCGAGATATGGTCGGGCAGGGTGACATAGATGCTGTCCGACAGCTCCTTGCCGAGTGTGATCTTGGCATGGTTGATGATGCGCTCGCTCATCAGGAAGTGCTGGAGCGGGATGCTGGTGATGAGCTGCTGGAACTTGTCCGAGAGCTGGTCCGAATGCAGGGTGAACCGCTTTTCGACCTTGGCCTCGGGCACTTCGTCCCCCGCATGGCGGCCAAAGGCCAGCCCGCGCCCCATCAGGACGGTTTCCGCCCCGTTTTTATCCAGCGCGACGATCACGTTGTTATTCAGTATCTTTTCGATCTGCATGATTTCCATGTCCCCCCATTATTCGCCGCAGAGCGCGTCGAGCGCCTGCCGCGCCGCGCGGACTGCCGCTTCATCGCACCGCCAGACTTCGAACTCGCTGATACCGGGCAGGCCCATCGGCACGCCCTCTCGGCGGTAGGCCATGCGGCTGGGTTCCGTCCGCTTGGCGGACAGATGGAATGCGTCCGCCCCGGTCTCGGGCTGGAGCGCGCGTATCACATCCGCGTTCACGCCCGCGCCGATCAGGAGCTGCGGCCTGCCGCCGCTCCGCGCGGCCAGCTCGCGCAGCAGCGGCGCGCCCTGGGCGCAGCTTGCCTGCTGGCCGGAGGTCAGGATGGTGTCCACCCCCAGCCGCCGGGCGGCCTCGAGCGCCTCAAACGGGTCGCGGCACAGGTCGAATGCGCGGTGCAGCGTCACGCCGCAGCCGCCTGCGAGCGAGATCAGCTCAGCCATGCGCGGCTCGTCCAGCGCGCCGTCCGGGCGCAGCACGCCGATCACGACGCCGTCCGCCCCGAGGGCGGCAAACCGCCTGACCTGCCGCCGCAGCAGCTCGAATTCCTCCTCGGAATAGAGGAAATCCCCGAACCGCGGCCGCAGCAGCACGCGGATCGGGATGTCCACCCGCTCGCGCACCATGCGGAACAGGTCTTCATCCGGCGAGGTGCCGCCGATCACCAGATTCGCACACAATTCCAACCGTGTCGCGCCGCCCCTTGCCGCGCTGGCCGCGGATTCGACCGAATCCACACATACTTCGAGTACCCGTCCCATTTTCATTCATCCTTTCCCCATGCGGCAGGACAATGCCCGCCGGCTGCGCCGCCGCGTGCGGTGCACTGTACTCCCTCTAGCGTACCCTATTTCGGCGCGAAACGCAAGGGGGAATCCGGGTTACCGCCTGCGAACATGGTCTGCACGCAGTGCTCCATAACAGCCTTTATCTGCGGGGAGATCCATTTGTTGCGATGGTAGAGCAGCTGCTGCCACACATCGACCGCAAACCCCTTGACCGGTAAACGGACCAGCCGTCCCTCTGCGACGGCTTGATCGGTCACATAGTCGGGCAGGAAGGAAACGCCGAGATCCTGTTCGAGCAGGGCGCAGATGCGGTCGGTGTTGCCGGTTTCCAGGACGGGCTGGATCTCGAGCGACAGCCCGGCCAGCCTTTCGTCCATCAGGCGGCGGTAGCTCATGCCTTTTTCAGCGAGGATGAACGGCTGGCGCACCAGCTCGCCGAGTGGGATTTCAGGCATGTGGCAGAGCGGGCAGCCGCGCCCTGCCACAAAATGCACGCCGACCTTTTCCTCGCGGTAAATGACATACTCCGTGTTGTAGATGTGGCTGTCCAGCGTGATGATGAAGTCGGCCTCGTTCTGGTTGACCAGCCGCAGCAGCTCGCCGGTCCCTGCGGTGAGCACCTTGAGCGAAAGCCCGGGGTACTGCGCGCGGAACAGGCGGAAGCCTTTGCCGGTGAACACCGTGCACAGCGAATCCGCCATGGCAAGGCGCACGTTGCCGCGCAGCAGCTGTTCCTCCTGCATGCTGTCCTGCAATTCATGGGTCAGCTTGCTGACCTGATGCGCATATGCCAGCGCTTCGCGCCCTTTTTCGGTGAGCGAAATCGTGTGGCCCACCCGCTCGAACAGCTGTGCGTCCAGCTCGGTTTCCAGCTGCTTGATCTGGAAGGATACGGTGGACTGGGAGTAGCCTAGGGTTTCCGCAGCCTTGGTGAAGCTGCCCAGCTCCGCGGCATAAATAAAAGTCGTCAGGTTTTTGATATCCATGGCCTGTTCCTCTATCTGCATCGAATATTTCGATGTATAGTATTATAATAATCAATTTTACAGATGGTGATTTTTATTATATACTATGCTTCAGGGAATGACAAATTTTTTGAAAGAGAAGGGAAATGAGAAATGGAAATGCTGCAAGCCGCCGGGCAGGCGGTTGTGAACTTTTTTGAAGCCATCTACGCGCTTTTGTGGGGGGACATCCTTACGATCCCGCTGCCGGGCGGCAGTTCGCTCGGCCTGTCCCTGCTGGTGCTGATCCTGATCCCGGCGGGGATTTATTTCACCGTGCGCACGCGGTTTCTGCCGTTCCGGCTGTTCCCGGAAATGGTGCGCATCACGGTCGAGAAGAAAGACGGCTCCCAGCGCGAGGGCATTTCGGGCGTACAGGCGCTGATCGTATCGACGGCCTGCCGTGTCGGCATGGGCAATCTGGTCGGCGTGGTCGCCGCGATCTCCGCGGGCGGCGCGGGCGCGGTGTTCTGGATGTGGGTGATCGCACTGCTCGGCTCGTCAACTGCATTTGCCGAAGCGACGCTCGCGCAGCTCTACAAGGAAAAAGACCCGCTCTATGGCGGCTACCGGGGCGGCCCGGCGTATTATATCCACAAGCTGTTCGTTAAGCCTGGCAGCAAGCGCAAGCATTCGGTGCTTGCGGTGCTGTTCGCGCTGTCCGGCCTGCTGTGCTGGTGCGGCATCAGCCAGGTCATCGGCAACTCGATCTCGTCCTCGTTTGAGAACGCGTTCCAGGTGCCGCCGCTCTACTCGACCATCGTGCTTGTGGCAATCGCGGCAGTCATCGTGCTGCGCAGGAACGCCACGGTCAAGGTGCTGGACATCATGGTGCCGGTCATGGCGGCGTGCTATTTCTTCATTACGATCTTCATTATCGTCAAAAACGCGGGCCAGCTCCCGGCGGTGTTTGAGCGCATTTTCGCCGAGGCGTTCGGCATCCGGCAGGTCGTGGGCGGCGGCATCGGCGCGGTCATCATGAACGGCGCTAAGCGCGGCCTGTTCTCGAACGAAGCCGGTTCGGGCTCCGCGCCCTGCGCGGCCGCAGCGGCGGACGTCAGCCACCCGGCTAAGAGCGGCCTGTTGCAGGCACTCGGCGTGTTTATCGATACGCTGGTCATTTGCAGCTGCACGGCGATGATCATGCTGCTCGCGCCGGTCGAGCTGACGAACGGCCTCGAGGGCATGGACCTGCTGCAAGCGGCCATGCAGTATCATCTGGGCGAGTTCGGCGTGATCTTCACCGCGGTCATCCTGTGGCTGTTCAGCTTTTCGACCTTCCTCGGCATCCTGTTCTATGCGCGCTCCAATGTCGCCTATCTGTTCGGCGACAAGTGGGCCTGGCAGACGCTGTATAAGGTTTTGGCGCTTGTCATGCTGTTTGTCGGCGGTCTGGCGGCGTACCAGTTCGTGTGGGATCTGGGCGACGTGGGCGTCGGCCTGATGACCGTGTTCAACATGATCGCGCTGATACCGCTTGCGCCCAAGGCGCTCGGATCGCTGCGGGATTACGAGCAGAACCATCTGATAAAACGCAAAAACCGGAAATAAAGGCAAAAAGCGAACCTGTTTACAGCAGGTTCGCTTTTTTGAGGTTAGGAGGTTTTTGCGGTGGTGATTGTACCGGGCTTACGGCAGTTTGCTGTATTCCTCATCGCTGACCGGCTCGCACCATTCGTTTGCGGTGTCCTCGCCGGGCACCTCGACCGCGAGGTGGACGAACCAGCTGTCCTTTGCCGCGCCGTGCCAGTGCTTGACGTTCGCCGGGATGACGACAACGTCGCCTGCGTGCAGCTCGCGCGCGGGCTTGCCCTCTTCCTGATACCAGCCGCGGCCGCCGGTGCAGAGCAGGATCTGTCCGCCGCCTTTGGAGGCGTGGTGGATGTGCCAGTTGTTGCGGCAGGCCGGCTCAAAGGTCACATTGCCGATGGCCACGCCCTCGGTAGTTAGCATATTGAGGTAGCTCTGGCCGACAAAATACTGCGCAAATGCGGTGTTTTCCGCGCCGCGTGCAAACATAGTGGTTCCGTCAAATTCAGACATACATACCATCCTTTCCTGAACCGTTTCCTTGTTCTGGGTTTATGGTACACCCTGGAGTGGGCTCGAAGTCAAGAGGGGAGGCAGAATTTTTTCGCCGGACAGGAAATGTTCGGAATTTGTTCAATTATTCCGCCACCTGCGTGATATACTGAAACATAATAGACTGGAAAAGAACAGCGGAAGGAAGGGATAGGCATGAGGACGTTGTATTACGGCGGTGCTATCCGCACGATGGAAGCGGATGGGCTGGCCGAAGCGCTGCTGACGGAGAACGGCGTGATCGCTGCGGTGGGCAGCCTGGAGCGCCTGCGCGGCCGCGCAAAGGGCGCGGCAGAGATCGATCTCGACGGGCGTGCGCTCCTCCCGGCTTTTATCGATGCGCACAGCCATTTTTCCGGCGCAGCGCACGCGCTGCTGCAAGCCCCGCTGGACGAAGCGGCCTGCTTTGATGACATCGCGGATGCGCTTGCGCGCTTCATTGCGCAAAACCATGTCCCGGAAGGGCAGTGGGTGGTCGGCAAGGGCTACGACCATAACGCGCTTGCCGAGCGGCGGCACCCGACGCGCGCGGTGCTGGACGCAGTATCGGCAGGGCACCCCATTATGATCGTGCACCAGTCCGCGCACATGGGCGTGTTCAACACACGCGCGCTCGAGCTGCTCGGCGTAACGGCGGACACGCCTGCGCCCGCGGGCGGCGCGATTGGCAAAGAGGGTGGCGCGCTGACCGGATACATGGAGGAAAACGCCTTCCTGCACTATCAGGCGAAAACGCCCATGCCGGATCTGGACGACCTGATGGACGCTTACCGCCGTGTGCAGCAGGTATATGCATCCTACGGTATTACCGTGGTGCAGGAGGGCATGATGCCCGAAAGCCTGATACCGCTGTATCAGGGGCTGCTGGAGCGCGGCCTGCTCGAGCTGGACGTGGTCGCATACCCGTCTGTGGACGCGCTTGACGCGGTCTGCGACGCCTTCCCGGAAGCCGTGCGGCGGTATGATAACCATTTCAAAATCGGCGGCTGCAAGCTGTTCCTGGACGGCTCGCCGCAGGGGCGCACCGCGTGGATGCGCACACCCTATCAGGGCACGGCGGACGGCTACTGCGGCTACGGCACAATGACCGACGGTGCGCTGCGGGACGCGCTGCTGGCCGCCTATCACAGCGGCATGCAGCCGCTCGCGCACTGCAATGGGGACGCCGCTGCGGCGCAGTACCTTGCCGTGGCCGCGGCAATCGAGCGCGAGCGGCCGGATTTCCGCGACCTGCGGCCGGTCATGATCCATGCGCAGCTGCTGGACACCGACCAGATGGACGAGACCGCGCGGCTGGGCGTGATCCCGTCGTTTTTCATCGCGCATGTGTACCAGTGGGGAGATACGCATATCAAAAATTTCGGCCTCGAGCGGGCGAGCCGCATCAGCGCGGCAAAGGCCGCGCTCGACCGGGGCATCCCGTTTACCTTCCATCAGGATACGCCCGTCCTGCCGCCGGATATGCTGGGCACGGTCTGGTGCGCGGTAAACCGCGTGACAAAGGGCGGCGTAACGCTCGGCGCAGAGCAGCGCATCCCGGCAGAAGCCGCGCTGCGCGCAGTGACGGTGAACGCCGCGCATCAGTATTTCGAGGAGGCGCGCCGCGGCTCACTCCGCCCGGGCAAGGCGGCGGATCTCGTGCTGCTGGACACCGACCCGCTGGCGGTGCCACACGAAAAGCTGCGCGACATCCGCGTGCTGGAGACCATCAAGGCCGGGGAGACGGTCTGGCGGGCGTGAGGCGGAATCCACTTAAAAAAGGATGGGCTGAAAATGGAATATAAAGTAGATGACAAAGGGCTGGACGCTGCCGTGTTTCTACCATTTGTCAACCGGGTATGGCCGGGGGAGTACGACATGGAACGGACGCAGGCCGCCTTATCCAAAACCATGAATATAACCGCATATGACGGAAAAACGCTTGTGGGATGCCTGCGCATCCTGTCGTATGGCTGTTATTTCGGGACAATTACCGAGCTGCTCGTCCTGCCGGCATATCAGAAGCGGGGGGATCGGCAGCAGGCTCTTGCAGCTTGCCCGGGAAAATGCCCCGACGATGCTGTATTTCGGCGCGCAGCCGGGGCTGGAAGAATTCTATGAGAAAAACGGCTGCCAAAGGAGCCTGCAATCCTATATCATAGAACGGAAAAACGGATAGACGGTCGGTTGCCGCGGCGCGGCGGCCGGTGGCATGGCCTGCAAATCCCCCTTGCTTTTCGCGCGCCGTCTGCGGTATACTGAAAAGCGAACGGAGGCGGCGGGATGAAGATCGCATATCAGGATATCGTGCTGCTGAACGCCGCGCTGCGTGCGCGTAACCTGCGCTACCGCGTGAGCTGGCAGGACGCGTCTACAGCCTGTATCGAGCCGCCGGGCGAATGCTGCCTGACGGATGATCTCAGGCGCGCGGCATATGCCTGCATCGAGCAGTGGTTCGCTGTGCGCGGCGCACAGGTCGTGTGGCGCGCGGACGGCCTGTATTTTTCGCTCGCGCCGCGCTTTTGACGCAACCAATACCATATCACACAGAGAAACGTCTGTTTTGCGCAAATGGGCGTTTTTCTTTGTCCAAGGGAAAGAGAGGATCCATAATATGAATATCACAAAGGGCGACGTGCTCGAGCTGCGCCGCCGGCTCAAAAAGACCGAATGCACGTTCGGCAACCTGTGCGGCTGCTATGTCAACAGCGGCAAGCAGGTCGTTGTCAAATTCAGCGAGCCGTTTTCCGAGCTCGAGGAGGACGAGTTTTACAAATACCTTGAGATCGCCAAAAAGACCCTGTCCGGCACGCTGGGCAGCAACCTGCTCGAGCTGGAATTTGACCGCAATGAGGCAGCGGAGGAACGGCAGAAATATCTGCTGCTGCTCAAATCCAGCAAGCTGACAAACGGGGAGCTGCTAGACCGGCTGTATGAGCAGGTCATCGAGCAGTATACCTATCCGGGCAACTACCTGATTCTGGTTTACCACGACATTTACGATGTGCCGTCCAAGGCGACCTCGGGCGAGGAACAGGAGGAGTCTGAGGAGATCTACGAGTACATCCTGTGCGCGGTGTGCCCGGTCGACCTTGCCAAGCCCGCGCTCGGCTACCGCGAGGACGAAAACCGCATCGGCGCGCGCGTGCGCGACTGGGTGGTCGGCCTGCCCGACCTCGGGTTTGTCTATCCGGCGTTCAGCAATCGCGGCAGCGACGTCAACGCAGTGATGTACTACGTCAAGACCGGCAAAAGCTCGCATCCGGAGTTTATCGAGAACGTGCTCGGCTGCGTGTCCCAGCGCACCGCAGCGGAGGACAGGCAGGCGTTTGAAAGCGTGGTCAAAGGCGCGTTCGGCGAGGACGAGGAGCAGGCGGACGCGGCGTTTTTCAAAATCCAGAAAACCATCAGCGGCATGGTGGCCGAGCGCGAGGAGGACGAGTCCCTGCCGCCGGTCAGCCTGACCGCCGAGACGCTGGCCGATCTCGCGGCGGAGGCCGAGGTGCCGGAGAGCGTGCGCGAGCAGATCGGCAAGTCCTATGCGCATGTGTTCGGCGAGATGCCGCCCGCGGCGCAAAACGTGCTGGACAACAAGCTGGTCGAGGAAGGCACGCGCCGCGCGCACACCGCCCAGCTCGAGCAGAAGGTCGCCGCTCTGCAGCAGGAGCTTGCCGCGCAGGCGGCCGAGCGCGCAGAGGAGGACGACGCCGCGCCGTGGGTGGAGGACGAATCCGCGCCCATCGAGCTGCGCGTGCCCGAGGGCAAGGCGGGACGTATCCACACTGGCGTGGTGGACGGGCAGAAGTGCCTGCTGATCCCGCTGGACGAGGGCGAATCCGCGCGCATCAACGGCAGGGAGGCACAGCTGTAAAACAAAACGGGGGCTGCTTTTGAGCAGCCCCTGCTTTATACTGATGCATTATGATGCCAGAACCAGCGCATCGAGTTCGTCCTGTGCCTTTTGCCGCGCGGCACGGCAGGCGTCCTGCATGCCGTACAGACGGCGCAGCACGCCTTTGATTTGGCCGGCCGTATTCTCTACCTGTGCCTGTGACTGCTGGATGCGGTCGAGCACCATCCAGTCCACAAACAGGCCGTCGAAAAAGTAGTCCGCAAAGCGCAGGAAGCCATCCACCTGCGCCTGGATATCCGCCTGGATGGTCACGTCGCTCAGCTCGGTGCGGAAGCGGCTGAGCTGGATCTGCAAGGTTTCGATCTGGTCCTGCGCGCTGTCCAGATGGCTGTGTTTGGCAAGGTCGGCAACCAGCCCGCCGCCGAACATGTCAAAGGTACCCCAGTTGCCCGCGCTGTGCAGGCTCGCAAGGATGCTTTCCGCCGTGTCGCGGGCGGTGCGGCCGGCGTCGATCGCCTCTTCGATCTCGCGCGCCTGCGCCCCCTGCGCGGCGATTTCCTGCTCGAGCTGCAAAATGCGCTCGGCCTGCCGGGCGCCGCTTGCCTTGAGTGCTTCGCGCTTGTCCGCAAGCACCTGCTCGTACCGCGCTTCGCAGCCCTCAAGCGTGCTCAGCTCGCTTTCATACCGTGCAATGTCCTGCCGGACGGCTTCCAGCTCGCGCACCGCGCTGTCGTGCTTGACCGCGGCGGCATAGGCCTCCTGCTGTTCCTTGTCCAGCTGCTCGTCCTTTCTGCCGAGCACGCTGTAAAACAGCGCGGCAAGGCTGCGCCCTTCCAGACGGTCGACGTCCTTCTGCTCGGCGGCGCGCACGGCGGAGAGTTCGCGTTCGCGCGCTTCCAGTTCGCCGCGGCGGGCATACAGCGCATCCAGCATGGCATGCAGCTGCTTCTTCCGCGCGGCCTGCGCGCGCAGTGTGCGAAGCTCATCATCAAAGTTTGTCATGGCGGATCCCTCCAATCCCTGTCCGGATAACCATATTATAGCATGAAGGGCGCCTCTTTTCGAGATTTTTCACAAAAACAGGCGCAAGGAAGGGCGGGAAACCGTGTAAATTCATATTTTCAGTCGTGCGGCGTTGAAAACGGGGGAGAATGTGTGCTATACTACCAATATCTGAAAACTTTTGGAGCGAATAGAGAATGGCTTATGAAAAAAACAGGCGCCGTCCCCCGCGGGAGGACGACGGCACGCTGATCGAGGGCCGCAACGCGGTGCTTGAGACCCTGCGTGCAGGGCGCACGGTCGATAAGGTCTTTGTGGCCGAGGGCGCGCGCATCGGGGACGTGGCGGCAGAGGCGCGCAGGCATGGCGTCCCGGTGGTCACCTGCGACCGCCGCAAGCTCGACCACATGAGCCCGACGGGCAACCATCAGGGCGTGATCGCGCAGGCCGCCGCGCAGGAATACGTATCGCTGGACGATATTTTCCGCGTCGCGCGCGAGCGCGGCGAAGCGCCGCTGATCGTGGTCTGCGACGGCATCGAGGACCCGCACAACCTGGGCGCGATCATCCGCTCGGCTGAGACCGCAGGCGCGCACGGCGTCATCATCCCCAAGCGCCGCGCGGTCGGGCTGACCGCAGCGGTCGCGCGCGCCGCCGCGGGTGCGCTGGCCTATATCGGCGTGCACAAGGCAAACAACCTGGCGGCCGCGATGGATGAGCTGAAAGCGCGCGGCGTGTGGCTGTTCGGCGCGGAGGCCGACGGCAATGCACCGCTCTATGAGGCGGCGTTCGACCGCCCGGCTGCAATCGTGATCGGTTCGGAGGGGCAGGGGCTCAGCCGCCTGACCCGGGATAAGTGCGACTATATCGTCAGCATCCCGATGCGCGGCCGGGTCAATTCGCTCAATGCGTCCAATGCTGCGGCTGTGCTGCTGTTTGAAGCGGTGCGCCGCCGCACGAAGGCCGACTAAAGGAGGCAAACGGATAAAGTTATGGACAGAAAAGACGAAACCATGAACCTGGACGCGCTCAAAGAACTGCTGAACGATGTCCCGGACAGCGGCGAGTTCGATCTGGATGCGATCATCGCCGAGGTGGAGGGCACCGCACCGGCTGCGCCGCGGGAGGCGCCGCAGCCGGAACCGCAGCCGCGCTTTGAAGCGCCGTCCCCCGCACCGCAGCCTGCGAAAGCGCCCCGCACTGCACCCAAGACCCGTCCTGTGCAGCGGGCAGAGCCGGAACCGGAACAGCTGCCGGACACGGAGGCATTTGCGGAAGAGGACGAAGAGGATTACGACCCGCGCGCCGCGCGCATCGCGGCGCGCGAGGCCAAGGCCGCTGCAAAGCGGGAAAAGGCCGCAGCCAAGGCGGCTGCAAAGGAAGCGCGCCGCGCTGCCAAGATGGCTGCGCGCGAGGCGGACGACGAAGAGG
>DXIC01000098.1 GCA_019113065.1 Candidatus Agathobaculum stercoravium
AAGGTGAATTGCCCCGAAGGGGCAAGAGAGGATGCCCTGGGGTAGGAGGCGAAAGACGATGACGGCACGGCGGCTGACTGAAGACAGGTGGACATATACCACGCCTGAGCAGGTGGCACAGCTCGCGGCCAGCTACTACGAGAATACCATACAGCACAAACCGGATGAGGAGAAAAAGGCGTTTTTCCTCGACGCGGCAAAGGGCGGGCTGGATCTGCATGCGCTGTGGGCGTCAATCGACTACGCGGTCAGCGTATGCGGCTTAGGGCGATATGAGCGCGATTACTGGCCGCATATACAGGAGGAGGCCCGCCGGATATGGTATGAGATGCACCCGGAAGCGAAGAGGCCGAAGAGCTTTGAAGAAAAGCCGCCCCGGTAGGGGCGGCTTATGATGCATATACATCGCCGCGGGCGCATGAGCCGGGCGGGGCCAAAATGAATTTTTAGGAGGTGTTGGGGCCTTGATAATACAGAAAGAAGAAGCAAACGGGAATTTATATCAGCTATCGCTTTTCAGTACGGGATTCCTGCCGGGGATGTCGCCGCGGCAGCGCGAAAAACGGCGGCAGCAGACGGCGGAATATAAAAAGCGGCTCAACGCAAAGGCGCGGTTGTGGCGGCTGATGCAGATCATCTGCGCGAATTTCGAGCAGATGCGCGACTTATTTGTGTGCCTTACATATGCGGAAGCGCCGGAGAATGAAGGGCGATGCCTGGAGGCCTTTCACCGGAAAATTAAGCGCGCGCTGGTAAAGTACGGCATTGAGCATGGATATGTGGCCGTGACGACTGCGCACGATATGCCGGAAGCGGATACGCCGGTACGTGTGCATCATCACCTCATCATGCACGGCGCGATGGGGCCGAAGATGTACATTAAAATCCGCGATGAGATTGCAAGGTGCTGGCCGCATGGAGATGTAGATGTGCGGCCGCTGCGGCAGAATGAGGAATTTTTCCGCGATACGGCGCAGTATTTTCTCGATCAGCCGACGGCAAAGGGAGCGCGGAAATACTCGTGCAGCCGCAATCTCAAGCAGCCCAACGAGCCGATCCGGCTGCGCCTGCCTGAGAGCGCGGCGGGCGAGGTGCCGCCGGGCGTGATCGTAATCGAGGATGATCCATACACCAATCAATACGGGCATTATCGCTATCTGGTGGGCAGGATTTTCGACCGACACGCGTTCAACCGCTACTGGGAGCGGCAACGCAAAAAGGCTGCACCCGATCCTTGGGAGCGGCTGCGGAGACGACAGAGGCGGGCAGAAGTGCGGCCAAGGTATGGCGGCGGCGCGTGACAAAATACAGCGCGGGAGGCCCCGCTTTTGTGGCTTGTAGGGGGTCTAACAATTCCGACACCCGGAGCGCCGCGGGCAGCGGACAGGTTCGGACAAATGTAAACCGAAAAAACTGATGCGGTTTACAGGTTGCGCGGAAGCACAGATGTAAACCAAATCGGGAAAAAGGTTGACATTATCTCTACTATCAGGACAGGACGCCGAGAGCGGCAGACCATCAGCAGAGCGGCGACGACGGGCGGGCAGACACGGAAAGGCGGGCAGGGGATGACGCGCGAAAGACTGAGACAATTTGAGAGCTTAATACAGGAGCTGCACGAGGAGCAGGAGCGCATGGCGCGGGAAGCGCGGCACGTCCGCCGGATGGAGGAGACCTACGGCGTCGGGTGCCTTTTCGGCGTGGACTACCTCGAGGCGACGAAAGAGCGCGTGCGGGAGCTGCTGGGCAGGCGCGAGGACGAGATCGCGGAAATCCGGCTATGGGTGGAGTGTATCCCGGATAGTCTGACGCGGCGGGCGTTCAAGCTGCGCTTCCTCGACGGTCTGAGCTGGGGCGAGATCGCGCGGCGGATGGGCTACGGCTCGGACAGCGGGGCGCGGATGCTGTGCGCACGGTATCTGGCCGAGCACGCGAGTTGACACGCGGTTTCAGAGCGTGCAGAAAGGTGTCCCTTTTCGCACGGAAGGCCGGACGGCCTTTTTCCTGTGCTTATCGCGTCCGCAAAGGTGGGCGCGGCAATATACGGACGTGCATGACAGCATGACGGCATTTACGGACAATTTACAAGGAGGACTGTACGATATGGCAAGCAAGACATTTTACTACGCGAGGGTATCGACCCGCGAGCAGAATCTGGACCGGCAGCTGGAGGCATTCCGGCGGCTGGGCGCGGACGAGCGGGATATCATCACGGACAAGGAGAGCGGAAAAGACATGGAGCGCACGGGCTACCGCGCGCTGCGGGATACCCTGCTGCGGCCGGGGGACACACTCGTGATTAAAAGCCTTGATCGCCTCAGCCGATGCAAGGCTGATATCAAAAGTGAGCTGGAATTTTTTCAGCGGCAGGGCATCAGGCTCAAAATCATAGACCTGCCCACTACCATGACGGACTGGCCGGAGGGACAGGAGTGGGTGCGCGACATGATAAATAATATCCTGATCGAGGTGCTGGGCACGATCGCCGAGCAGGAGCGCATGACGATCCGACAGCGGCAGGCCGAGGGGATCGCCGCAGCGAAGAAGGCCGGCAAGCACCTCGGCAGGGCACGGGCGGAGCGGCCGGAGGGATGGGACGAGGTTACGGCGTTATGGCGGGACGGGCAGATCACGGCGGTACAGGCGATGGATCGGCTGGGACTTAAAAAGTCCACGTTTTATAAGCTGGTGCGGGAGGAGCAGCAGGGCGCGGTGTAGGCCGCGCCTTTTCCTTTTGCGCCGGAAACCCAAGCGTTTGGGCGCGTGCGCCTGCTGGCCGTGTGATGCGGCGAGCGGGCGCTTTTTTTTGCGCGTTTTGAAAGTCGTGCGTTTTGTGCGCTTTGTGCGGCTATACTCGGTATCAAGGGAAATGCGAAAGGTAAAACGCACGGTGCGCTTCACCCATTTTATCCGCGCACGGCGCGGGAATAAGGTCGGCGGCCTACGGGCTGTGCGGATATACTCGAAGTCAGAAAAAATCACGCGGAGAGGAGGACGCGGGAATGCAGCAGCAGGGAAGCAAGTACGACCCGATCACCAAGGAGCGGGCGCTGGCGCTGATCGCGTCCGGCCTGTCCATCACCAAGGCTGCGCAGCAGATGGGGATCCCCAAAAGCACGGTCGCGGACTGGTGGCACAGCCAGGGCGACGCGGACGAGGATGCGATCGCGGCCCGGCGAGAGGCGCGGCGCGCATCCATCCTCAAGTGCGGACGGATCGTCGACAAGGCGCTCACGACGCTGGACAGGAAGATCTCCGCGGTCGGCCGGGAGTGCAGGGACGTGGACGAAGGGCTGAAGGTGCTGCGCAAGGCGGCAAAGGACGGCGTTATTGGACTGAGTGAGGACGAAGTCAAGAGCCTGCAGAAGATCGCCCGCGACTATACCGGCGTCGGGCTGCGCGAGCTGTCCGGCGCGGTGAAGGACATCGCCCAGCAGCAGGCAGCGCTTGAGACACAGATGCTCGATGCGCCGGACGCTGCGCCCGAGCTGCACGTGCAGCTGACACTCGTGGATCCGACAGAGAGCGGCGCGCCGAGGTCGTCGCGCCCTACGGGGACGGAAGATGAGGAGCAGGGCGCATGAATCTGGATTTCAGTATCACGCCCAAGCAGCGGCTTTTCATCGAGACGGATGCTTTCGAAGTGCTGTACGGCGGCGCGGCGGGCGGCGGCAAGACCTTTGTACAGGCGCTGGACGCGCTGCTGTATGCGCTCAAGTATCAGGGCAGCCGGCAGCTGATACTGCGCCGGACATACAAGGAGCTGGAGCGCTCGATGGTACCGCAGACGCTGGCGCTGTATCCGGCACGGGTGGCGCGGTACAACGCGAGCCGGCATGTGTGGACGGTTGGGCGGAGCACGATCGAGATGGGGTATATCGCCACCGAGGGCGACGTGCAGCAGTACCAGTCCGCGGAGTACGACGTCATCCGCTTCGATGAGATGACACACTTCACGGACACGCAGTACAAGTACATGATCAGCCGCGTGCGCGGCGTCAATCCTTTCCCGAAGCATGTCAAGTGCACGGCAAACCCGGGCAGCGTCGGTCATCAGAACGCGAAAGAGCGGTTTATCGACATCGGCGCGCCGATGCAGGTGCATGCGTGTGAGGGCGGCGGCCGGCTTTTCATCCCGGCGAAGCTCGAGGACAATCCATTTTTGATGGAAAGCGACCCACAGTACGAGGAGCGGCTCAAGAATTTGCCGCACGATATCTACATGGCGCTGCGGGAAGGCAACTGGGATTATTACGTCGGACAGTATTTCACGGAGTTCAAGCGGGAAAAACATGTTGTCTGGCCGTTTGAGATCCCGGACTACTGGCGGCGGTATGTGGCGATTGACTACGGCCTCGACATGCTGGCCGCGTACTGGATCGCGGTCGATGAAGCAGACAACGCGGTTGTCTATCGCGAGGTGTACGAGCCGAACCTGATCATTCCGGAGGCGGCCAAGCGGCTGCGCGAGGCAAACGGGGATGAATACATCACCGCTTGGTTTGCGCCGAAGGATCTTTGGAACCGGCGGCAGGAGACCGGCCAGAGTGCGGCGGACATTTTCGCCGAGGAGGGCGTGTATTTGGATCAGGTGTCAAACGGCAGGGTGCACGGCTGGTATGAGTTGAAACGGCGGCTGCAGCCGGTACGGGACGAGTTCGGGGTTGTGAAGCCGCGGCTGCGGTTTTTCAGCACCTGCACGAACCTCATTCGGACGCTGCCGGCGCTCCAGCACGACGAGAAGCACCCGAACGACTGCGCGACTGAGCCGCACGAGATCACCCACGCGCCGGACGCAATTCGGTATTTCTGCGACGGGTGCCCGCTTCCGGCAAGTGTGCCGGGTATGCGGGATGAGGATTATCTGAGCTATGAGGAGGAATTTGCGGATGTTATGGATTATTAGTGCGGCGGCGGTTGCAGGGATCGCTGCGGCGGGTGTTTTTGCGGCGCTTTGGTGGGTACAGTGGTGCAAGGGTCGGCGTTACAAGGAAGCAATCATCCGCAAGGATCAGGAACTGAATGACATGAAAGATTGTCGCGACGGCTGGAAACGCGTGGCAGATGCCCGCCTCGAGCGGGAGCGGGCGGCACTCGAGCAGGCGAAGGTGTTTGAGCGCGTGAGCAAGACGATGGAAGAACACGTCACAGCAGAACGCGGGCGCGCGGATCGTCTGGCCGCGGCACTGCGCGAGAGTGAGGATGAAGTGGAGCGGCTTCGCGCAGAACTGGACAAGGTGCGGTGCACCGAGTCGGCGCACCCTATGGGGGAAGCGGCAGGCGGCGCGCCGGGGTCGTCGCGCCCTACGGGGACGATGGATCAGCTCGCACAGGAGTTTGCCAACATCATGGCCTATAACGGCACGGACGAAGGGCAGGTGGAGCTGAAGCATGGATAAAAAGGAGATCACACCGCAGCTGATCCAAGCCGAGTATGTGAGCGGAGATGCGTATAACGACGGTTTGGAGCTGTATGACAAGGTCAAGCAGTGCGAGCGCTTCTACGAGGGCGACCAGTGGAACGGCGTCAAAACCAAGCAGGTGCGCCCGATCACGGTGAACTTTATCCGCCAAATCGCCAATTACAAGGTTGCGCAGATCGTTTCGGACGATGTTGCGCAGCAGCTGGAGCCTTTCCTGCCGGATGAACCGGCGAAGATGGCTGCGACCGTGCTGGAGCAGAGCATCGACCGCGTGGTCGAGCGGCAGAAGATCAAGGACAAGCACCGCGAAATGCTCAGGGATGCGTACATAGACGGCGACGCCGCGATCTATTTCTGGTGGGACGCAGACCAGAAAAGCGGCATGGAGGGCGTACAGGGCGACATTGCAGCCGAGCCGATCATGAACACCAACATCATTTTCGGCGACCCGTCAAGCCGCAAGGTGCAGGCACAGCCGTATCTCATCATCGTGCAGCGCATCCCTGTGCCCGCAATCAAGCGGCTGGCCAAGGCGGCAGGCTGCACGGAATGGGAAAGCATCCAGGGTGACACGGACGGCAATTACGTCGGCGACGACGAGACCAGCAGCACCGAGGACATGGGGACGCTGCTCACGCGCTTCTGGAAGGGCGAGGACGGCCGGGTGCTTTTCTGCAAGGTATGCGGGCAGGTGCTCGTGCAGAAGCCCGTGCAGACTGAGATGACGCTGTACCCGATCGCTTACATGAGCTGGTGCCCGCGTAAGAACAGCTGTCACGGCGTGCTCGAGGTTGCGGAGCTTATCAACGCGCAGATCAGCATCAACAAGCAGTATACGGCGCTTGCGTATCAGCTCAACAACAACGCCTTTCCCAAACTGGTATACGATAAGGCAAAATTTCCGGACGGATGGAATCCCGAGGCGACGACGATCGCTGTCCGCGGCGACCCCACACAGGCGCTGACCGGCGTTGCAGGCAGCATGCCTATCCCGACGGATGCAACCGCGCTGACGCAGAACCTGCTGGATACGGTAAAGAATGTTGCAGGCGCGAACGACGCCGCGCTTGGCAACATCAAGAACCCGGATAACACGAGCGCGATTGTGGCGGTGCAGCAGGCGACGGCCGCGCCGCTCAGCCTGACGCGGCTTGCCTATTACCAGATGATCGAGGACTACACGCGCGTCATCATCGACATGATGCACGCGTACTACGGGATCCGGCAGGTTAAAGTCACGGTCAAGGAGGCTGACCCCGCGACCGGCGAGGTGAAGGAGCGGACGGACATCAGCATGTTCGACTTCTCGGCCATGCCGGTTGACGCGCTTGATCTCAACATCAACATCGGCGCGGCGAGCTACTGGGCGGAGACCTTGCAGACCTCGACGCTGGACAATCTGATGAACGCGCAGATCATCCCGGACGCAGTCGAATATCTCAAGCGCGTGCCGGACGGCATGATCCGGGACAAGACCGGGCTGATGGAGGCCGTCGAGCGGGTGCAGAAGCAGCGCGAGGCAGCGGCGGTATTACAGGGAGGAGTGATGTAAAATGGACAAAATCGAGACCAAGGAAGAGCGGTTCATCCGGATCGCGGAGCCGCGCGTCAGCCGGGCCTGCAAGGCGGTCAGCCTGCTGGGCAATCTGGCGGGCAGCGGGTACGAGTACACCGAGGAACAGGTCGACGCGATGTTCGGCGCGGTGCAGGAAGCGCTGGACACGGCGCGGGCGGCATTCGTCAAAAAGCCGAAGGCCGTGAAGTTCAAGTTTGAAAGCGGAAAATAAGCGGATTTGCAGCGCGTTCTGCCCGATGCTGAACCGCTACGGATTCTGCGAGAGCGCAATGCGCCGCGCGGAGCTGGTGCGGGAGTGCCCGCATGACAGGATGCGCGAGGCAGTGTGCCGCAGGAAAACCGCGAAAAAGTAATGACAAAAGTAATGACTTTCCGGCGTTGTGACGGGCGGAATTGACCCACCCGCCTGAAACCATCCTTTTTCTTTGTTGGCGGCGGGGCGAGGCGCGGAACCCTCGCCCGTCCGTCACAGCGCCGGAGGAATAGAAAGAGGTTTTTTATATGAAAGCAATGTTATCGCAGCCCATGAATGGAAAGACGGAGCAGGAGATCGTTGAGACCCGCAACAAGGCAATCAAAGCGCTTGAGGCAGCAGGCTATGAGATTGTCAATACGCTGTTTACAGATGAATGGTATAGCAAGGAGAAAATGGAGGAGCGCGGCGTGGTGCAGATTCCTCTTTGCTTTTTGGCAAAAGCCTTGAGAATATGAGCTTGTGTCATGCGGCCTATTTCTGCAAAGGCTGGGAGAAGGCTCGTGGGTGCAAAATTGAGCATGATGCTGCGGTTGCATACGGATTGAAAATTTTGTACGAGGAATAAACAACGCAGCGCCTGCGCTGCGGCGGGCGGTTGCCATTTGACGCCCGAACCCCACTACCTGGGCAAGGATACGGGGGCACGCCGGCGACGGCGCGCCCGCCGGAGCGCAGGCGCTCCACAATGAAAGGAGTACATAGCTATGGACGATATCCGGGAAACCAGCGGAATCGATAGCACAACGCAGATGGACGGCGACTTTAGCACCGACTTTGAGGCCGGGCTGCTCGGCGACGGTCTGGAAGACCAGCAGACCGCAGAGCAGAATCCGGGCGAAGGCGGGGCGGACGGGCTGGAAAACCAGCAGCCCGAAGGCCAGCAGGAGCAGCCGGAGAACAAACAGCCGGGCGGACAGGAGCCGCCCGCAGAGATCCGGCAGGAACAGCCGCCCCAGCTGGTGCCGATGACCTTCAACGGTCAGCAGATCATGCTGCCGCAGGAGGCAATACAGCAGCTGCGCGGCGCACTGGGCACAGACCCCGTGGCGCTGCTCCAGAAGGGCATGAACTACGACCACAAGGCGGAGCGCGAGCTGCGCGTGCTGGATCAGTACGCGGCGGCAAGCGGCATGACCCGGGCGCAGTACCTCGCCCAGCTCGAGCAGGCGCAGCAGCAGCAGGAGCTCGCCGCCGAGCTTGAGAAGGCGCGAAGCGAGTTCCCCGAGGGCACGCCGGACGCGGCCTTGCAGGAGATTGCCAAGAGCCGCGTTGCCTCGAAGCGCGCGGCCGAGCAGCAGCAGCGCGCACAGCAGCAGGCCGCCGTGCAGCAGGTGCAGCAGCGCGCGAATCAGGCTGTGCAGGAGGCACGCCGCAAGGCGGAAATCGCGGAATGGGATCGCTACGAGCAGATGGCGAAGGTACATAAGCCCGAGGACATCCCGCCGCGCGTGATGGAGCTGGTGCAGCAGAAGGGCATGAAGCCCGTAGAGGCGCATCTTCAGTACCAGCTCGAGCAGGCGCAGCAGCAGAACGAGATCAACAAAAAGGACCAGCAGAACCGGCAGCAGTCGGCGGGAAGCCTGACAGGGGCGGACAACCCGGGCGGCTTTGAAGCCGAGTTCATGAAAGCATTTCAGTTTTAAATTTATGAGGAGGGAATACAATGCCCGTTTACAATCTTGCAAGCAAGTTTGCAGGCAAAATGGAAAAGCAGTGGCTGCACGACTCTTTCGTGAAGCCTTATACCAACGGCGACCTGGAATTCAGCGGCGTTGACACGGTGCAGGTATATGTGCCGACGACCGTACCGCTGAACGACTACCAGAGGGAAGGCACGGCGCGCTACGGCGACCCCAAGGAAATCATTCCGAACGTCCACCGCTACCAGATGAAGCAGGATAAGAGCTATACCGGTACGATCGACCTCGGCAACAGCCGCAGCCGTACGATCGGCGCGGCAACCGGCGAATGGGTGAAAAACCAGAACAGCGAGGTTGTCATTCCGTTTGAAGACCGCTACGCGCTCAATGTATATGCGCAGAACGGCAAGATCGCCGAGCTGGCTTCCAGCGCGTCGCTGACCAAGGACACCGCGATCGCCGAGCTGGAGAAAGCTCGTGCAGCATTCGTCAATGGTCGTGTACCGGTTGAAAAGCGCGTGGTTTGGGCCACCTCGGCATTTACCGGCCTGGTTGCTGAGAGCAAGCAGTTCACCGAGATCGAGAAGCTGACCGTGCCGGCTGTCCGAAAGGGCGAGATCGGCCAGTGCAAGACCTTCCGCGTGATCGAGGTGCCGGACGATCTGATGCCTGCCGGCTGTCATTTCATCTGCGCGCACAAGTCCGCGCTGGTACAGGCGGACAAGATCACCGAGCTGAAGGTAAACACTTCGCCGCAGGGCATTTCCGGCACGCTGATCGAGGCGCGCAATCTGTTTGACGCATTCGTCATCGGCTCGCTGGCAAAGGGCGTGTATGCGTTGGTCGGCAACGGCACCAAGCAGGCGTGCTCGGTGACGATTGCAACGCATCAGGCGACGGTCACCGCGGCAGGTGCAAAGGAAATCTACTACACGCTGGACGGTTCCGACCCGCGCTTCTCGCAGTCGCGCCAGATCGTTGCGACCGGCGGCAAGGTCACGACCACGACCGGCCAGACGATCCGCGTTGTCGCCTACGGCGCTGCGGACAAGTTTACCTCGGACATTGCCGAGGACACGGACGAAGGCTGATACAGGGCCAGGGGGCGGGCAGAAAGCCCGTCCCCTTTTTCCATAGGAGGTGGACGACATGACGACGGTGCGCAGGATTTTTGATCTTGCGGCGGCAATCGTGTTCGAGCGGTTCGGCGGCGACAGCGATTTTGACCAGTATGCGCCGCTTTTCCTTGAGCGGCTGATGCAGGAGGCGCTGCCGTATGAGAACATGATCCGCGAGCAGAAGGGCTTGCCGCCGGTCGAGACCGTGCCGGAGCTGAACGAGATAGACGACACGGTAATCGATTGGGATGACCGGATCACGAAGAATGCGCTCGTCCATGGGCTGGCAAGCAGTCTGATGGGCGACGACAACAACAAGAAGTCGGAAAGCCTGATCGAATACAACAAGTTTGTGCAGGCGCTGGACGAGGCCGCCCCGGCCATTATGGAGGGTGAGGATGAGCCTTAAAATGGGCGCGCATGCGCCCTGCGAATCCGAATTCGCGCGGCGGCGAGCGATTTTCGAGCGAGCCGTAAAATCATGCCAGTGGCATGATTTTAGCGTGCGGGGAACGAAGAAACGGAGCGAAATGATATGAAATGGAAGTATGCAGGGAGAGTGATGATGCCCTATGCCGCGGACGATTGAAGTACCTTCCTTTGCGGCCGTGCAGAGCGGCACAAAGAGCTACAACAAGTTCCGCGGGCTGGATTACTCGACGGATGAAAGCCAGATCGACGACAGCCGCAGCCCGCGCGCGGTCAACATCATCGCGGACGAGGGCGGCGCGCCCGAACGGCGCTGGGGCTGGCGAACGGTGCATGAGTTTTCGGACACCGAGGCAGTGGCAGGGATTTTCCCCATTGAAAACGACGGGGACGAGACAAACCGCACCTTCCTTGTCCATGCGGGCAGCACGCTGTACCGGATCAAGCTGGATGCGGATTACGCGTTTATTTCAGGCAGCCAATCGGCGCTGCTGACCGGACTCAAGAGCGGCGGCAGGAGCCAGGGCTTTTACATGAACGGAAAGCTCTACATCCTGACCGGTGCGGAGTACATCGTGTATGACGGCACGACGGCAAAGAAGATCGCGGACGACGATGCGTATTGCCCGCTGACCAGCTACCAGCGGCAGCCCACAGGCGGCGGGGAGGCGTACGAGAGCGTCAACATGCTGTCCAAATGGCGCAGGAACCGCTTTGTTGCGGACGGGGAGGCGAAGACCTTCCAGCTCGACGTGACCGGGCTGGACACGGGCGTCATCCCGACGGCAAGCTACTTCATTACGGGCGAGAGCATCCCGGTGCAGAGCTACGACGCGGCAAAGGGCACGGTGACCTTTGCAACGGCGCCCACAGCGCCCGAGAACGCGGGGACATCGAACGTCGAAATCAAGTTTGCCAAGACGACTTCTGACCGGCAGAAGATCCTCGGCTGCACGGTGTTTGCGATTTACGGTATGGACGGGAGCAGCAACCGCGTGTTCGTCAGCGGGAACAAGGATACCGCGGCGACCGAGTGGTTCAGCGGCCTTTCTGACCCGACGTATTTCCCGGATATCAATTACTCAATCGTCGGCTCGAGCGATTTCCCGATTATGTGCTACGTCAAGGCACAGGGCGAACTGCTGATTATCAAGAAGGACAACCGGCAGGAGGGCACGATCTGGCACCACGCGGGTACGATGGTAAACGACGTGGCGGCGTTCCCGCTGCGCGAGGGTGTGCCGGGCTATGGCGCGATTGCGCCGTATTCGGCGGCGAACCTCAATGACGACCCGCTGTACTTATCGCCGCGCGGCGTGTATGCGCCGACGACGACCTATTACAACAACATGCAGGTGCGGCAGCTGTTTTGCCGCTCGCGGCGCGTCAACCCCAAGCTGACCAAGGAGAACGGGCTTGCGGACGCGGTGGCGGCGTGCTGGCGCGGGTGGTATGTGCTCACGCTGCCGAACGGGCATGCCTATGTCGCGGACGGCAATCAGGATCGGAGCGATAACGGGTACGAGTGGTATTTTTGGACTAATATACCGGCGTTTTGTATGTGCCCACACGAGCAGACGCTGTATTTTGGGACAAAGGATGGCCGCATCTGCAAATTCAATGACGACTTCGTCACCAGCCAAAATGAGACGCTGATGCGTGCGTACAACGACGACGGCGCGGCAATCCACGCAGAGTGGGCAACCAAGCTGGACGCGATGGGCACGCTGCGGCGGCTTAAGACCATGCCAAAGCGCGGATGCTCGGTGCACGTCAAGGCATATGCGCGCAGCAGGATGGGCGTGTACATCCGCACGGAGAAGGACAGCGGCAAGTATTACCGGGACCTGATTGCGGACCGGCTGACCTTCGAGGACATCGACTTTTCACGCTTTACGTTTTCGACCTCGACCAATAACGTCATCCCGATTCTGGTCAAGGTCAAGAAGTGGAAGCTCATCCAGATTATATTGATTTCGGACGCGCTGAACGAGGGCTTCGGCGTGTATGAGATTGAACTGTATTATGAGGACGCAGGGGAGGCGAAGAAATGAGCATCAGGGATTTGAAGATTACGCCGCAGCAGATCGCGGAAAAGGGCGTAATTGCCTCGCCAGACACACTGACCGGCACGCCGGACGAGAACAAGAACGTTTTCGACCGGCTGGCAAGCGAAATCATCGTGCCGAGTGTGAACAGCGCGATCGAGATGCTGGGCGATGTGGAGGACGATACGACAGAATGGGCTGCGGACGAAGCGCAGCGGCAGGCGAACGAGACCGCCCGCCAGACCGCGGAGCAGGGGCGTGTGCAGGCCGAGAACGGCAGGGCAAGCGCCGAGACCGCCCGCGCACAGGCAGAAAACGCCCGTGTTTCCGCTGAGCAGGGACGGGCCTCTGCCGAGACTGCCCGCGTGCAGGCAGAACAGGGACGCGCCTCCGCTGAGACAGGCCGCGTGAGCGCAGAGCAGGGGCGTGTCAGCGCCGAGAGCGGCCGCGTGATCGCAGAGCAGCAGCGCGCCGCGGCGGAGGACGACCGGGAGGACGCGGAGGACGCGCGCGAGCTGGCCGAACAGCAGCGCGCGGACGAAACGGCCGGCATTGTCGCACAGGCGACAGCACAGGCGGAGGCGGCAGAAGATTCCGCTACGCTTGCAAGGAGCTGGGCCGCGGGCGGCACGGGCACGCGGAGCGGCGAGGACACGGACAATGCAGAATACTACGCCGGGCAGGCCGGGACAGCTGCGGCTGCGGCATTGCAGGACGCGCAGAACGCGGAGAACAGCGCGGGCGCAGCTTCGGACAGCGCAGACGCCGCGGCGGCTTCCGCGCTCGCGGCATCGCAGGACGCGGGGAGCGCGCTTGACAGCAAAGACGCAGCGGAAAGCGCAGCGGACCGCGCGGAGCAGGCCGCAGCAGACGCTGAGGCAATCGCGGGCGGTGACTTTATCCCCAGCAGCCAGAAGGGCGTAGCAAACGGCGTGGCCACGCTGGACAGCAGCGGGAAGGTGCCGGAGGGTCAGCTGCCTGCGATGGCGGATACGATTGCAGCGACGCTGACAGCGTCGGGCTGGTCGAGTAACAGCCAGACGGTAATGGTTGACGGCATATCTGCGGATGCGGACGGACAGCTGATTATTCCCGTTCCGGACGAGGACAGCGCAGATGCGTATTATAATGCGGGCGTGAAATGCGTTTCGCAGGCGGCAAACAGCCTGACGTTTACCTGTGATGCAAAGCCAAACGAGGATATTGCCCTGTATGTGATGGTTTCGTCTGTCGGGAATACAGCCGGAGGCGGCGGGACATCCGGCCCCGTACTGCCCACTCCTGCAACCGGCGACGCCGGGAAGGTTCCGACGGTGAACGACACGGAAGATGGATATGAGCTGAAAACGCCAAGTGGTGGAGGAGGCACTGGCGGGACGGTATCCGTTGAAGTAGCATCTACTACCACAGGAGAGCCCGGCACAGACGCATCTGTCACGAACAGCGGTACAAATACCGAGGTAAAGCTGAATTTTACAATTCCACGAGGAGCAACCGGCGCGACCGGCGCAACGCCAAACCTCCAGGTCGGCGAGGTAACGACGCTGGATGCAGGCAGTGACGCCACAGCCAGCATTACCGGCACGCCTGAGAACCCGCTGCTGAATTTGGGGATCCCCAAGGGCGCGGATGGGGCAGGTGGGAGCGGTGGCTTTGGCCTGCCGCTGCTATATGATCTTACCACAGAGCAGGAAGTGCGATGGATTGATACCGGGGATAATGCATTTTCGGCAAATTATTTCGTCATTGTGGAGTTAATCGCTGTCGCAACGGAGACGAATACACAGGATTATTCCGGTTGCTGCTCGATGTATCCAATAGCTTCGGGAGTCGCCGTTTCCCCGTGGAACAATTATGCAATTGCACGAAGTGTATCAGGGCTATTACCGAAGGATAACTCTAAAGTATTCCGAGCTTTTTGCTTCCGTGGTGCAGACGGAAACTGGTCGTCCATTTATTCGATTCGGACACAGGTGAAGGATAGCGCGAATACTGCAAGCATGCAAACTAGCGCAAATGATGGGATTACCAATCAGCCTATGCGCGGAATTATCATTGGAGATGGGTCTGCGGCATCCGGCACACGAGTGCTTGGGATCGGAAGCCAGCTGAAAGTGTGGGGGATTTAAATGAAAATCTTTGAAAACGGCGTATATCGTGATATGACACCCGACGAAATCACCGCCATGGAGGACGCCGCCGCACAGCAGGCCGCTGCCGAGCGTCACCGCCCATTGACCGACACGGAGGTCATGGACATGCTCATCCGCCAGCAGGTGCAGACGCTCGAGGTGGACGACCAGACGGCGCTGCGCATGCGGCGCTATTACCCGGCATTTGCCGAGCTGATCGGCCAGATCGTGCAGCAGGGGACGAAATTCCGCGCTGGCAGCAGCGAGGACGCAGACCTGTACAAGACGATCCAGCCCGAGCTGCTGATACAGGAGCAGTACCCGCCGGGAGAAGGGACGGAGAGCCTGTACACCCGCATTGACGAGGAGCACGCGGGCGACAAGTACGACCCAATCCCGTACAGCGGCAATATGGAGCTGGAGGCGGGGCTGTACTACACGCAGGACGGCGTACTGTACCACT
>DXIC01000099.1 GCA_019113065.1 Candidatus Agathobaculum stercoravium
GGGACGGCAAGGTGGTCGCGGCCATGCCGGCGGATGAATACGCGGTGAGCGTTGCCGGCGTGGTGACCGCCACCGGCACGGGAACGTATTACAACGCGGTCGGCAACACCTATACGGCGCGCACGATTACCATTACAGCCATGGATGGTGAAAGCTATATCTATCCCTGTTCCAAGACCTCGATCAGCGAGGGCGACATTGTTTCTATCGGTTTCGGTTCTGCCGAAACCGATGTTTCTATCCTGAAATCCGCCACGCTCAGCGGCACGGTATCCGGCTACTCGATCGGCAGCCGCACGATGGCAAAGGACGTGCGCATCCTGGATGTAAATGACACGGACGCAGAACGCGTGTACTATTCCCGCCTGAACGGCGCGGTGCTGGAATCGACCGATGTGCGATACTATGCGACCAACGAGGACGGGGAGATCACCGACCTGATCCTGCGCGACTTCACGGGCGACCTGTACGAATACGGCATCATCACGAGCGCAAACGAGCAGGCGGAGGACATGAACCTGTCCGGCAGCTACACCTATCTGCTGGACGGGGAGGAGCAGACCATCACGACCAGCGGCAAAACGCTGGGCGCGTCCTACGGACCGGCGTGCCTGACGATCGAAAACGGCCAGCTTTCCGCAGTCCGCGCGCTCCAGCAGATCCGGGACCCGGATTCGATCAACCAGCTTGGCGTGACCGAGGACGATGAAACATGGCTGTTTGCAGACGACTGCGCAGTGTACCTGTATCAGAATTCACGGTACAGCCTGCTGTCGCTGACCGAGCTGCGCAACAACTTTGCTTCTTACAGCATCACCTGCTATTACGATGACGACACGGAGGACGGCGGCCGCATCCGCATTGTGGTCGCGCGCCTGGAGTAACAGGCACAGCAAAAAGGGTTTCTCCAATTGGAGAAACCCTTTTGATATTTCTTGCCTATTGCACAAAAGAAAGATATAATATCTGTATAAAATGCAGATGGGAGCGAGAAAAATGGCTTCGGATAAAACCAATGTGATGCGTGTGCTCGAGCAGCATAAGATCACTTACACCGCGCACGAATACCCGCACGGCAAAGACGCTGTGGACGGCGTAACGGTGGCGCAGCTTTTGGGGCAGAATGTGGAGCAGGTGTTCAAAACGCTGGTCGCGCGCGGCAAGTCGGGCGGATACCATGTGTTCGTCATCCCGGTGGCAAAGGAGCTTGACCTGAAAAAAGCGGCAAAAGCAGCGGGCGAAAAGTCGGTGGAGATGGTGCATGTCAAGGAGCTGCTGGGCCTGACCGGCTATGTGCGCGGCGGCTGCTCGCCGGTCGGCATGAAAAAGGCCTTCCCGACCGTGTTTGACGAGAGTGTAAACGGCCTGTCGACGGTGATCGTCTCCGCGGGCAAGATCGGCTACCAGATCGAGTGCGCGCCTGCCGACCTGATCGGCCTTGTGCGCGCCAAAACCGCCCCGATCACGACGGATTGAGCAGCCCTTTGGCGTCCGGGAAAAGCGCAAACACGGTCTGCACGCCGCAGCCCGCGAGTTGGGCGAGCTTGGCCTCGAGCGTGGAAGGGTCGTCAAACAGGACAAAGTGCGCGCGGCCGTCGCTGTCGGTATAGGTGAAATATTTGGCGCATAGTTCGCGCGAGAAAAAGGTCTGCGAGCCGGTGCGCGCGAGCAGGTTTTCGCGCTCGGTCTGCGTGAGCGTTTTCCCGTTCGGGGAGGCGGAGGGCAGGGTGAAATCCTGCGAGACCGGCTGCAAAAAAGCCGCAATGCGCGCCGCGCCGTAGATGCCCTGCAAAGAGGAGATGTACGCGGTCAGGCTGCCGCCGGAGAGCGCGGTCGGCGTGGTGAGCACGGCGTGCGTCAGCGCGCGCCCGCAGCCGAGCGGGACGTAAAACGGGATGTCCGCTTCGTGCAGCGCTTGGTCAAACGCCGCGAGCAGGCGGCGGCCCTGCGGGGTGTCGTGTTCGAAGTCCGCGAACACACCGGGCGCCCCGGTGCGCCGTGCCTCGAAAACGAGGTCTGCGGCAAGACGGTCTGCGTTGCAGCTGACAAGCCCCTGCGGCGGGTCGCACAGGCCGAGCAGGCACCGCGTGTCCGATGTGGGCAGCTGCAAGCGCTGCAAAGCGCCCGAGGGCGTGATACTGAGGCAGAGATGCAGCACGGGCATCCCCTGTTTGGCCGCACGGACTGCGTCGCGGCCGGTGCATACCAGAACCAGATTTTTCGTATATACCATCATGATCGACTCCCTTGTGCTTGAGCAGCTTGTACGGCGCTGCTCTGGACTTTTTGGACAAATTCTATTACACTATATGTGGCAACTGCCAAAGTGAGAACGCAGGAGTGAATGAATGAGCAAGCTGATTCCCGATTATGTTTTCGACTCGATTTACGATATTACCCCGGCGCTGCTGGAAAAGAACGGCGTGCGCGGTGTGCTGATCGACCTGGACGGCACGATGGCCTCGCACAAGGCGGCGCTGCCGCCCGATAAGCTGACGCCGTTTATCCGCACGCTGCATGACGCGGGGCTGAAAGTGCTGGTGTTTTCCAACAACCGCGAGGCGCGCGTGGGCAAATTCTGCCGCGCGCTCGGCGCGGATTTCATCAGCCGGGCGGGCAAGCCCTTTTCCGCGGGCTTCCGCCGCGCGGCGGAGCGGCTGGGGCTGCCGCTCGAGCAGATCGCGGTCGTGGGCGACCAGATTTTTACCGACGTGTTCGGCGGCAACCGCGTGGGCGCGCTGACCTGCTATGTGCAGACGCTCGACCGCCGGTTTTTCTGGGTGAACGTGCGCTACCAGATCGAGCGCGGGTTTATCGAACGCGGAAAACACCGGATGGAAGCGAGGGCGCGCCATGAATAAAGCAAAGTTTGGCCCTGCGGGCAATTCCGAGTCCTTTGCCGCGGAAGGGTATAAGAAAAGTGAGGACGCGCCCGCGTGGCTCGCGGCCAAGGGGCTGACCGCGTTTGAATACCAGTGCGGCCGCGGCGTGCGCTGCGGGGAGGATACCGCGCTGAAAATCGGCGCGGCAGCCAGGGCGCATGGCATCCAGATGAGCATCCACGCGCCGTATTTTATCAACCTTTCGTCCGAAGAGACCGAGCGGATGGAGAAAAATGTCGGTTATGTGCTGGAGACCGCGCGTCTCGCCGTGCCGTTGGGCGCTGCGCGTATGGTGGTGCACTGCGGCGGGCAGGGCAAGCTGACGCGCGAGCGCGCGATGCGCAACACACATGAGAACGTGAAAAACATCCTGCGCGCGCTGGACGAGGCGCATCTGGCCGGCTGCACGGTCTGCCTGGAGACCATGGGCAAGAAAAGTGTGCTCGGCTCGGCGGAGGAGGTCTGCGAGCTGGTCGCGGCGGACGACCGCCTGCTGCCCTGCATCGACTTCGGCCACCTCAACTGCCGCACAGACGGCGGCATGTCCACCAGAGAGGATGTAGGGCGCCTGTTCGACCTGATGGAGAACACCATCGGCGTCGAGCGCACCCGCATCATGCACGCGCACTTTTCGCATATCGAATACAACGCCAAGGGCGAGGTACGCCACCTGACCTTTGCCGATACGGAATACGGGCCGGAGTTCCTGCCGGTCGCACAGGAGACCGCGGCGCGCGGCTATACGCCGGTCTTTATCTGCGAATCCGCCGGCACGCAGGCCGAGGACGCGGTGACCATGATGGAACTATATGAAAAGGAGACGGGAAAATGAAAAAGGTAATGCTGATCCACGGACCCAACCTCAATCTGACCGGCCTGCGCGAGCCGGGGATTTACGGTACGGATACGCTCGCTGCCATCAATGCCGAGGTCGTGACAAAATGCGAACGGCTGGGCATGGAATGCTCGGTATTCCAATCCAACTCGGAGGGCGCGATCATCGACCGCATCCACGCGGCGCGCGAGGGGTATGACGCGATCATCATCAACGCGGGCGCGTATACGCATTACAGCTACGCGATCCGCGATGCGATTGCGGCGGTGCGCCTGCCCTGCGTGGAGGTGCATATGTCCAACGTACATGCGCGCGAGGAGTTCCGCCACAAGTCGGTCATTGGGCCAGTATGCGCGGGCGTGATCGCGGGATTTGGCAAACACAGCTATCTGCTGGCCGTGGATGCGGTCAAGGCAATCATTGGGTGAGGCGATTTTAGATGAAACGGGAAGAATTGCGTTCGCTGCTGCTGGAAGCGCCGTATGACGCGCTGGTGCTGACGAGTGAGATCAGCCGCCGCTATGCGACCGGGTTCCATTCGACCGCGGGTGCGGTCTACCTGTCCGCGAAGCAGGCGGTGTTCTATACGGATTTCCGCTATGTCGAGGCGGCGCGCGCCGCGATCACGGATTTTGAAGTGCGCGAGATCGGCGGCGGCAAAAGCTATACCGCAGCCATCAACGAGCTGATCGAACAGGATGACGTGAAAAAAGTCGCGCTCGAGGACCGGATGCTGACCTATGCGGAATACATGTCCTGGGCATCTGCCCTGCACGCGACTGCTATGCGGCTGGAGGACGGCGTGGAGCGCCTGCGCGTCTGCAAGGAGGACGACGAGGTGCACAAGATCGTCGCCGCGCAGCGCATCGCGGAGCAGGCGCTTGAGGAAGTGCTGAACGACATCAGGGTGGGCGTGACCGAGAAGGAGATCGCGGCGCGCCTGACCTATCTGATGCTGCACTACGGCGCGGAGAACATGTCGTTCGACCCGATCGTGGTTTCGGGCGCGAACAGCTCCAAACCGCACGGCGTGCCGACCGAAAAGCAGATCGAAGCGGGCGATTTCGTCACCATGGACTTTGGCTGCATTGTGGACGGCTACTGCTCGGATATGACGCGCACGGTCGCGGTCGGCCATGTGACCGACGAGATGCAGGCGGTGTACGATACGGTGCTGAACGCCCAGCTCGCAGGCATTGCGGCCTGCAAGGCGGGCGTCACGGGCCGCGCGGTGGACGCGGCGGGGCGTAAGGTGATCGAGGACGCGGGCTATGGAGATGCGTTCGGCCACGGGTTCGGCCACGGCGTGGGGCTCGAGATCCACGAAGCGCCGACTGCCGGCCCGCGCGGGGAGGCGCCGCTGCCCGCGGGCTCGATCGTGACGGCTGAACCGGGCATCTACCTGCCGGGGAAATTCGGCGTGCGCATCGAGGACATGCTGTATGTGATCAAGGACGGCTGCATCAATCTGACCGAAGCGCCCAAGCAGCTGGTCATCCTGTGACCGTTTCGGTTTTAGACCCGGCGGCGCTCGCGCCCCTGCTGGACGGCTGGGAGGAAGGCATGCTGTACGCGTACCTGTCCGGATGCATGGGGCATGCGGTGACAAATGAAGATTTCCGGTCGGCGCAGGTGCGCGTGGGGGATTTCTGCTTTTTCGCAGGTGCGCCGGATGCGGCAGTCGCCGCATGGCAGCCGGAACCGACGCGGCCGTATACCATTTTGATCCCGCGCACGCGGGACTGGGACAGCCTGATCGAGCGGGCCTATCCGCAGGCGCGGCGTTCGGTGCGGTATGCGTTCCGCAAGCAGGACAGCTTTGACCGGGCGCGGCTACGGGACTTTGCTGCTGCGCTGCCCGGGGGCTATGCGCTGCGGCGGATGGATGAGAGCCTGTACCATCTTGCGGCACAGGAAGAATGGAGCCGCGACCTGGTTTCGCAGTATCCTGTGTGGGAGAATTACGCTGCGCATGGCATGGGATATGCCGTTTTGCAGGACGGCGCACTGGTCTGCGGCGCGTCCAGCTATGCGGACTGGCCGGACGGCATTGAAATCGAGATCGACACCCATCCGGCGCACCGCCGGCGCGGCCTTGCGCGGGCGTGCGCTGCGGCGCTGATGCTGGACTGCCTGTCGCGCGGCCTGCATCCCTCGTGGGACGCGGCGAACGGGGTTTCTGCGCACCTGGCGCAAACCCTGGGATATGTCCCGGCGGGCGCGTACCCGGTGTATGAATGGATGCTGTAAAAAACGGGTATGAAAATGCAAAAAACAGCTCAGGAATCAAATTCCTGAGCTGTTTTTATGGGATTTGCAGCCCTTGCTGTATAGATGTACGGGATTACTCGTCGTCGATCTCCAGGTAGTCAGCCAGATCCTTGAACAGCGCGGTTGCGTCCACGTCGTCCTCGAGCACGATCTGAAGCGGCTCGTTGAGCGACAGCAGGAACATGCCGAGCAGGCTCTTGGCGTCTACCATGCCGCTCTTGCCATGGATCCAAATGTCATAGGGATACTTGGTGACGATCTTGTTGATCTTCTGGATATCGTCCGTATTCTTTACGCGGATACCTCTGGTCATAATATTACCTCCTGATATAGAAAACAATAAAATCCTTTTCTGTTACCATTATAGCATAAAAACCCGGAAAGGAAAGAGCTTTTTCTTGCTTTTTGTGTTTTTCATCATTTTGGGAAGCAAAACCTGCATGATTGATAGGGAATTGTATTAAATGCACAAAGAAGATTGATAAAAATTGTACAATATGCAAAACAGCCTGCATTTTTGCAGGCTGTTTCTGACGGTTGGCCGGACGGCCCCACACCATCCGGCCCTTATTTTACCCCCACGGGGCTTTCTACTCTTCTATCCTGATGGTTGTTTGTCCAATCGTCACGGCGGCAATATCGGACAGCGGGAGGAACCGCCGGCTGAAGTCACCGGCCTTGTATTCATAAGTGGCGTCAAAGGAGGCATATTCCGCGCCGTCCGAGGTGGTGATGCCAATGGCGCATGCATTGGTGCCGATGATGGAACCGTCCCGCAGCATCACGGAGATTTCCGGCTGCTGGTCATCGTTTTCGACGGGATAGGTCCCGGTGAGCTGGATGCCGATCGGCGAAATCGAAATATGGCTGATGCGGGTACCGTCGGCAAGGTACAGGTCCAGATCGCGCGCATAGGCGGCAACCGGTTCGGTGCTGAAGGAAAAGGTCAGCGCCTCGTGAGTGAGCTGGATCGGGAAGGTGTAGCTGGTCTGCGGCTGCAAATAGGGCAGGTCGTCTGCGGTAATGCCCGGGAACCCGGTCTCGTAAAACCGGACCGAACTGTCCGACCGGCCGAAGCTGCCACCCGAGTCGCATGCAATGGTTTCCCCGGTGCGGGTGTCGAGCAGCGAGCTGACCTCCGCCGAAGCGCCGTCCTCCGGGTAGGAGAGCGCCAGATACAGGCAATCCCCGCGGAAGGACATCCCGGCAAACCGGATATTGGGCGCACGGTAATCAAGCGGCAGCGAGACCGCGGAAAAATCCTGCTGCGCATACGCGGCCTCGCGGTCGGCATCGCTGCCTTCCTCCGTCAGCGTAAGCGGCTGTGCCTGGTACAGTGCAGACAGGTCGATTTGCGCGGTCAGCGGCGCCGGGTTTTCAATGCGGGATATCGGGCCGACAACAAAAGTAAGGTTGATTTCCGAGGGATTGTCCTGTGTCTGGCCGTTGTACTCATATTCCTGATAGCTGTACTGGATTTCGGGGTGCTCCTGGTCATAGACGGTCTGTATGCTGTGCGGCGTCTGCAAGGCGGAACCGTCGATGGAAAGTTGGATATCCCCGAATTCGACACGATCCCTGAGCGCGGTGCCGTCTGCCATCTGTACTGAGAAAATTGCTGCAATACTGGAGCTGCTCACAATGGCGTCCTCCAGCGTCACGGTGCAGCCGTCCACGGTCTGGCTGCTTTGCAGCGGGACGGTGATCTCTTCCGGCACGGCCACACCCTGGCCGAAAATCGCATGCCAGCCGCCGGAAAGCTGCATGACCGCAGCAGCCGCAGTCATCGTGAGCAGGATGGCCGCGAGCACAGATGCAAGGATGCGCTGCGGGCTGCGCAGCGGGATGCGGCGGCTGCGCCGGGCGCGCTGCTCATGCACGGCGGCAGTGATGTCGTACATGGGTGTTTCGATCTGCTCGAGCGCTGCACGGATGTGTTGCTCATCCGGTGTGAGATTCATAGTCGGTCCGCCTCCTTTCTGCAGGTGTGCCTGCGAGGGCCTGCGCCAGTTTTTTGCGCGCGCGTTCATACCGTTTGCGCAGGGTCGCAGCGGGCTTGCCGTAGATTACGGCGAGCGCGTCAAAGCTGCGCTGTTCGATCACGCGGCCGTATACCAGCGCGCGCTGCTCGGGGGAGAGGGTCCCGAGGGCGCGGCGCAGATCCTCGCCGATGTAGTCCGGGTCGGACGCGACGGGCGGCGGCGTGAGCAGCTGGTGCTTGCGGCGGCGCAGCATATCCACACAGGTGGTATAGGCAAGGCGGTATAACCAGGCACTCAGGCTGGTACCCGGCCGGAACCGCTTGCGGTTATCATAGGCCTTGATAAAGGTGGTCTGCACGGCGTCCTGCGCTTCGTGGTAGTCGCACAGGATATGGTGGCAATAGCGCAAAAGCGGCTGGCCGTACAGCGCGATGGCATCGGCAAGCGCCTGCTCGCTGCCTGCGGCAAAGCGCTCCTCCAATGTATGGGCGTCCATCCTGCCGCCCCCTTCCTGAAAGAACATGTTCATCCTTTATAACGTATGCGGGGCGGATTTTGTGACACACAGGTGAAATGTTTTTCCGTTTTGTTACCAAACCGGGGGAGCAAGCGCTGGCGTGCAGCCAGATGAAGAAAGAAAAAGGCTTTGGAGTTTGGCTCCAAAGCCTTTTTTGCGGCAGTGATTCAGATTTCTTCCAGCAGGCAGATGCAGTGCGCCGCGATGCCCTGCTTCTGCCCGGTGAAGCCCAGCCCTTCCTCGGTCGTGGCCTTGACCGACACGCGGGACACCTCGCAGCCGATGGCTGCGGCGAGGTTTTCGCGCATCCGCCTAATATGCGGCGCGAGCTTGGGCGCCTGCGCGAGCACGGTCGCGTCCAGATTGCCGAGCCGGTAGCCCTGTTCGTGCACAAGCGCTGCGACATGGCGCAGCAATTCAATGCTGTCCGCGCCCGCATAGCGCGGGTCGGTGTCCGGGAAGTGTTTGCCGATGTCGCCCAGCGCGAGCGCGCCGAGCAGTGCGTCCATGACCGCGTGCGTGAGCACGTCCGCGTCCGAGTGGCCGTCCAGCCCGGTCTCGTGCGGGATGTCCACCCCGCCGATGATGCATTTGCGGCCGGGCACCAGCCGGTGTACGTCGTAGCCGTGTCCAATGCGCATGTCAGGGTTCCTCCTTCTGCAAAAACGCCTCTGCGACAAGGATGTCCTCGGGCGTGGTGATCTTGATGTTTTCATAGCTGCCGTGCGTGGCGCGCACAGCTTGTCCCATGGCCTCGACCGCAGCGCAGTCGTCCGTGAAGCTGCGGTTTTCGCGGGCGGCGGTTTGGAGCGCGCGGGTGAGCACCGTCCGGTCGAACACCTGCGGCGTCTGCACGGCCGCAAGCGTGTCGCGCGGCACGTCGGCGGCGATGTTCCCGTCCTCGATGCGCTTGATGCTGTCCTTGACCGGGACGACCGGCGCGGCGGCGCCATATTCCGCGGCAGCATACACCGCTTCCGTGATGACCGCTTCGGACACCAGCGGCCGCGCGCCGTCATGCACCGCGACGAGCACCGTGCCCTCGGGCGCGGCAGTGATGCCGGCGAGCACCGAGGCGGTACGGCTGTCCCCGCCGCGCGTGACCGTGCGCAGCTTGGCAATGCCGAACGAGCGCGCCAGCTCGGTATAGGGCAGGATGTCCTGTTCGCGGCAGACCAGCACAATATCACGGATGGCCGCGCATTTTTCAAAAGCGGACAGCGTGTGCGCCAGCACGGGCGCGCCCGCGAGCGGGAGCAGCAGCTTGTTTTCGCCGCCCATGCGCCGCGACGAGCCCGCCGCAACGATCACCGCGCACACTGAGGGCAGCGTGCGCTTTTTGTTCCGTTTTCCCAGCATGATGTGTTCTCCTTTAAAGAAAGGCTTTGCGCGCTGCAAAGCCTTTTATTCAGTAGCATAATTTGTTTTCAATGATTTCCGCGATGGACTGCGGCGTTCGATCGAGGGCAAACGCCAGCTCGGACTCGAGGATATGCCGCGCCGAGAGCAGCATTTTCTTTTCGCCGGTCGACAGGCCGCGCTCGCTGTCACGCGCGGCAAGATCCCGGATCACCTGCGCGACCTCGAGCAGGTTACCCGAGCGGATGTGCAGCATATTTTCGCGGTAGCGCTGGTTCCAGCCTTTATCCTTGCCGCGCTGAATGCCGTCGAGCTGCCGGAGGACCTGTTCCGCCTGCCGGCGCGAGCAGATCGGGCGGACGCCGACTTTTTCACAGGTATCGGTCGGGATGAAAAGTTGGGTATCGTCCAGCGCGAGCTTGAGGGCATAATATTGCGCGGGCACACCGTCGATGGTGCGCTCGACAATATCCTCGATCACGCCTGCGCCGTGCAGGGGGTGAACGACTTTGTCGCCGATCTGAAACATAATTCCTCCGTTCCAGCAAGCCTGTGTCTGCATCTTTATCTTAACACCGGGCGATAGCTTTGGCAAGGTTTTTTACGGTTTGCGTGCTGATCAGCGCGCCGGTGAGCAGTAGCCACGCGCCGCCGCCCATCTGCCACAGGCGCACGCCTGCCAGCAGCAGGCAGGACACGGCCAGCAGGGCGATGCCCTGCCGCGCGGCGGGGAAGCGGCCAGCCGCGAGATGGGAGAGCGCCATCCCGCCGTCGAGCGGCGGCATGGGCAGCAGGTTGAACGCGCCGAGCAGTGCGCTCGCGCCGGCGAGCCGGTAGGCGCCGAGCGCATTTGCCGCTGCGGTCAGCGCGAAGCTGGCCGCAGGCCCGGCAAGGCAGACCGCCGCCCGGGCGCAGCGGCCCTCCGGCAGGGCGCAGCGCAGCACTGCGCCGCAGCAGGTGAGCGTCAGCCGGTACACCCGCCCGCCGGACAGGTACAGCACCAGCAGGTGCCCCGCCTCATGCACGGCAGCAGCCAGCAGGAACAGCGGCAGCACATTGGTGCTGTCCACGCACCACAGCGCGGCCAGCAGGACGGCAAAGCCGTCCCGTACTTCGATCCGCCCGCGCATTTACAGGCCGGTCAGGTAGTTTGACGGGTCGAGCGCCGCGCCGTCTTTCCAGATCTCGAGATGCAGGTGTGGGCCGGTCGCGTTGCCGGTCTGGCCGACCCGCGCGATCTCCTCCCCGCATTTGACCTCGTCGCCGACCGCAGCGGAAATGCTGCTGCAATGCGCATACAGGGTGGAAAAACCGTCGGCGTGGTCGACGATCAGGTAGTTGCCGTAATCCGACTCGCCGACCTCTCGCACCGTGCCGTCCGCGAACGCGCCGATCACAACGCCCTCGTCCGCGGCAATATCCAGGCCATAGTGGAAGCCGGGCTGCCCGGTCGTCGGGCTGAGGCGGCTGCCGAAAGCCGAGGTCAGCGTGCCTTCGGTGGGCAGGACGTGCTCAAACTCCATGGGATAGACGGTTTCGTCCACCGTGTCGGGGAACAGCGTCTTTTCCCGGCCGAGGATATCGTCCGCGCCGCCAGAGGACGCGGCGTAACCGTCATCCGTGCCGCTGTCCGTTGGCTGTGTGCCGAATACCTCGCTTGCAGTGCTGTCCCCGCCGAACACGGCAAGTACTTTGTCCACGCCGGGCGCGCCCGCGAGCACCTCCGCCGCTTTGTCCCGCGCGGCGGTTACCAGCGGGGTGTCGGCATACCGGACGATCCCCGCGATCAGGACAAGCGCCACCACGAGCAGCAGCCCCTTCCCGCTGCCCGGCTGCCGGCGCGCCGGCCGTCTTCCTGTCATGTTTGCCGCCTCCTTTCGCCTGTTAATACCATATGCGGCAGGGGGCGGGGATATGAGCGGTAAATCCGGACATGCTTTGGCCGGATTTTATGGTATACTGGAAGAAAGGGGGCGAGCGCATGCAAAGCGGACGTCTGTTTGAAATTTTATACATCCTGCTCGAACGCGGCGGGGCGACAGTCGGCGAACTGGCCGCCCGGCTGGAGGTTTCCGAACGCACCGTCCGGCGCGACATCGATGCGCTTTCCGCTGCCGGCGTGCCGGTTTACGCCGCACGCGGGCGGCGGGGCGGCGTGCGGCTGCTGGACGGGTTTGTGCTGTCCAAATCCCTGCTCAGCGCCCGCGAACAGGACGAGATCCTGTATGCCCTGCAAAGCCTGCGCGCTACCGGTGCGGAACGGGACGGCGCGCTGCTGACGCGGCTGTCCGCGCTGTTCCGCCGCGAGGCGGTGGACTGGATCGATGCGGATTTTTCCGATTGGGGCGACACCGGGGAGCGGCGCGCGCTGTTCTCCTTGCTCAAGGCAGCGATTTTGGAGCAGCGTGTGCTGGCCTTCGACTACTGCGGGCAGAACGGGCAGGCCGCCCGGCGCACGGTGGAGCCTGCCAAACTGCGGTTCAAGGGGATTTCCTGGTATTTGCAGGCGTGGTGCCGGGAGAAAAAGGCGTTCCGCACCTTCAAGCTGTCCCGCATGGAGCATGTCAGCCTGCTGGATGAGCAGTTTGTGCCGCACAGCCCGCTGCCCGCGCTCGATGGGGCGGGCGCGGTAGCCGTCCCGACAACGCGGATCGTGGTGCGGTTTTCGTCTGTCGTGGCGTTCCGCGTGTATGACGAGTTTGACCGCGCAAATATCACGCCCCAGCCGGACGGCTCGCTGATCGTACAGGCCGAGTGGCCGGTCGGGGCGTGGGGCGCAGGCTATCTACTGTCCTATGGCTCGCACGCGGAGATCCTGCATCCGCCTGCGCTGCGCCGCCATGTTGCCGCGGAAGCGGAAAAAATCGCGGCACTCTATCGAAATGCGGACGGGCGCTGTCCGGTATCGGGCGGTACAATGGGGCCATCAAAACCGAAAGGATGAAAGCAATGCTGCAATATGAAGTGGTGACCCTGCCTGCAAAAAAGGTTGCCGGGCTGAAAATACGCACCGGGAACGCCGACCCGGCCTGCCCGGACAAGATCGGCGGGCTGTGGGAGCGGTTGATGGGAACGGATGCGTACAGGGAGCGGATGCATACCGAGCCGGACGCCGTCTGCTACGGGCTGTATACAAACTACGGATGGGACGATGAAA
>DXIC01000100.1 GCA_019113065.1 Candidatus Agathobaculum stercoravium
CACCGCGCCTGCCTCGGCCAGCGTATCCCCCAGCCGCAGTAGCGGGTCCACCACGGTTTCCGGGTGCTGCCACACCATCTGCACCGGGCACACACCGCGATAGTCCCGCAGCGGCCTGCCGTCCAGCAGGATCTCGCCCTGCTGCGGCTTTTCATAGCCCGCCAGCAGGCGGCAGAGCGTGGTTTTTCCACTGCCGCTGGGCGCCCTCAGCCCCACGCGCTCACCGGGCGCGATGGACAGGCTGACGCCCTGCAAAACCGGGTGCTTGCGCTTCCCGGGATAACGGAATGTGACTTCCCGCGCTTCCAGCTTCACGTTTCTTCCTCCTTTGCATCCGGGTGCAGGCAGCGCACCATGCCGCCGCGCAGGGGGCGCAACGGGATGGTCTCCATCGCGGTGCAGTCCGCCCGGCACCTCCCACACTGGGCGGCAAAGGGGCAGCCCTTTGTCACCGTGCCCGGGTAGGGCTGGCTGCCCGCGAGCGGCCGGAAGCCGTTGCCCGGCGCGGCATTCCACAGCGCGCGGGTGAACGGGTGCCGCAGCCGCGCGGGGTCACGGAAATCCGCCGCCGCGGCTTCCTCCATGGTCTCCCCGGCGTAAAACACCGTCACACGGTCCGCAATCGTCAGCGCAAGCTCCAGATCATGCGTGATGAGCAGCACGCCCGCGCCCTCCTCGGCAAGCTCTTTGAAATGCCCGAGGATACGCGCGGCCGCGCGGGCGTCCAGCCCGGGGGTCGGCTCGTCCGCGATGATGAGCCGGGGCTGCTCCGCGACCGCGGACGCGATCAGCACCCGCCGCGCCATGCCGCCGGACAGCTCGAAGGGATAGAGATCCTCGGTCTCCGGCCCAAGGCCGTACCGCTGAAGCGCGGCGCGGTAGCGCGCCTTTGTCTGCTCGTCCCTGCGTCCCCGGCACAGCTGCGCGCCTACCTTCATCAGCGGGTCGAGGTAGGTCACGCCCTGCGGCACCAGCGCGATCTCCTTGCCGCGCAGTTTAGCAGCGCGTTTGGCGGTCAGCGGCGCGCCCTCGTATAAAATTTCGCCTTCCATGCGGCTGTTGTACGGCAGAAGCCTCAGTATGCCGTGCGCGAGCAGGCTTTTTCCCGAGCCGCTCGCGCCCACGACCGCCACCACCTGCCCCGGCCGAACGGTCAGGGACAGGTCGCGGATAACGGGCAGTGTCCGCTGCTGCAGGCCACCGCTGTATTGGGTAAACGAGATCGATATCCCTTTGATCTGCAAAACCGGCTCCATTGCTTCCTCCTTACTCATGTACGCTCGCAGGGTCGAGCAGGCGGCGCACCTGCTCGCCCGATACCGCGAACAGCACGACCACCAGTATCAGCATAAGCCCCGGGAACAGCGCCAGCCACCAGCGTCCGGTCGTCAGATACTGCATGCTCTCGGACAGGATCACGCCGATCGCTGGCTGCTCCGAGGGCAGGCCGAAGCCCAGAAAGGTCACGCTGGCCTCGTGCAGGATGGCGTGCGGGAACAGCAGGATCAGCCCGGTCAGAAACTGCGGCAGCAGGTGCGGCAGCAGGTGCTTCCGAATGATCTTCCCCTGCGGCACGCCGAGTTTGCGCGCAACAAGGATGTACGGCGCCTGCCGCAGCTGCATGACCTCGCCGCGGATGACGCGCGCGAGGCTGGTCCAGTGGCTGAGCGCCACGCCCGCCACCACGCCGGTAAAGCCGCGCCCGCACGCGATCGAGATCAGCATGACCAGCAGGATATGCGGAATGCCCATGATCATATCGATGCAGTATGACACCGCCGCGTCCGCTTTGCGGCCGAGCGTTGCCGCCGCGATGCCGAGCACGAGCGCGATCAGCGCGCTGGCCGCGGCGGTCAGCAGGCCGATGCGGATGCTGAGCGACAGGCCCGCCAGCGTGCGCGCGAGCATATCCCGCCCCATCCAGTCCGTGCCGAAGGGGTATTCCGCGCAGGGCGTGCGGTTTGTCCGCGAAAAGTCGGCCTGCATCGCGCGCGGCTCGAGCAGAATGCCCGCCACCGTCACCGCCGCGAGCAGGACGGCCGCGCAAACCAGCAGGAGCACCATGCCCTGCCGCCGGTTGAGACGTTTCATCCGCGCGCCGCCCCCCTCCTGATGCGCGGGTCTACCGCGCCGTACAGCAGGTCGGCAACCAGATTGCCGCCGAACACAATCGCAGAGGTGATGAGCGTGATGCCGAGCAGCAGCGGCAGGTCGCTGCCAAGCCCTGCGGTCACCGCCGCCTGCCCCAGACCGGGGTAGGAAAACACCTGCTCGACCAGCACCGAACCGCCGATGATCTCGCTGATCGAGCCGAACTGCAAGGTGATGGCGGGCAGGGCCACGTTGCGCAGCCCGTGCCGCAGCGCAATCGCAAGCCCGGATTCGCCCCGCGCGCGGGCGAACAGGACGTAGTCGCTTTCCAGCACGTCCACCATCTTCTCGCGGGTGTGCAGGGCGATGTTCGCCACGCCCGTGATGCTGAGCGTCAGCGCGGGCAGGACGGCATGATACAGGCGGTCCGCGATGCCGACGCTTGCCGCGTCCATGCCGATCGGCACGGACAGCCCGATCGGGAACCAGCCCAGCCAGACCGAGAACACCATCAGCAGCAGCAGCGCCAGCCAGAAGGCCGGGGTGCTGGAGATCACAAAGCAGTAGCCGCGCACCAGCTTGTCCGGCCACCTGCCCCGCCAGTACCCGGCCACCACGCCGAGCGCCGTGCCCAGCACGCCCGAAATCACCCACGCCGCGAGCAGCAGCCACAGGGAGCTTTGCAGGCGCGCCGCGATGATCTGTAAAACCGGCTGGCGGTACAAAAGCGACACGCCGAAGTCGCCGTGCAGCACGCTGCCCAGCCAGCCGAGGTAGCGCTCTGCGGGCGGGGTATCCACGCCCCAATAGGCCTTAAGCTGCGCGACCTGTTCCTCGCTCATCGAGCCAAGCGCCACCTGCCCGACATTGGTTTGCAGCGGGTCGAGCGGCGACGCGGCCATGAGCGCAAAGGTCACGATGCTCACCCCGAGCAGCAATAGCGCCATGCGCAGCAGCTTTTTTGCCGCAAATTGCAGGCGGTGCTTCATGCGTTCCCGTCCTTTCCCCTCAGAATCACATTATGACCAGCTCCACTGGTCCACATTGTTGACGATCGACCAGCCGTGCCCGTGCGGATGGATCTTCTGCCCGGCGATCTGCAGGCCGTCGCGCACCCAGTACAGGTGGCTGACGTTGACCAGCCACACCCACGGGATGTCGCCGTCCTGCGTCACGCCGGTCGTGCCGTCCCACTGCGCTTTGCGCCACAGTTCATAGGACTGCTCAAGGTCGGCGCTCGCAAGCGCCTCATCCATATAGCTGTCCACCGTCTCGTTGGAATAGGGCGAATACTGGGCGGAGCCGCTGTCCCCGATGGTGCGGTAGATGTTATACAGCTCCATGGGCGTATGCGCGCCCCAGCCCCACAGGAGCGGCTCGGACAGCGCCCGGTCATAGGCCGTATCCCAGCCCACGCCCTCGATTGTGCAGGCGATGCCGAGCTCGCCCAGCTGGTTGGCCAGGTCGGCGGCGAGCGCCTGCCGCACCGAGTCGCCGTTGGAATACAGCAGGTTCAGTTCAGCGCGCATGCCGTCTTTTGTGCGCACGCCGTCCTCGCCCATAGTCCAGCCCGCCTCGTCCAGCAGGGCGGCCGCCGCTTCCGGGTCATATTCCACTTCAGAGGCCTCGTTGTACCACGGAAGCTGGTCGCAGATGCTGTACGCAGGCGTGCCGTAGCCGTTTAGCACGTTGTCGATCATCTCCTGCCGGTCGATGCCAATGTTGATGGCGCGGCGCACCAGCACATCGGCGGTAAAATCGTTGCCGGCCGCGCGGCCTTCGCTGTCCGTGCCCGCCGGGACGGCAGGCAGATTGATGCCGCGGTTGTCCACGCTGGCATAGGACGCAAGGCTGTACCCCTCGACCGTCTCGTTCGAGTATGTCGCAGACGTATAGGCCACGTCGACCTGCCCCGCCTGCGCGGCGAGGAAGGCCGCGTCCTCCTCCATGAACAGGATGACGACGCGCTGCATCTCGGGCGCCTCCCCATAGTAGTCCGGGTTGGCGGTCAGGATGACCTGCTGGCCGCGGTCCCACTGCTCGAGCATATACCGCCCGGAGCCGATCGGGTTCGCGCCGTAGGTCGCGCTGTCATAGGCGTGTTCGGGCACGATGCCCACGACCGCCATGGTGTACGGCCAGATGGAAAACGGCCGCGTCATGTGGAACACCACCGTGGTATCGTCCGCGGCTTCCGCGTAGTCCAGCATAGTGAAATCGTTGACCGAGCTGCTCGCCTTGACCGTGTTGTAGGTAAACGCCACGTCCTCTGCGGTCAGCTGCTCGCCGTCGGTGAAATACGCGTCGTCCCGGATGGTTACCGTCCACGTCAGGCCGTCCTCACTGGCCGAATAACCGGTTGCGAGGTCATAGCCGATGGTCAGGTCGGTGTTGGTGACCGTGAGCGTGGACTGGATGAGCGGCTCGTGGACATGCTCGCCCGCGCCCCAGCCGAACGCCGGGTCAAAGCCCGCCTCCGGCTCGGAGGTCGGCCCCATCGCCACGACCACGGTATCGGTCTGCGCCGCGGGCTGCTCCTGCGCGCCTTGCCCGGCCGCACCGCCGCCGCAGCCCGTAAGCGCGCCCACCGCCACAGCCGCGCACAGCAGCAGGGCGAGCCGCCGCTTCCCTTTTCGCACGAGATCAGCCATTTCGTTCGATCTCCTCAATCACGCGCTGATACGGGATGCCCTGCTGCTCGGCAATCGCCGCAACATCCGCATATTCGGGCTTGACATGGGTCACGCCGAATCCCGCCGCACGCTTGACCCGCACCTCGCCCCACGGGGTCTGCACCCTGTCAAACGAAGGCTCCAGATAATACTTGCCGCAGCGGCGCACGCGCAGGCCGTTGGTCGTGGTTTCCGCCAGGATATGCCGCGCCATATCCGCTTCCCGCTCCGGCCCGCACAGCACGGTCAGCACATGCCCGGGGCGGCCCTTTTTCATCGTACCCGGGGTGGTGTATACGTCCAGCGCGCCCAGTTCGAGCAGCCGCGCGCAGGCAAACGCCAGCGCTTCCGGCGTCATGTCGTCGATGTTGCAGACAAGCTCGGTAATTTCGCCATTGCCCCGCTCCTCGGTCTCGCCGAGGAAGGCGCGCACGCAGTTTGCCTGCTCAAAGGCCTTGGTGCCGATGCCGATGCCCACGCCCTGCGTGCGCATGACCGGCATGGGGCCGAAGCGGTCCGCGAAATGGGTCAGCAGCGCCGCGCCGGTGGGCGTGCACAGCTCGCCCTGCACCGCCCCGCCGTATACCGGCACGCCCTCCAGCAGGTTCGCGGTCGCCGGGGCGGGCACGGGCATCACGCCGTGCGCACAGCGCACCGTGCCGCTGCCCACATGGATGGGCGAAACGACAACCTGCTCGGGCGCGAGCAGGTTCAGCGCGTAGCACACGCCGGTCACGTCCGCGACCGCGTCCAGCGCGCCGACCTCGTGGTAATGCACGTCGCCCACCGGACAGCCGTGCGCCCTGGCTTCCGCCTGCGCAATGGCGTCATAGACCGCGCGGGCGTGGGTTTTGACAGCCTCGGGCAGCGCCAGCCCGTCGATGATCTCCGCGATATGGCCGGGCGTGGCGTGATGGTGATGGTGGGTATGCTCATGCGCATGTTCATGGCCGTGCGCATGTTCATGTGTATGGTTGTGGGTGTGTTCATGAGCATGACCGTGCTCGTGGTCGTGGTCATGGTCGTGCCCGTGTTCCTGTTCGTGGTCATGGTCATGATGATGGTCGTGCTCCGGCTCGTGCTCCTCTTCGCCGTGCACGGTCACCGCCATGTGCGTGCCCGCGATGCCGCAGGTCGCGGCCTTCTGCGCTTCCAGATGCACCCCCGGCAGGCCAAGGCCGTTCATGGTGTCCAGAAAGCCCTGCTTGTCCTCGAGCAGCTCATACAGCGCACCCATCAGCATATCGCCCGCCGCGCCCATGTTGCATTCGATATAAAGTATTTTCATTGTTCTTCCTCCAAACCTTCCATCTGGTTTATCATGCTGGCGAGATAGCCCGCGCCGAAGCCGTTGTCGATATTGACCACGCTGCACCCGGACGCGCACGAATTGAGCATGCTGAGCAGCGCGGACAGGCCGCCAAAGCTCGCGCCGTAGCCCACGCTGGTTGGTACCGCGACCACCGGGCAGTCCACCAGCCCGCCGATCACCGAGGCAAGCGCCCCTTCCATGCCCGCGACCGCCACCACGCACCGCGCGCGCATGAGCACGTCCAGATTGGACAGCAGCCGGTGCAGCCCCGCCACGCCCACGTCGTACAGCCGCGTGACCCTGTTGCCCATCGCCTCGGCGGTGAGGGCGGCTTCCTCCGCGACCGACATGTCGCTCGTGCCGCCGGTGGCGACGACGATATTGCCGCGCTGCGCCCGCTCGCCGGGAAAGGCGATGCCCAGCCTGGGGATGGGGTGGTAGTCCATCGGCACCGACTGCGCGACCTGCTCCGCCGCCTCCTGCCCCATGCGGGTGATGAGCACGTTGCGGCAGCCGCGCGCGCCCATGGCCGCGGCAATGCCCGCGATCTGCTCAGGCGTCTTGCCCGCGCCGTAAATGACCTCCGCCGCGCCCTGCCGCACGCTGCGGTGGAAATCCACCTTGGCATAGCCCAGGTCTTCAAAAGGCGCTTCCTTCAGCTCGAGCAGCGCGTCCTCGGGTTTGACCGCGCCGTCCGCCACCCGGCGGAGCAGCGCTAAAATGTCCTGTTTGTTATCCATGTTTTCCTCCTCAGCCCGTCCGTGTTTCCAGATCGAGCAGCACCGTCGGGAACAGCGGTTTCAGTGCGTCCAGCACCCGCTGCCGCTGTTCCAATGCCAGCGCAAGCTGCTTTTCCGTCACCTGGATGCGCGCGTTCCCGTCCAGCAGGCGCACCCGGAAGTCCCGGAACCCCAGCGCGGCAAGCGCGCCTTCCGCCCGTTCGACTCTTTCCAAATCTGCTGCGTGAATGGCGGTACCAGTCGGGATGCGGGTGGCAAGGCAGGCATAAGCGGGTTTGTCCCAGGTAAACAGCCCCGCTTCGCGGGACATCTGCCGCACGGCGGCCTTGGTCATGCCGCATTCGCGCAGGGGCGAGCGCACCCCCAGCTCGCGCAGCGCCTGCATGCCCGGGCGGTCCCCCGCGTCGTCCGAGGCGTTTGTGCCATCGAGCAGTACGGCATACCCGTCCCGCCGCGCGGCCTCCCACAGCGCGGTGAACAGCGCCCGCTTGCAGTAGTAGCACCGTCCGGGGCCGTTCGCGGCCGCCTCCGGCACGGACAGGATGTCCTTCTCCACCACCGTCATCGGCATGCCGAGCTGTGCCGTCAGCTTTTCGGCGTCTTCCAGCTCAAACGCGGGCTGGAACGCGGTTTTTACATAATAGGAGCGCACGTCGCAGCCATACTGCTTCGCCGCCCACAGCACCAGGGCGGAATCCGTGCCGCCCGAGAAGGCCACCGCCGCCCGCGGGACGGCCGCAAACCAGTTTTCCAGTGTCATTCCCATTCCTCCCATTGAAAAAAGGTCAAAAAAAGAAGGTATCCGCCGTCTTCTGACTGCAAATACCTTCCTGGTATCCCTTAGTATGATATGTTATCCCTTATGTCATCCGGGTATCGTGCGCCGCGCTTTCCCCTTCCGCACCGTCCCATGGCTTCTGCCATCTCCGGCGGCTTCCTGCCGCTCATTTTATTACGCTGTGCATCTGGGCTGCAGGCGGCAGTATATACCCTGCCGGTGTTTTTATTATAGCACTTCTGTTTTCCCAATGCAATCCATATTCTGAAAAGCCTGCCTTCCTGCCATATTGACTTCACCTTCTGCGTATGGTATGATATAGCACAATAAGGGAGTAGTCGGCGCAGATTATGTTCCATCTGCGCGGCAGGGCCAACATACTGGGGAGGACGCTCCCCTGGTTTTGCATGAAATGACGAGACTTATCTGTTTACGCGGCAGATGGGTCTTGTTTTTTTATGCTTTTCTGCCGCAGGCTGACAAAATTGGGAGGACAGGAAATGGGTTTATTGGAGTTGTTTATCATTGCCGTGGGGCTGTCGATGGATGCGTTTGCGGTAGCAGTCTGCAAGGGGCTGAGCGTGCGCACGCTGCGGCCGCGGCACGCAGTGATCACGGGCGCGTACTTCGGCGGTTTCCAGGCGCTGATGCCGCTGATCGGCTTCCTGCTCGGCGTGCAGTTCCAGTCGCTGATCACAAGCGTGGACCACTGGATCGCGTTTGTGCTGCTGGCGCTGATCGGCGGCAACATGATCCGCGAGTCGCGCGACACGGATGAGGAAAATTTGAGCGATTCCTTTTCCTTCGCCACCATGCTGCCGCTCGCGGTCGCGACCAGCATCGACGCGCTGGCGGTCGGCGTCACGTTCGCGTTTTTGCAGGTCAGCATCGTGCCCGCGGTGTGCTTCATCGGCGTGACGACCTTTGTGCTGTCGTGCATCGGCGTCAAGGTCGGCAACGTGTTCGGCGCAAAGTACAAATCCCGCGCCGAGCTGTTCGGCGGCGTGGTGCTCATCCTGATGGGGCTCAAGATCCTGCTCGAGCACCTCGGCATTCTGGGCTGACGGAGCCGCGATCTGTACCCGCTGCAACAAAAAAGGACGCTTCACAGCGTCCTTTTTCTGTTGCATTTTATTCGCTCAGCAGCATGCGGTCGTTCTCGATGTTGAACTTCTCGAGCAGGTCGCGCACGGTGAGGTTTTTCTTCTCCTCCCCGCGGATGTCGACGATGACCTTGCCTGCGTCCATCATGATCAGGCGGTTGCCGTACTGGATGGCATTTTTCATGTTGTGCGTGACCATCAGGGTGGTCAGGTTGTCCCGCGCGACGATCTCCTCCGTGATCTGGAGCACCTTGTCCGCAGTCTTGGGATCAAGCGCAGCGGTGTGCTCGTCGAGCAGGAGCAGGTCGGGCTTCTGGAGCGTCGCCATGAGCAGGGTCAGCGCCTGGCGCTGGCCGCCCGAAAGCAGGCCGACCTTGCTGGTCATCCGATCCTCCAGCCCGAGGCCGAGCGTGGCGAGCTTTTCGCGGTAAAGCCCCCGCTCCTCGTTCGTGATGCCGTGGCCCAGGCCGCGGCTCTTGCCGCGCCGGTAGGCCAGCGCGAGGTTTTCCTCAATGCCCATGGTCGCCGCAGTACCCATCATGGGATCCTGGAACACGCGGCCGAGGAAGCGCGCGCGCTTGTGTTCGGGCAGGTTTGTCAGGTTGAAGCCGTTCAGGCGGATCAGGCCCGCGTCCACCGGGAACACGCCCGCAATCAGGTTGAGCATGGTCGATTTGCCCGCGCCGTTGCCGCCGATCACCGTGACGAAGTCGCCGTTTTCCAGCGTCAGGTCAAGGCCGTCGATGGCGCGCTTTTCGTTGACCGTGCCCGCGTTAAAGGTCTTATAAATCCCCTTGAGTTCAAGCATTCTTGTCCGCCCCCTTCTTTGCAGGCTTGTTAAAATACTTGCCCTTCCAGTACGGGATGGCAAGGAATACGGCAACGACCGCCGCCGTGATCAGCTTGAGGTCGTTGGTGTCCAGGCCTGCCGTCAGCACGATCTGGATGACCACATAGTAAATCACCGCGCCGAAGGCCACGCCCAGCAGGCGCAGCGCAAAGTTGCGGAAAATGCGGCTGAAAATGACCTCGCCGATGATGACCGCTGCAAGGCCGATGACGATCGCGCCGCGGCCGGCGTTGACGTCCGCAAAGCCCTGGTACTGGCAGTACAGCGCGCTGGACAGCGCGACAAGGCCGTTCGAGATCATCAGGCCGAGCACCTTGTTGAAATTGACGTTGATGCCCTGCGCGCGGCTCATGTTCGGGTTTGCGCCGGTCGCGCGGATGGAACAGCCGAGCGAAGTGCCGAAGAACCAGTACAGAAGCGCAATGATGATCACCGTGAACACCGCGGCCACAAAGATCGGGTTTTCAATGGTCATCTGCTTGACGTTGCGCAGCGAAACCAGCAGGTCGTAGTTATTCGGGTTGATCGCCACATTGGCCTTCCTGTCCATGATGCGCAGGTTGATGGAAAACAATGCAAGCTGCGTCAAAATACCGGCCAGGATTGCCGGTATGCCCATAAATGTATGCAGGATACCCGTAACCAGCCCCGCCAGCATGCCTGCGATAAACGCGCACAGCAGCGCCACCCAGACGTTGACGCCGTTGGTCATCAGGACGATGCAGACCGCGCCGCCCGTGGCCATGGTGCCGTCCACGGTCAGGTCGGCCAGGTCGAGCACGCGGAAGGTGATGAATACGCCGATTGCCATCAGGCCCCAGATCAGTCCCTGCGCTACCGCGCCGGGCAGCGCGGACAACAGGTCGGAGAAGAATTCCACTTTCATGCCCCCAATAAAATATATAATCTGATAAAGTGCGAAAGCACTTAAATAGTATAGCAAAAAAAAGCGGAAAAGGCAAACCTTTTCCGCTTTTTTGAACACAGTATTTGCTTACCGCTCAGCCCTCGATGGCCTCATAACCCTCCGGGATGGTAACGCCCAGCGTCTCCGCATTGGCAGCGTTGTACATCTCGGTGAAGTTCGGCGCGGACTGGACTTCCATCTCGCCCGGGTTCGCATCGTTTACCAGGATCTCATACGCCATCTCGGCCGTGATCTCGCCCAGCTCGTAGTAGTCGATAGACAGGGTCGCCACGCCGCAGCCCGAGCAGATGCCCTGCTCGCCCGCGATAACCGGCACGCCCGCCGGGATCACGACGTTCGCAATCGCTTCCGTGCAGGAAGCGGCGGTGTTGTCGGTCGGGATATAGATGACGTCGCTGTTCGACGCCGCGTTCTGCGCAACAGACGCTACGTCGTTCGAGTCAGTGAACGCATACTCCGTGCAGGTGTAGCCCATCCCCTCGAGGATCGGCTTGATGGTGTCAATCTGGTAGCGGGAGTTCGGCTCCGCCGAGCAGAACAGCAGGCCGACATTGGCAGCATCCTGGAACAGCTCCTGAAGCATTTCGGCCTGGCCGTCGAGCGGCGCAAGGTCGGTCGTGCCGGAGATGTTGGTGCCGGTCGTACCGGTCCAGTCATCGATACCGAGCGCAGTGCCGTAGTCGGTGATCGAGGTGCCGAGGATCGGGATATCCACGGTGCCTGCCTGCGCAGCCTGGAGCGCGGCAGTGCCGTTTGCCATGATCAGGTCAACGCCCGAAGAGATATAGTCGTTGGCAATGGTCGTGCAGTTGGCCGAATCGCCGGACGCGTTGTTGACCTGGATATCAACCGTCCCGCCGTCCGCCTGAATCAGCTCCTCAAGTTTGTCCTTAAAGCCCTGGGTCGCAGCGTCGAGCGCCTCGTGCTGGACAAGCTGGACAACGCCGACTTCGTAGCTGCCCGCGGTCGCGGTGCTGTCGTCGCCGCTGCCCTGGGTCTCTTCCCCGCTGGAGCTGCCGCCGCACGCGGTCATCGAAAGCGCCATTGCGCCTGCCATCAGGGCGGCGAGTAATCTCTTTTTCATAATAACCCCTTCTTTGCAATAAAAATTCTGCATGAAGCATATGCAAAGGGCAGGTTAAGCCCTCTACGCTTTTACATATTAGCAGTTAAAAGAAAACAAGTCAAGCCCATCCAAAACTTTTTTTGGAAACCGCGCGGCCCGATCGTCAAGTTTTACAATTAAAGGATGGTAATTTGTTAATAAATTGTAAGCATTGACGGAAACCAGTTGACCCATGCCGCGCAGCATCGTACAATAAGATAGAAACAGCAAGGAGGGCGATGCGATGAACATTTCATTCTTCCTTAAACCCAAAGTGGACGTCTCTTACCTGGTAGACGACTGCCCCGTACGGCAGGCGCTGGACGATATGATGAAAAGCGGGTTTACCGCCGTCCCGGTGATCAGCCCCAAAGGGAAATATGTCGGCACGATCACAGAGGGCGATTTCCTGCGCCTGCTGCTGTACCATACCCCCGAGCAGCTCGACCGGATGACCGTCGGGCAGGTCGAGCGGCGCGTGCGGCACCGCTCGGTTACCATTGACGCGCGCATGGAGGATATGGTAGACTTGGTGGCAGTACAGAACTTTGTGCCCGTGACCGATGGGCGCGGCATGTTCTGCGGCATCATTACGCGCAGCGACGTCATCAACCAGCTGCGCGCGAGCTGTACGAAAGGCAAATAAGGAGGACGGCAGCATGGGCAGATCAGGCGGCGGTGGCGGAGGCGGCGGCTTTTCCGGCGGCGGACGCTCGTCGGGCGGCTTTTCCGGCGGCTTCGGCGGCGGGCGCAGCGGCGGCGGCCACTACGGCGGCTATCACGGCGGTTTCCGCGGCGGATTCCGCACCGGGCCGATCTTCATCAACAACTCGCGCCGGTATTACGGCGGCGGGGGCGGCGGAAACAATGGGGACGGCGGCAATGGCGGCGGCTCCGGCGGCATGACCGTGATCGTCGTGCTGATCGCGGTGTTCCTGCTGGCGGGTGTGATGTTTGTCACGAACGGCGGTTTTTCCTCGGGCGGCAGCATTGCCAAATCCACCATGGAACGCGAAAAGCTCCCTGCATCCGCCGTACAGGAGACCGCCTATTACACCGACGCGGACGGCAGCTGGATCCGCAGCCCCGGCACGCTGGAAAGCGGCATGCGGGCGTTTTATCAGGAGACCGGCGTGCAGCCTTACCTGTACATCCTGCCCAACGGCACGACCACCTCGATCGACGAGCTGACCCGGCAGGCGGAAAGCCTGTACGAGGAACTGTTCCGCGACGAGGGCCACTTCCTGCTGGTGTTCTGCGACGACGGCTACGGCTCGTTCAACTGCGGCTACACCGTGGGCAGCCAGGCCAAGACCGTGATGGACGACGAGGCCGTCGGCATCCTGGCCGACTACCTCGACCGGTATTACAGCGATATGTCCATCAGCGAGGAGGAGATCTTCTCGAACGCCTTTGCGGACACGGGCGAGCGCATCATGAGCGTGACAAAATCGCCCATCGTTCCGGTGGCGGTGTGCGTCGCGGTGGTTGTAGTCGCGGTGCTGGCATTCATCACCCTGAAAAAGCGCCGCGAGCAGCGCGAACGCGAACAGCAGCGCGCCGAAGAGATCCTCAAGACCCCGCTTGAGAAATTCGGGGATCAGGAAGTCGAGGATCTTGCAAAAAAGTACAAGGATAAGGGATAACCGGCTTCGCGAAAGCGGGCCGTAAAACCATACACCTTTCAGGAGGAAAAGCAAATGGGCATTCTGGAACGATTCACCGACATCATCAAGGCCAATATCAACGACCTGCTGGACAAGGCGGAGGACCCGGCCAAGATGATCGACCAGTACCTGCGCGACATGACCGAGGATCTTGCCGAGGTCAAGCGCGAAACCGCAAACGTCATGGCGGAAGAATCCCGCGCAAAGCGCATGCTGGAGGACAACACCAGAGAGATCGAAAAGTACGACGGCCTTGCGCGCAAGGCATTGCAGGCCGGCAACGAGGGCGACGCGCGTGTGTTCCTCGCCAAAAAGCAGCAGCTGGGCGAAAAGGCCGCGTCTTTGCAGGCGACCTATGACGCGGCGCACGCCAACGCGCAGAAAATGCGCCAGATGCATGACAAACTGGTGGGCGATATCGAGTCCCTGAACGCCCGCCGTGAGATGATCAAAGCAAAGGTCGCAGTCGCCAGAACCCAGCAAAAGGTAAACGAATATACGTCCAGCGCGGACAAAGCCGCGGGCGCCATGAACGCGTTCGAGCGCATGGAAGCCAAGGCGGATGCCATGCTCGACCGCGCCAACGCCATGGCCGACCTCAACCAGCCGCCCAGGGATGAAGCGGCCGCGCTCGAGGAAAAGTACCAGTCCGCGGGTGCATCCAGCGCGGTGGATGACGAGTTGGAAAAGCTCAAAAAGGAAATGGGCCTGTAAACAGCCCCCAAAAACGCAGGAAAAGCCGCCCGGCGATGCCGGGCGGCTTTTTTCCTGCTGTTAATCGGTTGCTTCCAGTTCAACGCGCTGACGTACCGTATCCGTAACCGTCAGCTGGACTGCCTGCGTCGAATAGCCCGTGCAGGCAACCTGCGCCACATAGTTGCCGCGCGTCAGGCTGAACGAAGCGACGCCGTCCGTGCCGGTAGTGACACTCTTGCCGCCAATGCTGACGACCGCCCCCGAGAGCGGCGCGCCGTATTCATTGGTCACAACCAGCTGCACGGTCTCCAGGATCTCGCCGGTCAGCTTGACCGTCCGCGAGCCCGAGATACTGACCGTCTCAGTTACATCTTCCGTAAACTGCTCGTGCGATGCTGTGATGCGGTATGTGCCGCGTTTGACGTAAACCGTCGCCCGGCCATCTTCATCCGTATAGGCGGTCTGGGTCGCGGTGCTGGTCTCCGTATCCTCCCCGGCCGGCGTAAAGGTCACCGTTGCGTCCTCGATCGGCAGGCCGAGGTCGTCGGTCACATCCGCCGTCAGCGCATAGGTAGTGACGTAATTGACACGCAGCACCGGGTTCTGGCCGCTCGACATCACAAAGGTAAGGTCCGCATAGGACGCCCCGTTTTCGCCGAGCGATGCAAGCGCGGTTTTATTGATCGTTACCTCATTGCCGCTGATGCGGTACTGCCAGTCCTCTTCCAGCCGCGTATCACCGGAACGGATGTATTCCAGTTCCGCATCCTCTACCGGGCTCAGCGTAACGGTGATGTCCTGATAGCCGCCCGAACTGGTGTTGGAGTCAAAATCAATTTCGCTGGGCAGTACCTCATTGACCGGCGAAGTATCGACGACCGTAAGCGAACAGGTCAATGTCCTGCCGCTGCTTGGCTTGAAGCTGATGGTATAGGTGCCGCGGCTTCTGTCCTCAAGCGCTTCGCGCATAATCGTAACTGCGCCGCTCGAGGAATCATACTCATAATCCACATTGCGCTCCAGCACCGTGCTGCCGATCTGGACCGAATCCAGCAGGCTGCCGGTCGGCAGCAGGACCGTAATGGTCAGGTCGGAATAATTCACCGAGCCGTCATATTTATCAAAGGTGACCTGCGACGGGCTGACGGTGCCCTGTGCAGCATTGCCCACGATAATGCCGATTGCCGCTGTGGAATCATCCTCAAACAGCAGCTCCGCCGTGTAGGTGCCCTCGCGGAGGGTGGTCAGATAGGTCTTATACAGGCGGATGCCGTTTTTGTCGCTCAGGATGTTGTAGTCCGTGCCCTCCTGCAAACGGTCGCCGTCTACCGTGATGCTGACCAGATCATCCTTGTCCGCATTGAAGGTAAATTCATAGGAATGCGCGATAGCGTCATGGTTGCTGGCGTCAATCGACAGGACGGACGGGGAAATGGTCACGCTGTTGGACGAAGCGACCGTCTCGCCCGCGATCACCGCGGTCACGCCGCTGGCCAGCTCGACCGTGCTGGGCTGCATGACCAGCTCGCAGCCGGATACATTCAGGATGGCGCTCTGTACCGAGCCGCCGCCGGTGATGTCTGTCGTGCCGTTGGCAGTCAGCTCGCTGATCGAGGTGCTGCCGGTGGTCAGGATCGAGCAGCTGCCCTCCGTGGTCACGTCCCACACCGCCGCATCCAGCGTCAGGGAGATATCCTCACCGTTCAGGACAAGGTCGGAGAAGCCGCCCGCCGAGGCGCCGAGGCTGCTTTCGGTCAGCGCAGCCGAGGTCTGCACCTCGGTCGTGCCGATGTTGGTGTTGCCCGTCGCCGTGACCTGCGGGGTCAGCCCGATCGGGTTGGAGACCACCATATTGAGCGCAGACACACCGTCCAGCGTAACGCTGCCGCCGCTGACAATGATATCGCCCTCAACCGTTACATTTTCCAGCGTGACGTTGCCGGCCAGCACGCCCTCGGTAATGTACAGGTTGCCCTCCACCGTCGCGTCGGACAGCGTGCAGGGGGCGGAAATGGTGACGTTCTGGCGGTCGCTGTCCAGCGAAGACTGCGTATAGCTGCCGCCCGAATCATCAAGCGAGGTACCGAGGAAGTAATACAGGATGCGCGCGATCTCGCCGCGGGTGATCGACCCCTTCGGCTTGAAGGTGCCGTCCGTATAGCCCTCGATATACCCCTGCGCCGCAGCCTCCGCGACGTACGACTTGCTGTAATTGCTCAGCGAAGCCTTGTCCGAAAAGGCGTCCAGCTCGGACAGGTCGGCGGTAGGGGTGTATTTGTGCAGACGCCCCAGGATGGTCGCCGCCTGTTCGCGCGTCAGCGTCCCTTCCGGATCCATCTGGTCGTTGCCTACACCGTTGATATAACCATGTGCGACAGCGATCTGTACGGTTTCATAATACGAATCACTGCTGCTCACATCGGAAAAGCTGATCGAAGCCTTTTCCGTGAAGTTGAACGCACGGTTGATATAGCGCATGAACTCCCAGCGTTGGATCGCCTGGTCGGGCGTATAGTTGCCGGTTGATGCCGAGGGGTTGATGACACCCAGCTCGTGCATCTCGGTCAGGTATTCCCGCGCCCAGTGGTTATCAATATCCGAAGCCCCCGCTGCCGGCAGCGTACACACAAGCATTGCGGACGCAACCACCGCGGAAATCAGTCTTTTCACAGCTATCACCTCATTGGTTTCGTTATTCCTATTCTACCATTGTTTTGTACATTTGTGTACTGTTATTTTTCAAAACAGCGCGCAGCCATTGTGCGTTACAGCATTCTTTTGAGGATTAGACGGATGATATGGATTTTGGTTCCGCATCTGTCCCAATTTGCGCTGCCTTCCCCGCTCCTCTGCCCTGCGCGGCAGATAGCGGCGGCTCCGCCCTAAAAAGTACAGCAAAAAAGGTGTTTATGACGAATACCTTTATTTATAAGCAATATATCTCCAATTCGATGCCATCTGAAAAAGGTTCTTGCACTGGTACTGGCGTTCGCTTGCGCGTTCACCATGTTTGCTGGTGCGGCATTCACGGATCAGGCTGACATTTCT
>DXIC01000101.1 GCA_019113065.1 Candidatus Agathobaculum stercoravium
AGATACACTGCGTTTTCGCCGATTCCGGCGGCGAGCTTTTCCAGCCTGTCCCCGCGTCTGGCGCTGAGCACGACTTTCGCGCCGTGCGCGGCAAGGGTTTTCGCCGTCGCCTCGCCGATCCCGGAGGACGCGCCGGTGATCAGGATCACTTTGCCCTGCACGTTCTGCATATTGCCGCCTCCCGCTGCATCAAAGCCCCAGGCCGGTGACCCAGTCCGCGACCTCGGTCTCAGAAGCGCTGCTGCGGAACCGCTGGCCGTCAAGCCACTCGCCGGTGCCTGCCAGTTCTTCGAGCAGCGTGCCGCTGTCGCCAAGGCCGGAAGAGGACGAGGTGCAGAACGGGATGACGGTCTTGCCGGTAAAGTCGTTGGCTGCAACAAAGCTGCTCATCGGCCATGCCGCCACGCCCCACCAGATCGGGTAGCCGATGAACACCGTATCATAGGAATCCCAGTTTTCCGGTGTGGTCTCGGCCAGCTCGACCGTTTGCAGCGAGGGATCCTCGTGCTCGCGGCTGACGCGGCTGCTCTCGTCGCTCCAGTTCAGGTCGTCCGCGGTGTACGGCTCTACCGGGGTGATCTCGAAGGTGTCCGCGCCCAGCGCGTCCGCAATATATCCTGCAACGGTTTCCGTGTTGCCGGTGGCGGAGAAGTAGGCGACGAGGACATTGCCGCCCGCGGTTTCGTCTGTCGGCGCAGTTTCTTCCGTGGGGGTGGTTTCAGTGGACTGGCCGGTTTCCGCAGGTGCCTGCGTCTCGTCCTCCGTGGACGGCGCGGCCTGCCCGCAGGCCGCCAGCGAAAACAGCATCACACATGCCAGCAGCAGGCTGGACAGCCGTTTGAAGATAACTTTCATCGCGTATCGCTCCTTTATTCTGTCTCTTCTGTGGTCTGCACGTTTTCCTGGATCCAGTTTTCAATATGGTCCGCGATCACGTCGTTGTTCAGGTCCTGGAACATGAAGTGGTCGTTGCCGGTGATGCCTTCGTCCGGCAGATGGACGACCGTGCTGTTGCCGCCTGCCGCCGTATAGGCTTCGGTGAAGGTGTCTGCGGAAGCCGCCATCATGGACCACATGGACGCTGCCGGAACGTCGGTAAACTCCTCGCCGATGTAGTCGCCATAGTAGAAGGTGACCGGGATATCCTGCTCGAGCAGCGCGTTGTAGGCTTCGCTGTCTACCTCGGGCGCCATGCCCGGCTCGATCGCAACAATGGCGGCCACATGGTCGGTGTACCGGGGAATCTCCCAGCCGGGGATACCGCCCTGGGAATGGGTGACCAGAATGGAGTCCTGGCCGGTGCGCTCGTAAATCTCATCAATGGCCGCCGCGACTGCCTGCGCGACCACGGTGTTATCGATATTCTGGTCGCCGTTTGCCGAATCCATGCCCGTGTCCGGGGTCATCTGGCGGAAGAACTGGTCCAGGATGTCCTCGCCCTCGGGGAACTGGGAACCCTCGTTGTAGGTGAATTCGCCGTCCAGATAGGTGCCGATGCGGAACTGGGTGTACCAGGTCTGGTCGGAGGGTTCGGTGGAGATGGTGCCCGCAACCGAGGTCTGTCCGGCCTCGCCGCGGCGCGGCTGGTCGACCAGCCATACGCTGTGACCCATGCGCAGGAACATATCCGACCAGCCCTCGCGGCCGTCCGGCGTGGTCATCCAGCCCATGCGGGACTGGCCGTAGCCGTGCAGGAATACCATCGGCAGGCCGGTCGCGTCCTCGGGGATCTGGTAGAGCACATTGGCATGATCCACATGCGAGGTGGAACCCGCGCGGGAGGTGTAATAATTCGAGACGTCAAAGGTGCCGTCCGAGGTGATGACCGTGCCGCCTGCGGAGAAAATGCCCTGATCGGCGATCACCAGCGCATCGGAATCGCCGGATGCCGTATCCTGCGCCTGTGTTTCGGTGGTGGTGCATCCTGCGAGCAGGGAGAGCGACATGGTGCCGGCGAGCGCGAGCGCGAGCCAATTGCGTTTTTTCATCATCATTCTGTCATTCCTTTCTGCCTGTCATGTGTTATGGGTTACTTGCTGACGACTTTGGTGCCGCCGAATACGGCGGACATGGGGATGGTGTCGAGCGCCTTGTCCAGCGCCGCGACCTCGTCCGCAGTCAGGGAAACGTCGGCCGCGCCGGCGTTTTCTTTCAGCCGCTCGAGCCTGCGCGTGCCGGGGATCGGTACGATCCAGGGCTTTTTGCACAGCATCCACGCGAGCGAGATCTGGGCGGGCGTCGCACCCTTTTCGGCCGCGATACGGTCCAGCAGCGCGAGCAGCTCGCGGTTCTGGTTGACCGCTTCGGGGGTGAACTGCGGCATGCTGCTGCGGTAGTCCAGATTGGCGTCGAACTTGGCGTCCTTGCCATATTTGCCGCTCAAAAAGCCGTTGGCGATCGGGGAGAAGGCGACAAGGCCGACGCCGAGCTCCTCGAGCACCGGGAACAGCGCTTCGTACTGGCGCGCCATCATGGAATAGCGGTTTTCGACCGCCGCCACCGGGCAGACCGCGTGCGCCCGGCGCAGGTAATCCTCGTTCGCTTCCGAAATGCCCCAGTGCAGGATCTTGCCTTCGCGGATGAGGTCGGCCATCACGCCCGCAACCGTCTCCGGCTCGACTGTGGGGTCGATGCGGTGCTGGAAGTACAGGTCGATGTGATCGGTCCCGAGGCGTGTGAGCGTGCCCTCGATCGAAGCGCGGATGACCTCCGGGCGGGCGTCCGGGATGAGCGGCTTGTTGACCTCGGGCGCGCTTTTGTCAAAGGTGATGCCGAATTTGCTGACGATCTGCACATTGTCGCGTACGTCTTTGAGCGCCGCGCCGACCAGTTTTTCGTTGTCGTGCGGGTCGGACTCGGTGCCGTATGTCTCGGCGGTGTCGAAAAAGGTGTAGCCAATGTCATAGGCCGCGCGGATCATGCGGACCGCTTCGCCGCGCTCGGTGGGCGCGCCGTAGGCGTGGCTGAAGCCCATGCAGCCCAGCCCGACAGACGATACCCGCAGGCCGTCTCCCAATTCACGATGGGTCATACTGATTTTCCTCCTCAAATCATTTTTTTTAGCTATATTATAGGGTTTCTGCCATCCGGGCGGAAGTTTCGATTAGTTTTGTGGTATATACCTTTGGGTAAAAACAAAGGGTTTCGACCGGATAAACAACCGGAAAGTACAAACCTTAAGGTTGGAGCTGCTGCCGCTTTTTTCTCGTTCCCATCGGCCGGGGGCAGACCCTATAATAAGGGCAAAGCAACCGCCCGCCGGGATCCGGGGGCGGAAGGGAGAGGATGGTAACAATGGCTCCACTCGAACGGCTGCTCGCGTTTGTGCTCGCGGCGGCCATGCAGACCGGGCTGGGCGCCTGCGGCAGCGCCGCGCCGCCGCAGGACAATACCCAGCCGCCTGCTGAAACCCAAACCGACGGCAGCGTGCAGGCCGATGACAGCCGGGTCACGGAGGGTACGGAAACCTACCGCGGCTTTGTGCTGGACAACGTGCTCCATTCCGAACAGGAAGGGGACATCCACTATAACGTCTATATCCCGGAAAGCTACGACGGGAGCGAGCCTTATGCGCTGTACTTCACCCTGCCGGGGTATGAAGGGCTGTATTTCCAGGGCGTGGGCGCGAACCTCGGGGAGGCGTTCGGCTTTGAAGCGCAGCAGTACAACGACAAAATGATCATCGTTGCGTCGCAGCTCAGCGACTGGGGCGAGACCTCGGCCGACCAGACGATCGCGCTGGTGGAATATTTCCTGGGGCATTACAATATCGACCCGGATAAGGTCTATGCCAACGGCTACTCAGGCGGTGGGGAGACCATGTCGCTCGTGATGGGCAAGCGGCCCGACCTGTTCACGGCCTACCTGCATTGCAGCTCCCAGTGGGACGGCGCGTATGCGCCGGTGGTCGAGAGCCGCACCCCGGTGTATCTGGTCGTCGGCGAGGGCGACGAATATTACGGCGCGCAGCCGACCCGGGAAGCTTACGATGCCCTGCATGCGCTGTATGAGCAGGAAGGGCTTTCGGACGGGGAGATCGACCGGCTGCTGGTGCTGGACATCAAGGACGCATCGTACTTCGAGTCGCAGGGCGTATCCAACCAGCACGGCGGCGGCAACCTGTTTGCGCAGGACAGCGGGATCATGGGCTGGCTGTTCGGCTGGTAAGTGTGAATAATCAGGCAGGATGGGATATCAACGGAAAAAGGAGAATCCAAAATGAAGCTGAAAAAAAGGTGCTGTCCACCGGCCTTGCAGCGGCGCTGGCGCTTTCCATGGGCGTTCCCGCGCTGGCAGCGGTGGAGGACACCGGCTTTTCCGATGTGGACGCCGGGGCATGGTATGCGGACGCGGTGGAATACGTCCGCGCAAACGGCCTGATGGACGGCACGACGTCCACGGCCTTTGCGCCGGATGCGGCAATGACCCGTTCCATGCTGGCGGCAACGCTGTACCGCGCAGCGGGCAGCCCGGCGGTGACCGGGACGGATGCATTTACGGACACGGCGGACGGCGCGTGGTATGCGGACGCCGTGCTTTGGGCGTCGCAGCAGGGCATTGTCAACGGTTACGGGGACGGCCTGTTCGGAACGGACGACGCGGTCAGCCGCGAGCAGATCGCGGCCATCCTGTGGCGGCAGGCGGGCAGCCCGCAGGCGGACGATGCGCAGGCATTCGCCGACCAGCAGCAGGTTTCCGCGTTTGCGCAGGATGCCGTCGCGTGGGCGCGGGCAAACAGCGTGATCAACGGCAAGGAAAACAACACCTTTGACCCGCAGGCCGGCGCCACCCGCGCGGAGGTCGCGGCGATGCTGCAACGCTTCCTCATGCTGGACAGCGCGGAAACGCCGGACAGCGAAGCGGACGGCGTGGTCCGCACCACAGCAGGGCTGGTGCAGGGCACGGATGAGGACGGCATTTACCGGTACCTCGGCATCCCCTATGCGCAGGCGACCGAGCGGTTCGTACCGGCGGAGGACGTGGAGCCGTGGGACGGCGTCTTTGTCGCGGATACCTATGGCGCAATGTCGCCGCAGGGCTCGATTTCCGGCGTGGGCGGCAGCGGCGACCAGTCCGGCACGGACAACAACTGCCAGAACCTGAATATCTGGACGCCGGGCATCAACGATGGGGAAAAGCGCCCGGTCATGGTCTGGCTGCACGGCGGCGGCTTTTCGACCGGCTCGGCCAACGAAGCGCAGTACGACGGTGAAAACCTGAGCCGCAGCGGCGACGTAGTCGTCGTTTCGGTCAACCACCGCCTGAATGTGTTCGGCCACCTCGACCTGTCCGCCTATGGCGACAAATACGAATATTCTGAAAATGTCGGCATCACCGACATCGTGGACGCCCTCGAGTGGGTGCAGGACAACATCGAAGCCTTTGGCGGCGACCCGGACAACGTGACCGTGTTCGGCCAGTCGGGCGGCGGCGCGAAGGTGCTGGCGCTGATGACCTCCCCGTATGCGGAGGGGCTGTTCGACAAGGGCATTGTCCAGAGCGGCGCGACCGAGACCATGGGCGTGCGCTTCAATACACAGGAATCCAGCACTGCCCTGACCGGGAATATCCTGGACATCCTCGGCATCACGGCGGAAAACATCGAGGACATCCAGACCGTCCCGGCTGCCGAATTGCAGGCAGCGGCGCAGCAGGCGTTGCAGCAGACCGGCGAGGAGCTTCAGATCCCGGCGGCGCTGGGCGGCGGCTACTCGATGGACTGGGAGCCGGTCGTGGACGGCGACTTCCTGCCAACCGACCCGGTGACCGGGGACTCCTTCGCGGAAGCCGGGCGGGACATTCCGCTGCTGATCGGCAGCAACCTGAACGAGTGGAGCGGTTTCTTTGCGTCCGAACCCATTGAGCAGACCGGGGCGCTGACCGAAGCGCTGCGGGCGGCTTATCCGAATAAACCCGACCTGACCGCGGACCAGGTGGATTCGACCACCATCCGCCTGCCGCTGCTCAAGATCATGTCCCACAAGGCGGACCAGGGCGGCGCACCGGTTTACGCTTATATGTTCACCTACGGCAACTCGTACCACACAGCGGAGATCCCCTATGTGTTCAACAATGTGGACGGCAGCGCGGAGCAGCAGGCGCTTGCCGCGCAGATCAGCGCGGCCTGGGTCAATTTCGCGCGGACAGATACGCCCGGCGCGGACGGCCTGCCCGCATGGGAACCCTACACGCGGGAAGGCGGCGCGACCATGATCCTCGACACCGAGCCTGCGCTGGTGTACCATCACGACCAGGCGCTGATGCAGCTGCTCGCCCCGGATTACGAATACTGAGCCAGCCTCCACCGGCCGCACGGCATGATACCCCGTATGCGGCGGGAAACGGAAAAGGGCCGGCGTGCAGATAGTCTGCACGCCGGCCCTTTTTGCCGCTGTATTTGCTGTATTTAGAGATGAATGCTGCCGATTGCCATGATGAACTGCAAAACCTCCTCGCGCGGCTCCTTGGGGTAGATCAGCCCGTAAGGGATCTCGAAATCCCAGTCCACCGGCAGCGTTACCAGCAGGGGATGCACGCCCGCCCAGCATTCCGCGGAGACGATCAGCGCGTTGGCGGACACCGCGCGGTTAAAGACGTTGTAGTCGTAGTATTCCACCGGCTCTACGCGGATCTTGCCGGTCTGTTCGAGCAGGCCTGCCAGCCTGCCGGCGTTTTCGCCCCGCCGGTTGGAGAGGATGACGGTCTCCCCATACAGGTCGGGGAGGCTGAGCCTGTCCTTGCCGGCGAGCGGGTGGCTGCGCGGGCAGGCAATACAGACCGGGAGGTTTTTCAGGTGGAAGGATTGGTAGCGGTCGCCCCAGTAATCGGTTTGGTAGGCGCAGGGGACGATGTCCACCCTGTCGCCCAGGTGGTCGAGCAGGTCGCTGAAAGCGGGCACGGTATCCTCAAACGGCACGATCTCCACCTTGATGTGCGGATAGCGCGCCGAGGCCTGGCTCCACTGCGCAAGCAGGATGTTGGAAGGGTTCATCAGTGAAGCGCCGATGCGGACCACATATTCGCGCTGATGTTCGAGCGCCCGCGCTTTTTGCAGGACAGCGTCCGCGTGGCGGATCATCTTTTTGGATTCGTCGTAGATGAGCTTGCCTGCGCTCGTCAGCACCAGCCCCCGGGTGCTGCGGTGGAACAGCTTGACCCCGAAGCGCTCTTCGAGCAGGTTGATCTGCTTGGTTACGGCGTTGGCCGAAATAAACAGCTTGTCCGCAGCCTTGAGGAAGCTGCCGCAGTCCGCGACGGTGATAAAGGTGTTCAAATGCCAGTCATACACGGGCGACCATCCTTTCTGTTCGAACCATAGGGTTAGGACTATTATAGCCAAATTGCGGTTCCGTTTCAAGATGTTTGGTCCTACACTATTGATTGCAGTAAAGGGGATTTTCCCGGAAAGGGGGAAGGGACACAGTGGACCACGCGCTGATTGCGTACTATTCCCGCAGCGGGCAGCACTATATCGACGGTGCGTTCCGCTATCTGGAAACCGGCTGTGCGGAGCAGGCGGCGCACATCCTGCACACGCTGACCGGCGCGGACCTGTTCCGCATCGAGCCGGTTGCGGATTATCCGACGGATTATTGCCGCTGCATCGACCAGGCCCGGCAGGACATCCTGCGCGGCGTCCGGCCGGCGCTCAAGGGGATGCCGCAAAACCTGAGGCAGTACGATGTTATCCTGCTCGGGTACCCCAATTTCTGGGGCACCATGCCCGCGCCGGTGTGCACGTTTTTGGGGCAGGCCGATCTTGCGGGGAAAACGGTGTGCCCGTTTTGCACGCACGAAGGGGACGGCATGGGGCGGAGCGAGCAGGAGCTGAAACAGCTCTGTCCTGCGGCCAAGGTACTGCCCGGCCTGCCCATCCGCGGGTCGGAAATCGCGTTTGAGATGGCCGCGATCAGGGACTGGGCCGAATCCATCATCCGGCTGGGCGGCAGCCGGTAAACCAACAGAAACAGGAGGACATGTGATGAAAAAGGTATTGATTTTAGCGGGCAGCCCGCGCAAGGGAGGCAATTCCGACATTTTGTGCGACGCGTTTGCAAAGGGTGCGGCGGAGGCCGGCCATCAGGTCGAGAAGATCTATGTGCAGCAGCTGCGGATCGGCGGCTGCATGGCGTGCTACGGCTGCCGCGGCACGGGCGTCTGCGTGCAGAAGGACGATATGGCGTCCGTGCTGGAAAAGCTGATCGCGGCGGATGTGATCGTGCTGGCGACGCCGGTTTATTTCTATTCCATGGATGGGCAGATGAAAACGCTGATCGACCGCACGCTCCCGCGCTACACCGAGATCCGGGATAAGGAGTTTTACTTTATAGCAACCGCCGCGGCCGGTGCGGGCGCGATGCAGCGCACGATGGATGCGCTGGAGGGCTTTACCGACTGCCTGCCCGGCGCGGTGGTGCGCGACAGGATCTTCGGCCACGGCGTTTACCAGAAGGGCGAGGTCGAGGGAACCGGCGCAGTGCAGCAGGCCTATCAGGACGGGAAGAAGGCATAATGGGATGGATGTGCAGGTAAGGCGCCCGAATGGGGAAGCGGCGGTTGCGTCATGACGAAATACACTGAAAAAGAACTGTTTGAGACCGTGCCGGTGCCGCGCGCCGTCGCTACGCTGGCCATCCCGACGGTCATCAGCCAGGTGGTCGCCATGGTCTACAATCTGGCGGACACGTTTTTTATCGGGCAGATCGGCAACCCGTACATGGTAGCGGCGGTATCGCTGGTGTTCCCGTGGTTCAACCTGCTGACCGCACTGGGCAACCTGTTCGGCATCGGCGGCAGCAGTCTGATCTCGCGCCTGCTGGGCGAGAAGCGCGGGGACGAGGTCAGGTTTGTCTCCGCGTTCAGCATCTGGGGCGGTGCGGTGCTGACGCTGGTTTTCTCCGTCCTGACGTATCTGGCACGCACACCCATATTGCATTTTCTCGGCGCCAGCCCGGATACTTACGGCTATGCGGAGCGCTATCTGTTCTGGGTTGTAGTGCTGGGCGGTGTGCCCACCATGGCGAGCCAGGTTTTCGGGCATCTGCTGCGCAGCGAGGGCTATGTCCGGCCGGCAAGCGCGGGGATGATGTTCGGCGGCATCCTGAACGTGGTGCTCGACCCCATCCTGATCTTCGGCATGCACCTTGATGTGGCGGGGGCTGCGATTGCAACCGCGGTGTCCAATGCCCTGTCGGTTGTGTTTTTTATTTTCGAGTATGCCCGGCTGGGAGACCGCTCGGTGGTCTCGCTCCATCCGCGGCATTTTACCTTCCGCTTCATCCGGCAGATCTTCTCGGTCGGGCTGGCCTCCGCGCTTGCAACAACGCTGGGCAACCTGTCCAACATGGCCATCGTCAAGCTGGCGTCCGGCTACGGGGATATCCCGGTGGCGGCGTACGGCGTGGTCAAAAAGATCGACCAGCTCCCGCTGAACGTGTCCATGGGGCTGTGCCAGGGGTTCATGCCGCTGGTGGGCTATAACTATGCTGCCGGGAACTACCGGCGCATGCGGGCGGCTTCCGTTTTCTCCTGGAAAACCGCGCTTGTGATGTCCGCCTGCTTTGTGGCGTGTTTTGCCTGCTTCGCGCCGGGGATCCTGCACCTGTTCGTCCGGGAGGTACAGACCAGCACGCTGGGCGCTTCCTTCCTGCGCATCGCCTGCCTGGCGGTGCCGCTGACCTCGGTCAATTTCCTGATCAGCTATACCTTGCAGGCCATGGGCAAGGGCGCGCAGTCCGCGGTTCTGACCTCCTGCCGGCAGGGGCTGGTCAATATCCCGCTGCTGCTCCTGATGAACGCCATTGTGGGGCTGTACGGTATGATCTGGACGCAGTTCGTCACCGAGGTCATCATGCTGCCGGTTTCGCTGCTGATGTACCGGGCGACGTTCCGCAGGCTGCCCAAAGCGCAGGCGGGGCGGCAATAGAAAGACCGGGATCTGCTCCTTTGCGCAAAACAGAATATCATCCCTGTCCCCGCAACATGGGACGGGATAAGGCCAGGCATGCAAAGGCCCTTCCAAAGGGGCTTTTGCATGCTTTTTTATGCGGCTGGATGGGGGGTGCAAAATAATTTGCGCACAAGGCAAAATATTTTGCGCAGGTGCAAAATTTTTTGTCAAAATCCCGGCTTGCGCAGGCACACAAACGGGGAAGGATGCCCGGGCAACGCGATGGGGCAGGGGCGGCGGGAATCCGGGATTTTAAAACAGTCCGGTGCGTTTATCCGGCTGCCCTGCAAAAAAACAGGCGCTTTGCCGCAAGGTGCGACGGCATCGATCCCTCTGCCCTCAGACGGAAGGAAACAGCGGATCGACAGTAAAAATCGACAAAATACCTGGGCGAAATATTGACAAATTAAACAAAGATGCTGCAAAATAAAAGAATTAAACTTCGAAATTTGTCAAGTGGCACAAATATTGCATGATTATTTGCAGATCATCGCAAACGGCAAGGCCGCCGCAGATGGCAGCGGCAACCGCATCAAACCGATGTACAGGACAGGATAGGACGGGAGGGACCGGCTTGTATGCCATAGCTGCCCAGCTGGTTGGATTTGTGGGAATGGCGCTTTGCATCGGCTGTTTCCAATGTAAAAACAGTACCCGCCTTCTGCTGCTCCAGGCATTGGGCAATGGGGTCTATATCATCCATTACCTGATGCTTGGCGCGTACAGCGGCTGCCTGAGCCTGGCCCTGCTCTCCCTGAACAACATCATTTTGATGTTCGGCATCCTAGGGCGAGCATGGGCAAAGTGGAAGGGCTGGAAATGGCTCTTTTCCGTTCTGACAGCGCTTTCCTGTGCGCTTACCTGGGCCGGCCCGGTCGGGCTGCTGCCCAATGCCGCCAATATCGTGCTGATCTGGGCGAACTGGTCGTGCAACGGGAAGGTGATGCGGCTGGGCAAGCTGTGCTTCGTCGGGCCGGGATGGATTGCGTATAACCTGTACGCACATTCGTATTCCGGCATCCTGAGCGAATCGATCGGCATGTGCTCGGCGTTGGTCTCGATACTCCGCTACCGGAAACAGGATGGGGGGAAGCAGGCAAACGGAAAATAAGCACTGCGGAGAACCGCAAACAGAAATGCAATACCCGGAATACCAGCCGGCATGGGGACGCCCTCAGGGATAGGGAGGCGCGCCCGCCGGATCCACCGTATCCCGTTTATCCCGGGTGCGGTCGGCCCAGGAAAAGATGGAGTGCTGCAAGGCAGCATGGGAAGGGCTGCTGCCTGGGATATTGCAGAACCAGAGAAAGAAAAGGGGAAATATCGAATGAATTTGAATGATGAGAAGAAAGGGAAGATATACAAGCCGGTGCTGTTCACGGTCGGCGCCCTGCTGCTGATCGAGATCATCTTCGGCATGTTCTTCACCGAGCAGTTTGGCCAGGTGATGTCCCAGATGATTTCGCTTGTCGGCGATAACTTCGGCTGGTGGATCAACCTGCTGTGCGTCATCGGCATTTTTATCGGCATTGCCATCGTGATTTCCAAATACGGCGATGTGGTCATCGGCGGCAAGGATGCCAAGCCGGATTTCACCACCTGGCAATGGTTTTCCATGTCGATCTGCGGCGGCATCGGCTGCGGCCTGCTGTTCTGGGCAATGGGCGAGCCGATCTACCACTTTATGGAGCCGCCGGTTGCCGCAGGCGTGGAAGCAGGCACCCGCGAGGCGGCGATCTTTGCAGTCAGCCAGGCGATGTTCGACTGGTCGTTCGTGCAGTATTTCATCTATACGCTGCCCTCGCTGGCTTTTGCGCTGCTGGCGTTCAACTTTAAAAAGTCGCTGTCGTTCCAGTCGCTCGTCGACGTGACCTTCAAGCGCAAGATGCGCTGGCTGACGACGCTGCTGCATATCTGCTGCGCATGGGCGGTGGCCGCCGGCGTATCCAACTCCATGGGCGCGGGCCTGATGCAGATCAGCGGCGGCATCAACGCAGTGTTCGGCGTGCCGCAGGGACCGGCGATGTACCTGTTCATCACGGTTTTTGTCGCGGTATTCTTTATCCTTTCCTGCCTGACCGGCATCCACAAGGGCCTGAGCTATGTTTCCACTGCATGTATGATCTGCTTCTTTGCGCTGCTGGTATATGTGATCGTGTTCGGCGACGCACAGTTCATCGGCAAAATCGGCACAGAGTCCTTCGGCGAAATCCTGGATAACTTCTTCAGCAAGATCACCTACAACAATACCCTTGCCCCGGCAGACCAGTGGGCAAATAAATGGTCGATCACCTACTGGAATTCGTTTTTCATTTATGCGCCGGTTATCGGCATGTTCCTCGCCCGCATGGGCAAGGGGCGCACGGTGCGCCAGTTCGTCCTGGTTGAGATCCTGGTGCCGAGCCTGTTCTGCTGCATGTTCATTGCGGTTTTCGCCGGCATGATCATGAAGATGCAGTGCGAGGGCATTGTGGACGTATGGGCGCGCGTACAGGAGCTGGGCATGCAGACCGCGCTGTATCAGGTGCTGGGCGCGATGCCGTTCGGCAAGATCGTGCAGCTTTTGTTCCTTATCACGGTCATGCTTTCGTTCGTGACGCTGGCCGACCCGAATACCTCCGCGCTGTCCACCCTGTGTGTACACGGCCAGGAGATCGACTCCGAGCCGCCGAAAAAGATCAAGGTCGTCGTCGGCGTGATGGTATCGGTGGTAGCGTACCTGCTGGTGGTATCAGGCGGCGTGGATGCGGTAAAGGGGCTGCTCAATATAGGCGGCCTGCTCATGACCATACCGACCCTGTGGCTGTTCCTGATCTGTTTCCGCCTGTGCGGCAGGCTGCTGAAAACGAAAAACCATGTGCTGGACCTCAAGCAAGAGGAATTGAAAACCGAGGTTGAGGGCCTGGATCTGGTAATTGTCAGTGAACATGAAAAAGAAAACAGAAAGTTAAAGAAAGAAAAGTCCAATATTCCTGGATCGTTGACATAAGTTGGAGGGAAAGACATGAGTTCAGAAATGAATATCCATATTTTCCATGAGTGCAGCGGCGCGCACAGCCATGTATACCCGCAGATCATGGTGCCGATGCAGGAAACCATGAAAATCATGGTCAGCGACACCGAGTATGAAGTCACCCCGCAGGAGCTTTGCTTTATCCCGGCCGGGATGGTGCACCAGTGCAACTACCACGGCAAGCTGCTGGTGCTCGACCTGTCCGAAGGCATGACGGAAAACCCGGACGCCGTGCTGCTGTCCTACCCGCTGATCGTCTCCATGCGCGGGCAGATTATGCAGCTGGTTGACCTGATCCAGGCGGAGCTGAAGCAGAACCCGAACAGCCATTCGGTGCGCTATTTGTACCGCTACCTGTACAGCAAGCTGATCGAAAACTGCGCCGCGCCGTCCATCCGGTATATCAGCGAGTGCTACCACCAGCCGATCACGGTGGGTGAGCTTGCGAAGATAGAAAGCTATAATGTTACTTACTATACCGACTGGTTCAAGCAGCAGACGGGTTTTTCCCCGAGCTTTTACCTGCGCTGCATCCGGATCAACAAGGCCAAGGAACTGCTGGTCAACACGAATTTCAGCGTCATGGAGATCGCGGTCATGGTGGGGTACAGCAGCAATTCCACCTTCACCCGCGCGTTCCACAATATCACCGGCATGACCCCCAAGGCGTACCGGGAGTGCCCCTGCTTCAAGCAGCAGCTGGGCTGATCCGGCTGATGGATGCGCCCCGGGGCGGGCGCGCCATGGGGCGGGGAACAGGCCCTGCCCGGATTCTGAACATCATGTCAACAAAAGTAAAAAATGCAGCCGGCATCTGTCGGCTGCATTTGCATTTTCCCTTCCCGGGGACTACAACAGGGATAACAGGAAGGAGAGAGGACGAAAATGGCAACATATGAAAAACTGTTTGCATCCTGGGACTTCTGCGGGTTTATGCTGCGCAGCCGCATCTGCGTGCCGCCGCTCGTGATCTACACATGGGGAGACGACACCGGCTGCGTGACCGACCGGCATATTTCGCATTACCGGGCGCTGGCGAACGGCGGCGCGGGGCTGGTCATCCAGGAGGCCACTGCGGTGTGCCGCGAGGGGCGGCTGACGCTCGACCAGCTCGGCATTTGGGAGGACGGGCAGGTCAGCGGCCTGCGGCGCATTGCGGATACCCTGCATGCGGCGGGTATGCCCGCGATTGTGCAGCTGAGCCACGCGGGGCTGATGGGCGCGGTGCCGGAATACCGCGTCAGCCCGAGCGGGTTCCAATATGAGGCGGATGGGGAGCTGCGCACCGGGCGCGCGCTGGACGCGGAAGAGATCCGCACGATCGAACAGTGCTTCATTGACGGCGCGCGGCGCGCATCCGAAGCCGGGTTCGACGGCGTTGAGCTGCATGCCAGCCACGGGTACCTGCTCAGCGAGTTTATGAACACTGCGGTCAACCGCCGCAGCAACGCCTATGGCGCGGACGGCCTGCTGATCCTGAAAAACATCATTGAGGGGATCCGCGGGGTTACGCCGCCGGGATTCCTGCTGGGCGTGCGCATGGGTGCGTTCGAGCCGGATCTTGCAGCGGGCATCCGCAACGCAAAGCAGCTGGAAGCGTGGGGCGTGGATTTCCTGGATGTGTTTTACGGGTGCGACTGGGTGGCGCAGCTGGAAACCCCGGCGGGCTATCCGTTCAACGCCTCGATCTACGGCGCCAAGTGCATTAAGCAGGCGGTGCAGCTGCCGGTATTTGCCGTCAACCAGATCCGCACCGGCGAACAGGCGGAAGCCATTTTGCAGGACACCGGCGTGGACATGGCGGTGGTCGGCAGGGGCTCGCTGGTCAATTATGCGTGGGGGAACGACGTCAAAGCAGGCCGTGACCTAGGGCATTGCCTGGACTGCACGGTATGCCGCTGGAAGTTTGCGCCGGCAAACTGCCCGGGCAGGCTGCTGTACCAGAAGAAGAATCAATAACGCGGAAAACAGCCGCCGGTTTATACCGGCGGCTGTTTTTTATCGACAGAGAACATAAATTACAGTGGGTTGGTTAAAAAACGATGTTGTGCGTTACAGTACCTGTTTGCCAAGCGCGCGGCACGCAGCGGCAACGTCGGCGGGCAGTGCATCGTCCGATACAATGCCGTCCACGTCCGTGAGCGAGGCAAAGGTAAACGCGCTCGTCAGGCCGACCTTGCCCGCGTCCATCAGCACATAGCTGTGCTCCGACTGCGCGATCACCGCGCGTTTGAGCTGGGCTTCCTCCTCCATGCCGCAGGAGAAGCCGGTTTTTTCCGCGTAGCTGGTCGTGCCGATCAGGGCGAGGTCGAAATTGACCCGGCCGATGGTCTGCATGGGCTGGATGCCGCACATGCTCTGGCTGTACCGGTTGAGGAAACCGCCGGGCAGGAATACCCGGGCGCGGGTCAGACGCAGCAGCTCGCTTGCGCAGGACAGGCTGTTGGTGAAAATCTGATACCGTTCGTCCGGGAGCAGGCGGGCAAGCGCGGTCGTAGTGCTGCCCGAGTCCAGATAGATGGTCATGTCCGGCCGCAGCAGGCTGAGCGCCTTCTGCGCGATCTGCGCCTTTTCCGGCGCGGCGCGCAGCGTGCGGCGCAGCAGGAAATCATCCGTGCCGACAATGACCTCGACCGATTTTGCGCCGCCGTGCACCCGCACCAGGCGGCGCTCTTCGTCGAGCGCCTTGAGGTCGGTGCGCAGCGTCATTTCAGATACCTCCGGGAACGCCGCTTTGAGCTGGACAAAGCTCACCGTCCCCAGACGGTTGACAAATTCCACGATCTTCTGGCGGCGTTCCTGCATGGGGTATCTTCCTCTCTCTCTTTTTTGCTTGGCGGGGTTATTCCTCCACCCAGTTGGCGAGCAGGTATTCCTCTGCCTCCGGGCACCACAGGCCGTTGTGCGCGTCCACGATGTCCGCGAGCGCGGTAAAGCGCGGGTCCTCCGCGCCCTTGGCACGGAAATCGGTGAGCGCGGTCAGCGGCATGGAAATGTGCGTATAGATCAGCTTTTTGCCGCCCGGGATCTTGGGCAGGTTGAGGGTGGTCTCCGCCGCAGCGTCCAGGCCGCCGATATGGGTGACCATGACGGACGGGTCGATGCGGCCCTCGGCGGTCAGTTCGAGCGATTCGAGCATATCCGCGGTGTTGCCGCCGGTCGTGCCGATGACGTGGGTGGAGTTGTAGTGTACGTCGTAGAAATTCAGCTTGGCCTTGAACTGGGGATCGGTCGGGCCGGCGAAGAAGTTCAGGCAGCCGTCGCGGCCGAGCACGTCGCTCGACAGCTCCGCGACCTGTGCCACCGGCGCGTAGCAGAACACATCGTCAAAGCCGGTGCCGCCGGTGATGGCGCGCAGCTCGGTAGCCGGGTCGGCCATGTTCGCGGTGTTGACAAAGTGCAGCTCGATGCCGTCCTTTGCAGCTTCCTCGATCGGGAACAGCTGCTCGGCGCGGGCGAGACGGTCCTCATTGATGTCGGTCACAACGACCATGGACGGGCGCACGTCGCGGTGCAGCGCGTAGGTCAGCGCGCCGAGGCCCATCGGGCCTGCACCCGCGAGGATGGCCAGCTTGCCGCCCTTGCGGATGCCCATTTCGTGCTCATAGACGCCCATGCGGGTGTGGAAGCAGGCGTTGAACGCACCGATGCTGCAGCTCATCGGTTCCGCGAGGGACGCTTCGTAATAGGCCTTGCCCTTGTATTCGAGCAGGCAGCCCAGCTCCATGACCTCGGCCGGGATGACGCAGTAGGTCGTGTCTCCGCCGAAGAACTCGTAGGAGTAGCCGGGCGACCACATGGTGCCCTTGTAGTTGAGCGCGGGCTGGAGGGTGAACTTCATGCCGGGCTTGAACTTGTCCGCGTGCTTTGCGCCGACCTTGACGATGTCGCCCGCAAATTCGTGGCCCATGATCGCCGGATGCTCGGCAACGTCCTCATGGACGCGCTTGTGCTTTACGCCGAGGATGGCGCACTTATAGGTGGACATGCAGATGCTGTCGGACAAGACCTTGACCAGGATCTCGTCGTCCTTGATCTCGGGCAGCTCAAATTCCTCCAGACGAAGGTCGTTTGCGGCGTGCAGGCGGACTGCTTTTGCTTTCATAATGCAAGACTCTCCTTTATATCGTTCCATAAGGTGGATGTACTATGATGATAACCGGTGATCGGCCGTCAAATGCGGTGGAAAACCACGCGCGGGAGCAGTTCATCGACCGCGCTGCGCTCCGCGGCCTGCGAGCCGCTGCACATGACGTTGGCCGCGCTCGTGGCGACCGCCAGACGGACGGTATCTTCGCCGCTCATGCCCTGCTCGGCGGCATAGGCGAGTGCGGCGACCATGCTGTCGCCCGCGCCGACCGTGCTGCCGACCGGCACCTTGAGGCCCTCGGCGCGGTACGCGCCGTCTTTGCCGACAAACAGCGCGCCGTCCCCGCCCATGGAGACGACCACGCGTTCAACGCCGTCCTCGATGATCCCGCGCGCCGCGGCGAGCAGGTCGTCCGCGGTTTCGAGCGGGCGCCCGGCCAGGCGGGACAGCTCGTGGTTGTTGGGCTTGGCCAGGTAGGGCTTTGCCGCAAGGCCGTGCGCGAGCGGCTCGCCGTCCGCGTCAAGGAATACGCGCGCGCCCGCTTCGCGGCAGGCGGCCGTCCAGACGCCGTAGGTATCCACCGGCGCGCCCTTCGGCAGGCTGCCGGACAGCACCACGATGTCGCCGGGCTGGATGGACTGCGTGAGCGCCGCGAGCATGCCGTCCAGCGTGTCCTGCGTGACGGTCAGGCCGGGTTCGTTGAGGTCTGTGTTGGTGTGCCTTGCCGGGTCGATGACCTTGAGGTTCGTGCGGGTCTCGCCCTCGACGAAGGTGAAATTGCAGGCGATGCCAAGCGCGTCCATCGCGTCCGCGATGCGGCGACCGGTCGTGCCGCCGAGTACGCCGACCGCTGTGCTCGTGCCGCCCAGCTTGGCGATCACCTTGGAGACGTTCAGGCCTTTGCCGCCCGGGTCGGTGCGCATGGCAGTGATGCGGCCCACTGCATCGAGGGAAAAGTCCGGTATCTCCACCGTTTTGTCCAGTGCGGGATTGAGTGTTACTGTGATGATCACAACATTACCTCCTGCTGGTGCGGCGGACTGCGCCCACCGCCGATATTCAAAACGAAAGCCTGTAATTATAATAACAACAATCCATTTTGTTTTCAACTGTTGAAACAACAATTTTTCGCTTTCGTTTTTATCCAAAATAGACAAACCCGCCGGAGGTGCCTTCCGACGGGTCTGCAATATATCATAGTATGGGGTTATTCCCCGGCCAGCTCGCGGCGGAACCGCAGGCTGAGGTCGGCTTCGAGCAGCCGGACCGCCCGCTCGCGCTCTCCGGCGCGCAGTGCTTCGATGAGCGCCGGGCGGTCGATCAGCACGGCGCTGACCTCCTGCATGACGCGCTGCCAGACCGGTTCCGGCCGGTCGGGCGCGAGCATGACCACCGCGCCGAGGATCTCGCGGCCGTCCTCCATGACCGGGTGGGGCGGGCGCAGGTAGCCCAGGCGGCAGCCGTCCACCGCGCCGGTCTTGCAGTGCAGCAGGTGGGCGCGCAGCGGCGGGATATAGGTGTCGCCCAGCGCTTCGCGCCGCGCGAGCGCCTGTTCGATCTCGCGCGCCTGCTGCGGGGCGCGGGAAAACAGCCGCGCGGCCGCGTGAAGCACCTCCTGCCGCGTGCGCGGCGCCGGGATGTCATCGATCGCCATGGTGTCCAGCAACCCGACAAGGCAGGCGCTGAGCGCGTCCGCATAGCGCAGGTCGGCGGGCTGCGGGGCGGGCTGCGCCCCGGCGGAGGCCTGTTCACGGAAGGCTTCGACCGCGCTTTGCAGCAGAATGCGGTCCTTTTCCTGCAGGACCGCGCTGACCACCACATGCGGGAAGTCCACGGACAGCGGCACGGTGGAGATAATCAGCCCGATGCCTTCCCTGCGCAGCGCGTCCGTGTCCAGCCCGCGCAGCGGGCACATGCGCTCGACCGCAATGTCCGGGAATTCCCGGTCGAGCTGGCTGGTCAGGAAGCGGCTGGTCGCCATGCCCATCGGGCACACGACCACCGCGCGCAGGCGGCGGCGCGTCTGCTCGCATTTTTCGAGCACCGCGCCAAAGTGCATGGCGAGGAAACCGGCTTCTTCGTCCGGGATCGGCGGCATCCGGAGCGTATGCGCGGTTTGGTCGCACACGCGGCGCACCGCCGCCCACAGTACGGCATATTGGGTGCGCACGGCTTCGAGCTGCGGGTTTTCGATGCGCTCGCCGCGCGCCATGCGCAGCAGCATGGGGCGCAGGTGCGCGCACAGGTCGGTGCGGAAGGTGGAAAACCCGGTCAGCTCCACACTGGTCTCCCGCTCCATCCCGCGGATCAGCAGGGCGGCGAGCTGGCTGATGCGCAGCTCCTCCGGGTCGTCCCAGTCCTGTTCGCCCAGTGCGGCGTGCAGATAATGGTCGAGATAGGCGGCCTCGCCCGCGGGCAGGCGCACGCCCAGCGCGCCCTCGAGCGAGATTTGCAGCGCGGCGGCGTCGCGCCCGGCTTTGCCGCGCGGGCCGTCGGTTTTCAGACGGCCGCTGCGCACCTGCCCCGCGAGCAGGGTCAGATGCAGCACGAGCGAGACAAATGCGCTGTCGCTGAACACAAACCGGCCGCTGCGCTCGAACCCTTGCAGCACACGGGCGACCGCCTGCATGTCTTTCCGGTCGAGCAGGCCGAGCGTCGAGCCGTCCTGCCCGCTTTGGGCGAACTGTTCCCAGTCCATCTGGGTCAGCTGCGGGCGCAGGCGGATGCCCATGGCGCGGCGCAGGTTTTCCGGCGTGCCGTCCAGCCAGACGCCCACGCCCGCGCGCCGTTTGACCGATACCCCGCGCGCGAGCAGCCATTCGCTTGCCGCATTGAGGTCGTTTGTGAGCGTGTGCTCGGAAATATCCAGCTTTTCCGCCAGCCATTGCGTTTTGACCGGCTCGCCCGCCGCAAACAGCAGGGCGAGCAGGCGGTCGATGCGCTCGTTTTTGGATAGCGCCGTACCGCCGCCGTCCAGCAGCGCACGCAGGGCGGCGCGCCGGTCCTCGTCCTCCTCCAGCCGCACGCCCTGCCCGGGGCTGCGGACAAAGCGGAACCCCGCCGCCTCGAGCCATTTTTCCATGCCGGGCAGCTCGCGCATGACCGTGCGGCGGCTCACGCCAATGCTTTCCCCCAGCGCCGCCGCGGTCAGCCACACCGGCGGCAGGTCGGCCAGCTTGCGGATCAGCCTGCGCCCGTTGTCCGTCAGCAGCGGTAATTGGTTTTGCCGCTCCACCGGGTGCCCTCCTTTCTATTCCACTTTTTCCCTCATGCTCTGCATCCAGTATACCACGGCCGGGCGCAAAAAGATATACAGACCTTGCGCCGCGCCGCGTCCTGCCCGGCAAATTTGCCCCTCGGAGATGGTGCCAAATCCGCAGCAGGGCGGGGGAAGGGATGCGCTTATTTGGACAAATAGCGCAAAGCGGCTGGGATGGGATTGGTTGGTTTGTATAAAACGACGCCGGTTGGCACTGGGCCTGCTGGACAACAGTGCCATAACTTTGGCTTGCTTTTGCCGCCGCCGCCCCCTACAATAAAGCTACAAAACGAAAGCCACAGCGCTTGTGAAAGCCTGAAACAAGCTGCAAAACCGGTAAAGAGAGAAAGTGGAGAAAAGGAGTTGCTTTCCGTATGAAAAATACGATCGCCAGGTTTGGCAAATTCCTCAGCGCTATGGTTATGCCGAATATCGGCGCATTCATTGCATGGGGCTTTATTACGGCCCTGTTTATTGAAAAAGGCTGGTTCCCGAATGCGCAGCTGGCATCCATCCAGCCGTTCATGCTCACCTTCCTGCTGCCTGTCCTGATCGCGGCGCAGGGCGGCAAGATGGTCGGCGGCGACCGCGGCCGCGTCATGGGCGCGATTGCCGTTATGGGCTGCATCGCGGGCGTCGGCGGCACGGACGGCCAGCCGATGCTGATGGGCGCGATGATCATGGGCCCGCTTGCAGGCTGGGTCATCAAAAAGTTCGACCAGGCCATGGAAGGCCATATGCCGGCCGGCTTTGAAATGCTGATCAACAACTTCTCGGTCGGCATCTTCGGCATGGTCCTTGCCATCATCGGCTATTATGCCATTGGCCCGATCATGAGCGGTATCCTGGCGGTCCTGTCCGCAGGCGTCGCCTTCCTGATCAACCACAGCCTGCTGCCGCTGGTTTCGGTATTCCTCGAGCCGGCCAAGGTGCTGTTCCTCAACAACGCCATCAACCACGGCGTGTTCACGCCGATCGGCGCAGAGCAGGTCGCGGAAGCGGGCAAGTCCATCATGTACATGCTGGAGACCAACCCCGGCCCCGGCCTTGGCGTGCTGCTGGCCTACTGGTTCTTCTCCAAGGACCGCACGACCCGGGATTCCGCGCCCGGCGCGATTATCATCCATTTCTTCGGCGGCATCCATGAGATCTACTTCCCGTACATCCTGATGAACCCGGTCGTTATCATCGCGCCGATCGTCGGCAACGCGTGCGCGATCCTGTTCTTCTCCCTCATGAACGCCGGCCTGAACGGCCCGGCGGGGCCAGGTTCGATCATTGCGTTCCTGATGATGTCCCCGCGCGACAGCATCATCGTCAGCATCATCGGCGTGGCGATTGCGGCAGCGGTCTCGTTCGTCATCGCCTCGCCCATTGTCAAGATGGCGGGCGCGAAAAACCTTGAGGACGCGCAGGGCAAGATGCAGCAGATGAAGGCAGAGGCCAAGGGCACGGCAGTGCCCGCGGCAGCGGCCCCGCTCACCGAGGGCGGCGCGGTCAAAAAGGTCATCTTTGCGTGCGACGCGGGCATGGGCTCGTCCGCCATGGGCGCGACCAAGTTCCGCAACCGCATCAAGGCGGAGCGCCCCGACCTGATCGTCACCAATACCAGCGTGGACAACATCCCCGCGGACGCGGACGTCGTTGTATGCCAGCAGGTGCTGGCCGACCGTGCACGGGCCAGCGCGCCGCAGGCGCATCTGGTCGCCATCGGCAACTTCCTCGCAGACCCCGGCCTTGACGGGCTGTACCGCTCGCTGACCGAGCAGAAGCCCGCCGCTGCGCCGCAGGCCGTGGAAGCGCAGCCGGTGGAGGCAGCGGAGAAAAAGCGCACCACAATGACCGCGGACTGCGTCAAGCTCGGCCTCCAGCCGGTCTCCAAGGAAGAGGCCATCCGCGCCGCAGGCCGTCTGCTGGTCGAGCAGGGCTGTGTGGATGAAGCCTATATCGACGCGATGCTCGAGCGCGAAAAGCTGGTCACCACCTACATGGGCATGGGCATCGCCATCCCGCACGGCACGACTGAGCAGAAGGCGCGCGTCAAGAAGTCGGGCATTGTCATGCTGCAATACCCGGAGGGCGTGGACTTCGGTGAGGAAAAGGCGCAGCTGGTGTTCGGCATCGCGGGTGTGGGCGACGAGCACCTCGACCTGCTGAGCAGCATCTGCACGGCACTGGAGGATGAAGAGGTGCTGAACAACCTAAAGACCACCACGGATGTCTCCTATGTGCTCAAGTGCCTGGAGTTCCACGACTGAGCGGTATGGATCCGGAAAATAAATCAAAAGGGCAAGGCGTGATGCCTTGCCCTTTTTGAGGCTGTCGAAAAACATAGTTTTTCGAACAGCCTCTCGA
>DXIC01000102.1 GCA_019113065.1 Candidatus Agathobaculum stercoravium
CGCCACGCGCTGCTGCTGGCCGCCTGAAAGCTGGCCGGGCTTGTGCGCGAGCCGGTCGGACAGGCCGACCGCATCGAGCGCCGCCGCCGCGCGCTCCAGCCGTTCCGCGCGCGGCACGCCCTGCAGGGCGAGCGGCAGCGCCACGTTTTCCAGCGCGTCCATGCCCGGGATGAGCTGGAACCGCTGGAATACGAACCCGATCCGCTCGCTGCGCAGCCGCGCAAGTTCCCGCGGCGGCAGGCGGGAGACGTCCTCCCCCTCGAGCAGGTAGCGGCCGTCCGTCAGCGTGTCCAGCAGGCCGAGCACATGCATGAGCGTGGACTTGCCCGAGCCGGACGCGCCTGTGATCGAAACATAGTCCCCGCGCGCGACCGTCAGGTCGATCCCGTGGAGCGCGCAGACACCGCTTTCATGATATATTTTACTCGCATGGATCAGCTTTAGCAAGACATTTCCCCTCCCTTTTTCAGTATGGGGAGGGGAAGGCTGTTTTATGCGGGAATGGGGCAGGGGGCGCATGATGTGCGCCCCCTCTGCGATAATATTGCTTATGCTGTTGCGGCGTATTTCTCCACCAGCGTCTCCGCCATGTCGAGCGGCGTTTCGCCCTTGTTCAGGCGCAGCGACAGGTACGGAGAGGCGCCCGCGCCCAGCAGTAGCCGCCCGCGGAACGCATCGTCCCCGCACAGGGCGGACAGGCGCGCAAAATCTGTTTCCGCGAATGTGAGCAGCAGGCGGCCGTCCTGCTGTTTGATCTCGGAAATACCCTGCTCGCTCGCCTGGCTGCGCAGCAGCGCGATGTCGAGCAGCGCCACCGCCTCCGCCGGCGGCTCGCCGAAGCGGTCGATCAGCTCGTCGAGCATGTCGCTCTTCTGCTCCCCGGTGCGGATGAGCGCGATGCGGCGGTACAGGTCCACGCGCTGGCCCGCGTCCGGCACATAGCTGGACGGCAGGTTGGCGGACAGCAGAAGCTCGGCTGCGCAGTCGACGCGCGGCTTGGGGGTCTCGCCCTTCTCCTCCTGCACGGCCTCCTCGAGCAGCTTGAGGTACAGGTCGTAGCCCACGCTCATCATGTGGCCGGACTGCTCCGGGCCGAGCACGTTGCCCGCGCCGCGGATCTCGAGGTCGCGCATGGCGATCTTGAAGCCCGAGCCGAAGGCCGCGTACTCGCGGATGGCGCTCAGGCGCTTCTGCGCGATTTCGGACAGCGCCTTGCCGCGCCGGTAGCACAGGTAGGCATAGGCATGGCGCGACGAGCGCCCGACGCGGCCGCGGATCTGGTGCAGCTGGGCAAGTCCCAGATTGTCCGCGTCCTCGATGATGAGCGTATTTGCGTTCGGGATGTCGATGCCGGTCTCGATGATGGTCGTGCAGACCAGGATATCGACTTCGCCGTCCGCCATGGCGTTCATGACGGAGGCAATTTCCTTCTGCGCCATTTTGCCGTGCACGATACCGATGCGCGCGTCCGGCAGGCGCTTCTGGAGCAGGCCGGCGCACCGCTCGATCGACTCCACACGGTTGTGCAGGTAGTACACCTGTCCGCCGCGCGCCAGCTCGCGCCGGATCGCGTCGAGCAGCACGCCGTCGTTCTGCTCGAGCACAAAGGTCTGCACCGGATGGCGGTCGAGCGGCGGTTCCTCGATGGAGGACATGTCCCGGATGCCGGACAGCGCCATGTTGAGCGTGCGCGGGATGGGCGTTGCGGACAGGGTGAGCACGTCCACGGTTTTGCTCATCTCCTTGAGCGTTTCCTTGTGCGACACGCCGAAGCGCTGCTCCTCGTCGATGACAAGCAGCCCCAGATTCTTGAACTTGATTTTCTTATTAAACAGCTTGTGCGTGCCGATCACGATGTCCACCGACCCGGCTTCCAGCTTTTGCAGCAGTTTGGTCTGCTCCGAGCCGGTTTTGTAGCGGGTGAGCAGCTCGATGGTCACCGGGTGCCCCTGGAAGCGCTGGAGGGCGGTCAGGTAGTGCTGGCGCGCGAGCACGGTGGTCGGCACGAGGATGGCCGCCTGTTTGCCCGCGAGCACGCACTTCATCACCGCGCGCAGCGCGACCTCGGTCTTGCCGAAGCCCACGTCGCCGCACAGCAGGCGGTCCATCGGCCGGTCGGACTCCATATCCATCTTGATCTCCGCAATGCAGCGCAGCTGGTCCTCGGTCTCCTCATAGGGGAACGCGTCCTCGAACTCGCGCTGCCATGCGTCGTCCGCCGGGAAGGCAAAGCCCTTGACCTTGGCGCGCTCGGCGTACAGCTTGATGAGGCCCTCGGCCAGCTCCTTGGCGGCCGCCTTGGCGCGCGCCTTGGAGCGCGACCAGTCCGCGCCGCCCAGCTTGTTCAGCCGCACGCGCTCGGGCTCGCCGCCGCCGATGTATTTGGAGATCAGGTCGAGCGAAGTCGCGGGCACATACAGGAAATCCGTGCCTGCGAACGCGATTTTGATGAAATCGCGCTCCGCGCCATCCACGGTCATGCGCTCCATGCCCACAAAGCGGCCGATGCCGTGGTGCTCGTGCACCACGAGGTCGCCGGGGGTCAGGTCGGTGAACGACTTGACGCGGTCGCGGTTGGACTTCCTGGGCGCGGCCTTTTTGCGCCGCGCGAGCACCTGCCCCTCGGTGATGACCACCAGCCCGAGGTCGGGGTACTCGAAGCCCGCGGACAGCGTGCCTTCCAGGATGCAGACATGCCCGGCCCGGGGCAGCAGGTCGCTGATCTCGGCGGTAATCCCCGCTTCGGTCAGCGCGTCGCGCATGTTGCGGCAGCGCAGCTCGCTGCCGCATACGACCGCCACCGCGCGCCCCTGCTCGGTATAGCTGCGGATGTCGGCCGAGGCCATGTCCAGATTGCCGCCGTAGGCGTTCATCTGGTTGGCAATGAAGTTCTCCAGATGCTGCGGGGAAAGCTCGGGGACGTTGTTCAGGAACGTGTCCAGCCGCAGGATGGTGCGCGGCACGCGGCACAGCCCCGCAAAGTCGAGCGCGTAGCCGTCCAGCCCGGGCGGCATCTCGCCGCGCTCGAGCAGGGCGGTCACGTCGTCCCCGATGCGGGCGGCAAAATCATGCGCCGCGTCGCGCAGGCGCGGCGTGTCCTCGATCAGCACGATTGCGTCTTCCGGCAGGTAGTCGAGCGTGGTCGCCATTTCCGGATAGACGAGCGGCAGGTACTTGTCCGCCGCGGGCAGGCTGCCGGTCTGCTCGAGACGCTCGGCGTCGCGCTCGATGTTGGCCTGCAAATCCTTGTGCTTTTTCCGGCGGGTGGACAGCGTGCCGCGCACGGCCTTTGCCAGCCCTTTTACGCCGCCGGGCGCGAGGTGGGGCAGGGTCTCCATGCACGGCAGGCAGCGCAGGGCCTCGACCTGCTCGAGACGGCGCTGGCTGCCCACGTCAAAGGTTGCAATTGAATCGACCTCATCGTCCCAGAACTCGATGCGGTATGGGTGCCCGGCCTGCGGCGGGAACACGTCCAGAATGCCGCCGCGCACCGAGAACTGTCCGGTTCCCTCGACCTGGATGCAGCGCTCATAGCCCGCGCGGGTGAGCTGGTGGGTGAGTTCGTCGAGCGGCGCTTCCTCGCCCGCGGCGATGGTCACGACTGCGCTTTGGAGCGCCGCGGGCGGCAGGGTGCGCTGCGCCGCGGCCTGCACGGAGGCCACCGCAAAGCGCGCGGACGACAGTGCGTCGAGTGCGGCGAGCCGCCGCTGCTCGTAGCCGCGCGATACGCCGGCCACGTCCACCATGACCATGTCGCGCGCGGGGATTTGCAGCACCGGCAGTTCCGCAAAACCCTGTAAATCCGCGGAAAAGCGCGCCGCGGCGCTGTCGTCGTCGGTCAGCACGAGCACCGGGCGGCCGGTGTCCAGCCCGAGCGCCGCCGCGAGGTGCGCCTTGTGGATGGGCGACAGGCCGACCGCGAGCAGCGGCGTCCGGCCCGCGAGCAGGGCTTCCTTCAACTGTCTGTATTCTTTTAAATAAGTTATACTTTTTGTGATCTCTGTCATAGTCCACCTTCTCGGATGCAAACACGCCAAAAGGGCAGATTTTTCAATCTGCCCCACTTTCGATCAGAAACTTTCGTTTCTGATCGAGGGGACGCACCGCGCCCAGCGCGGATGCGTCCAAGCTGCGGCGGGTTCCGACACGCAAAACCCGCCTTCGCCCTGGTATCCAAAGGCAGATACATGCTCCGCCTTTGGATGAAACCGGCCGCCCCGGCGTCCGATTTCTATCTTATATGCGCGCTTCGCGCGAATGCCGCGCGAAAGGCTTTTCCGACAAGCTGAGGGCAGATTTTGCAATCTGCCCTCATTATATGCGATTGGTTTATGCCTGATGCACACCCATTTTACTGCGCGGATGCATCGTGCTCATGGTGGCAGGCCGCGCAGTCCATGTCGCAGCCGAGGATCTCAGCCGGGTCCTTGCCCATGCGCTTGTAGTAGTCCGCGATCGCCGAGCGGAGCGCTTCCTCTGCGAGCACCGAGCAGTGCATCTTGACCGGCGGCAGGCCGTCCAGCGCTTCCGCGACCGCCTTGTTGGTCAGCTTGAGCGCCTCTTCGAGCGTCTTGCCCTTGACCATCTCGGTCGCCATCGAGCTGGTCGCGATGGCTGCGCCGCAGCCGAAGGTCTTGAACTTGACGTCCTCGATCACGCCGTCGTCCGAAACCTTGAGGTAGATCTTCATAATATCGCCGCACTTGGCGTTGCCGACCTCGCCGACGCCGTTTGCGTCCGCAATCTCGCCCACGTTGCGCGGGTGGGTGAAGTGGTCGAGTACCTTTTCGCTGTATTGCATTATATAACGCCTCTTTCCGTTGAATTTTTCTATTTAGTGGTGGCTGTGCAGGTCGCTTGCCGCGGTCAGGTTGGGCTTGCCGTTCTCCCAGACCGGGCTCATCGAGCGCAGGGTCGCGACCACATCGGTCACGGTCTCGATGATATAGTCCACATCCTCCTCGGTGTTCTGCTCGCCGAGGGTCAGGCGCAGCGAACCGTGCGCGATCTCGTGCGGCAGGCCGATCGCCATGAGCACATGGGACGGGTCGAGCGAGCCGGTCGAGCAGGCCGAGCCGGTCGAGCCGCATACGCCCGCAAGGTCAAGGCGCAGGATCAGGCCCTCGCCCTCGATCGCCTCGAACACGAACGACGCCGTGCCCGGCAGGCGACCCACCGGGTCGCCGGTGTAATGGGTGTACGGGATGTTGTCCATGATGCCCTTGACGAGCTTGTCCGTCAGCTTTTTGACGTAGCCCATCTTCTCTTCCATGCCCTCGACGGCTTCCTTCATCGCCGCCGCCAGGCCGATGCAGCCTGCGGTGTTCTCGGTGCCCGAGCACAGGCCGCGCTCCTGGCCGCCGCCGTATACCAGCGGCTCGAGCGCGATGCCCTTCTTGACGTACAGCACGCCCACGCCGCGCGGGCCGCGGAACTTGTGCGCGGACAGGGACAGCATGTCAATGCCCATCTCCTGCACGTCGATCGGCATGTGGCCGACCGCCTGCACTGCGTCCGTGTGGAACTTCGCGCCGACCGAATGCGCCAGCTCGGCGATCTCCCTGATCGGCTGGATGGTGCCGATCTCATTGTTCGCCGCCATGATGGTGACGAGCGCGGTGTCCTCGGAAAGCTCGCGCTTGAGCTGCTCGAGATCCACATGGCCTTCCTTATCCACGTCCAGATAGGTGACGCGGTAGCCTTCCTTCTCCAGCGCCTCGCAGGTGTACAGCACCGCGTGGTGCTCGATCCTGGAGGTAATGAGGTGCTTGCGGCCCTTGGCCGTCGGGCCGTGCATAAAGCCGCGGATGGCGAGGTTGTCCGCCTGCGAGCCGCCGCCGGTGAAGATGATCTCGCCCGGTGCGTAGTCGTTGGCTTCGTTTACCGGCATCGCGGCATTTAAGCACTTGCCGACCGTGGTGCGCGCCTCGTTGAGCGCCATCTTGGCCTCGCGGCCGATGCGGTAGAGCGAGGACGGGTTGCCGTAGAACACGGTCAGCCACGGCTTCATCGCCTCGAACGCGGTTTCGGACAGGGGCGTGGTCGCCGCGTTGTCCGCATAAACAAATCGCTTCATGTTATATCTGCCTTTCTCTCCCAAAAGGTTGTTTCACAAATTGCCGAAAACCACCGGAAAACCGCTGGTTTTGAGGGTACTATTAATATACACCTGGAACGCGCATTTTAGCAAGCGAAAAACTGACGAATCGCACGCACAGCGCGCCGCGTTTTTGCATCAGTTCGTGCATTTTGCGCAGTTTCATCCGCGCTTATGCGGGTCGAGCTGCTTTTTCAGCCGCTGGAGTACGTCGTCGTACCGCGCCGAGCGCGCCGTCGGGTTGCCGCGCAGCATGCTCTTGCGCGTGCGGCCGAGCGCTTCCGCGCGGTCGGCAAAACGGCGCTGGATGTCGTCCAGCCGGGCGAGGATCTGTTCTTTTGCATCGGAGAACTGCTCCTTTGCGCCGTCCATCTTTTCGGTAAGCTCGCCGCGGGCCTCATCCACACGGTAGGACAGGTTGGTCAGCCGCACTTTTGCGGTTTCAGCAAGCTGGTCATAGGTATCGCCCGCCTGCTCGCGCATACCGTCCAGACGGCCGGCAAATTCGCCGCGCGCGCCATCCATCTTTTCGGTAAGCTCGCCGCGCGCCTCGTCCACACGGTAGGACAGGTTGGTCAGATGCACGAGCGCGGTCTCGGAGAGCTCGCGCCGCAGCTGGGCGCCCTGCTCGCGCAGCTCGTCCAGCTCCTCGAGCAGCTTGGCCAGGTCGAGCGCGGTGCGCACGGATACCGCGACGTCGCCTGCAAATGCGGCGGTCAGCAGCACGTCCAGCACAAGGATCATCAGGGACGGCAGCCCGGCCACGATCCACTCGACCGGCGGGTGGATCACCCGCGCAAGGATGAGCCCCAGGAAGCCCCAGCACAGCGAGGATTGCAGGCAGATGCGCCCCTGGAACTGGAAGCGGTGTTCGGAATAGTCCCAGTACTTGACCTTGAACAGCTTTTCCATAATTACGCCTACGGCGTATTCAAATACCGTCGCCGCAGCCATGCTCGCAAGGAACAGCGCGACCGGACGGTTGTACAGCGGCAGCGAAATATGCAGCAGCATGGTCGCGCCGAAGCCGTAGATCGGCAGCATCGGCCCGCGCAGGAAGCCGCGGTTGACAAAATGCCGCTGCTGCACGGAAACCACTGTGGACTCAAAGCACCAGCCCAGAAAACAGTACAGGTAGAACACCAGCACCCATTGCCAGACGGAATAATCATAATACAAGGGGCAACGCCCTCCTTTTCCCAAGAGCGCCGTATCCGGCGCCTGTCCTACTATTCTATCGAATATTTTGACTTTTGACAAGGGTACAGGTATAATAAGGTTATACGATTCTAACAGGAAGGGCAGGAAACCGCCATGCTGAATTTTACCATCCACACCACGACTGAGGTCGTTTTCGGCCGCGACATTGAAGAGCAGATCGGCCCGAAGCTCAAGGAGATCGGCGCACGCCGCGTGCTGGTGCATTTCGGCGGTTCCAGCGCCCGTTCCTCCGGCCTGCTCGACCGGGTGGAGAAAAGCCTGTTTGACGCGGGGCTTTCCTTTATCGAGCTGGGCGGTGTATCGCCCAATCCCAAGGTCGGCATGGTGCGCAAGGGCGTTGCGCTGTGCAAACGCGAGGGCATCGACTTTATCCTCGCCGTCGGCGGCGGCTCGGTCATCGACTCGGCCAAGGGCATCGGCATGGGCGTCGCCACCGGGCGCGACCCGTGGGAATTCGCCGCGACCAACACCGCGCCGGACAGGACCCTGCCCATCGGCACGGTGCTGACGCTTGCGGCGTCCGGTTCGGAGACCAGCAACTCCTGCGTGCTGACCAACGAGGAGACAAAGGAAAAGCGCGGCATCACCAGCCAGACCAACCGCCCGCGCATCAGCTTTTTGAACCCGGAGAACACGTTTTCCGTGTCCAGGTTCCAGACCGGCTGCGGCATCGTGGACATCATGATGCACACGCTCGAGCGTTACCTGACCCCGCAGGGCGGCGAGAGCGACATCACCGACCGCCTCGCGGAAGGGCTGCTGATCGCCACGCGCGACGCGGGCCGCCGCGCGCTTGCCGACCCGCAGGATTATGAGGCGCGCGCCTCGCTGATGTGGGCGGGCAGCGTTTCGCATAACGACTACACCGGCTGCGGCCGCGCGCGCCTGTTCCCGGTGCACAAGCTCGAGCACGAGCTGTCCGCGTTCCGCGACGAGATCGCGCACGGCGCGGGCCTGTCCGTGCTGTTCCCGGCGTGGGCGCTGTACGAAATGGGGCGCGACGTGCCGCGCTTCGCGCAGCTGGCAAACCGCGTGCTCGGCGTGGAGATGGATTTTGCCCATCCCGAGCGCACCGCGCGCGAGGGCATCCTGACCCTCAAGCGGTTCTTCGAGGAGATCGGCATGCCGGTGCACATGGCGCAGCTCGGCATCAAGCCGTCCGACTACGAAAAGCTCGCGGAGAACACCATGCGCACGGTTGGCGGGCCGGTCAAGAGCTATTCCGCGCTCGACAAGGACGCGATCATGGCGATCTATCGTCTGGCGGAATAAAGCAACGCAATTTCCGGCGCTTTTGCGCGGAAAACATTGACCTTTGCATTCCGGCATTTTATAATAGGTATAAAGTACCTGTCATGTATGGCAGGAACAGCTAGGGGAGGAATATCACAATGGATATGAAAAAAATGGCCGGCGATAAGGCCGCCGAGTATGTCAAGGACGGTATGGTAGTCGGTCTCGGCACCGGCTCGACCGCGTATCATATGGTCAACGCTGTGGGCGAGATGGTCAGGAACGGCCTGAATATCAAGGCGATCCCGACCTCCAAGGCCACCGAGGCGCAGGCCCGCGAGCTGGGCATCCCGCTGCTGACGATCGACGAGGTCGACCATGTCGACCTGGACATCGACGGCGTGGACGAGATCGACCCGCAGTTCAACGCCATCAAGGGCGGCGGCGGCGCGCTCTACCGCGAAAAGGTCGTCGCGACGCTGGCGGGGGAAGTCATCTGGATCATGGACGAGAGCAAGCTGGTCGACAAGATCGGCGCGTTCCATCTGCCGGTCGAGATCGCGCAGTACGGCTCCAAGCAGGCCATGGCCAAGATGGAGGAGTACGGCTGGAACCCGGTCCTGCGCGTCAAGGACGGCAAGATCTTTGTCACCGACAACGGCAATTTCATCGCAGACCTGCACCTCGGCGCGGGCTTCGATATTGAAGACGTAAAGACCAAGCTCGGCACCATTGTCGGCGTGCTCGAGCACGGCCTGTTCCTGAACATGTGCAAGCGGATGATCGTCGGCTGCGCTTCGGGCGAGGTCAAGGTCATCGAGAACCCGTCCAAGTAACGGATGGGGAGCACACCGAACAGCAATACGGGAGGGAAAACCATGGATCGAACCGACCATACCGGGCGCCCGGAGCGCAGCGGGCAGAACAGCCAGATCAGAAGGCGGCCGCCCGTGCGGGCCGCAGGAGGGAAGGCGCCGGGAAAGCCGTTCAAGCTGAATTACCGCATGATGCTGTGCATCGCGGTGCTGGTGTGCTTTGTGCTGGCGCTGCTGTTCTTCATCCTGTTCCTGGTGCGCGGCGGCACCATCAACGACTTGAACGGACAGGTCGATACGCTGAACAAGGAAAAGGAAACGCTGACCGCGCAGGTCAGCAGCCTGACGCAGGAAAACCAGTCCATGCTCGCGGGACTGACGGCGGCGCTGCCCGACCCGACCACCGCGCAGACCACCAGCATCGAGGAACTCATCCCGCAGCTGACCGAGGGCGTATATGTGGTATATAACACCGGCTCGTCGCTGCAATACCTGAGCGTGCCTTCCGGGTACCTGCAGGACCGGCTTGCGGCTTACCGCGATGACTCGGCGAGTTATGCGGCGGCGCAGGGCGATGCGCCCTCCTGCACCTATTATGTCCTGTTCTCCGACCGGGTGATCGGCCTGGCGCAGGGCAACACCGGCTTTGTCAGCATGGACCGCGCCGCGACCGGCACGCTGTCGACCACCCCGTCGGGGCTGTACGATTTGGTCGCATCGATGTTCGCATAAGCGCGCAGCTGTGCAGAAAAAGTGAAAAAAACCGTGCGGCGGCGCTTGACAGGCGCCGCCGCTTGTGTTATGCTACTAAAAGCCGCATTGTGCATTGGCTCCAGTTAAGCGCGTCCCAAACCGGGCCGCCGCCGTGCCAAGCGTGACTCTACAACGAAAGAGAGGGAAAACCAAATGTATGCCATTCTGAAAACTGGCGGCAAGCAGTACAAGGTATCTGAGGGCGACGTGATCTACGTCGAGAAGCTCGGCGTGGAGGACGGCGCGACCGTTACTTTTGACGAGGTTCTGGCCGTAGGCGAGGGCGACCAGCTCACCGTCGGCGCGCCTTACGTTTCCGGCGCCGCTGTAACCGGCACGGTCGAGAAGACCGGCAAGGGCAAGAAGATCAACATCTTCAAGATGAAGCCCAAAAAGGGTTACCGTAAGCGTCAGGGCCATCGCCAGCCGTACACCAAGGTGACCATCGCGTCCATCAAGGCGTAAGGCTGTGACAAAGGTCACTTTTTCGTCGCAGGGAGGTAAACTCCTCTCGGTGGACATCCTCGGTCACGCGGGCTACGCGGAGGAAGGGGAGGACATCGTTTGTGCGGCGGTCTCCAGCGCGGTCATGCTGACAACGGT
>DXIC01000103.1 GCA_019113065.1 Candidatus Agathobaculum stercoravium
GCTTAATTCAAATATTTGTCTAACTTTTGGGGTTCACTTCAGCGGATACGGTGCTTTCTTTTGCGCGCTCGAGCAGGAGTTCCCCGATCGAGGCCACGTCGGCGCTGTGCTGTTCGAGAAAGCATCTGGTGCGAAAGGCGGCGGCGAGGAACACGCGGTCGTCCGGCAACATACTCGCCGGACAGCGCAGCAGCAGGTCGATTTCGAGCAGGTCGATCAACAGATCAACAGCCGCGTCGGAGAGATCTTCCTTTAACTCTGCAACGGTTTGTTTGTAGTCCATAAAAACACCTCTGTAACTATCGTCTATCGTTATTATATATCGGCACAAAATATCTTGTCAAGATATAAAATAACGATAAACGATATATATGAATATTAGAATTGAAAAATTTAGCTATTGATGCTATTATTTCAAATATGATGAGGTGATAATGTGCCGATTAAGATAAAGGTTTCCAACCTTCTGGGCGAGCATAAAATGTCCATGAAGCAACTCTCTGAGCTGACGGGCATCCGCCCCAACACGATCTCAAATTTGTACCATGAAGATATAAAGCGGATTGAAATTGCGCAGATTGAAGCACTATGCAAGGCGTTTCATTGCCGCGTGGAAGATATTTTTGAATATGTGGAAAAATGAAAGCTATGGCATAGGCCATAGCTTTTCTTTATTCCCACTTTTCCCAAACCTCGGGCTGGTACCCGACGGTTGCCTGCCGCCCGTTGCGCACGACCGGCGTTTTCATCAGCGTGCCGTCCTCGAGCAGCTTTTCCTTCCTGTCCTCGTCGTACGCGAGGTAGGCGAGCGAAGCGTAGCCCTTGCTTTTCTCGTCGATGAGTGCGTCCAGCCCGCCGACCGCCTTCAAAACGCTGTCCAGCTCGCCCTTGGACATGCCCTTCTGCGCAAGGTCGATCATCTGGAATTTGATGCCGCGCTCCTTGAACCAGCGCTGCGCCTTTTTGGTGTCAAAACACTTGTTTTTACCGAAAATCTGTATATTCATGGTGGCATTCTCCTTTTTCTCCATTATAGCAAAGCACGACGGAGAAAACAAGCGTTGACAAAACCATTGCATTATTGTATTATGTACATAAAACAATAATGCAAATGCGGAGGGAAAAGTATGCAACACATTGCAGCACCGCTTGAGCGGCGGAACGGGCTGGACGGCTTCCTGCTCAAACTATTGGCGCTTGTGATCATGACGATCGACCACATCTACTATTTTGGTTCCAGTTTGACCGTTATGCCGGAGATTCTGACCTTGATTGGGCGCATTGCCGCGCCGATATTCGTGTTTTTCGTAACAGAAGGGTTTGCCCATACGCACAGCCGGGGAAGATATCTGCTGCGGCTGTACGTCTGCGGTGTGCTCATGCAGTTCGGCAACCTGCTGGTCAATCTGTGCTTTCCGATGCAAAACGGCGTGATCGTCATCAACGGCATTTTCACCACAATGGCGGTTATCGTGATCTATCTGTGGTGGATCGAAAATATGCGCAAAGCGTGGCGTGAGCACCGGCGGGGCTGCGCAGTATTGTACGCGCTGGCGATGGCAGGGCTGTTCCTGTCCTTCCTGCCGATTTCCATGCTGATGCAGGTGTCGCCGCCGGCGGCACGGCTGGCAATCATTTTTGTACCCAGCCCGATCTACTGCGAGGGCAGCTATATGATCGTGCTGGTCGGCATTGGTTTTTCCCTGTGCCGCCGCAGCAAACGGGCGCTGGCTGTTTTTTATACCCTATTCCTCGGGATTTTAGCGGCAATTTGCCTGCTGGGGGCATCGGCGGACACCGTGCTGTCGCTGTTCTTCATGTGGCTTGCGCTGCCGTTTATCCTGCTGTATAACGGACAGCGTGGACGGGGGATGAAGTACCTGTTCTACATCTACTATCCGGCGCATGTGTATATTCTGGCGATTGCAGCCTCCCTGCTGGGCAGGCTGTCATAAAATAGGAAGGGCGCGGCACGCTCTTCTTTTTATAGGCGTGCGGGCACCTTGCAAAACCGGCCAAATGTATTATAATGGACTCAAATAGCCTTGGAAGAAAAAGGGGGAACTGAAATGCGTATTCTGGTAGCCGAGGACGAGTGCGACCTTAACCGGCTGATCTGCCGGACGCTCGAGCGCGCGGGGTACAGCGTGGATACCTGTTTTGACGGGGAAGCGGCGCTGGACTGCCTGCTGGGGGCGGAATACGACTGCCTGCTGCTGGATATCATGATGCCGAAAAAGGATGGGCACGAGGTGCTGCGTGCCGTACGCGCGCAGGGCAGCAGTACGCCGGTCATCTTCCTGACTGCGCGCGACAGTGTGCAGGACCGGATCGAGGGGCTGGATCTCGGCGCGGACGATTATCTGGTCAAGCCATTTGATTTTGACGAGCTGCTCGCCCGCATCCGCGCGGCGACACGCAAATACGGCACGCAGAAAACCAGCGTGCTTACCCTTGCCGACCTGACAGTGGACACGGTCAGCCGCACGGTTACGCGCGGCGGCAAGGAGATCCGGCTTTCCGCAAAGGAGTACGCGATCCTGGAATACCTCATCCGGAACAAGGGCACGGTGATTTCGCGTGCCCGGCTGGAGGACCATATCTGGAATTACGATTATGCGGGCGGTTCCAACGTGGTGGACGTCTATATCACCTATCTGCGCAAAAAGATCGATAACGGCTTTGACAAAAAGCTGATCCATACGGTACGGGGCGCGGGCTGGATCATGAAGGAGGAGCCGTGAAACGACTTTCGGTCAAGCAGAAGCTGACGCTGTGGATCACGCTGCTCATGCTGCTGCTGGTGGTGCTGGTGCTGGGGTATATGCTGGCGGTCAGCAGCTCGGTCGTGACCGAGCAGACCAGCGAGCAGCTCACCACAACGCTGCGGGACAACCTGTCCGGCATTTCGCGGGAAAACGGCGCGCTGGCGTTCAGCGAAGATTTCTCATTTACGCGCAACGGCGTATATACGCTGGTTTACAGCGGGAGCGGCGCACTCCAGGCGGGGCAGGTGCCGCTGTCCTTCCCGGTGGGGACAACATTTGAAAACGGCGTGACCCGCATGGTTTCCGGCGCGGGGGACGATTATTTTGTGCTGGATTACTGGCTGCATTTCGGCTGGGAAGACGGCGTATGGGTGCGCGGCGTGACCGCGGCCCCGGATATCACGGATATTCTGGACGAACTGGCGGGCATTGCACTGCTGCTGCTGCCGGTGATGGTGGTTGTCAGCGGGCTGGGCGCGTACCTGCTTGCGCGCTCCACCTTCCGGCCGATCGACCGCATGATCCGTATGGTCGGAGAGATCAATGAGGGGCGCGACCTGTCGCGCCGCATCGGCCTGGCACCCGGCAGGGATGAGATCAGCCGTCTGGGGCAGGCGTTTGACAATATGTTTGCCCGGCTGGAAACCTCGTTTGAGGCGGAAAAGCAGTTTACCTCGGATGCGTCGCATGAGCTGCGCACACCGGTTGCGGTCATCCTTGCCCAGTGCGAGGATGCGCGCCGCAACGCACAAACGCCCGAACAGTATGAGGAAGCGCTCGACGTGATTGAACGGCAGGCCGGGCGGATGGGCGGCCTGATTGCGCAGCTGCTGCAAATGACCCGACTCGAGCAGGGGACGCAGCGTATTTCCATGGAACAGGCGGATATCAGCAGCCTGGTGGAGGTCATTTGCGGGGAACAGCCGCAGCTTCCGCGGGGGATCACCTTGCAGGCGGATATCCAGCCCGACGTGGAGGCCTGGTTTGATGTGACGCTGATGAGCCGCCTGCTGCAAAACCTGATCAACAACGCTGCGCGCTACGGGCGCGAAAACGGGCATATCTGGGTCGTTCTGCGCCGCGCGGAGGGGGATGTGGTGCTTTCCGTGCGGGATGACGGCATCGGCATCCCGGCGGACCGGCTGGACAAGATCTGGAAGCGGTTTTACCAGGTGGAAACGGCGCGCGGCGCGGAGGGGGGCGCCGGGCTGGGCCTG
>DXIC01000104.1 GCA_019113065.1 Candidatus Agathobaculum stercoravium
GCGGGGCTGTACTACACGCAGGACGGCGTACTGTACCACTGCACCACCGGCACCGGCCAGCCGGTGTATGATGCGCTTGAAGATCTTGTCGGGCTGTATGTGGAGGTGATTGCATGATTGCAAATCTGGACTACATCCCGCTCATCCAAAAAGGAGCAGCGGGCGGCGTAGCGACGCTGGGGAGTGACGGCAAGCTGCCGGCAGCGCAGAAACCGGCCTATACGGCAAGTGAGGTCGGCGCGGTGCCGACAACGCGCACTGTAAATGGTAAAGCCTTATCCGCGGATGTCACGCTGACCGGCGATGACATCAAAACGAGCGCGTCGGACGAGACCCCAATTAGCTCGTCGCTGGCAAATACAGCATTGAGCACACTAGGTGGTGTGCCTGTCGGTAACCCGAATCTGCTCACATGGGCTGATGCACAGCAGCGGTCAGGATGTTTTACCGTAAATCCGGAAATTGTCACGGAGGGCGTCCCCGCCGTGAGTTGGTATCAAGGGCTTTTGGATGTTAATCCCGGTGGCCGTCGAATGATAATCACGGAATCTGCAAATCAAAACGCAACATGGGTCAATATCACATCCAGTAATCAGTGGACGGGGTGGAAGCAGCTTGCATTTGCTGCTGATCTTGCATCCAAAGCCGAAACCGTCACCGGCGTGTACACGGGTGACGGCGCAGAGAGCCGCACCATCAACCTTGGCTTCAAGCCCAAGGCAGTGTTGGTGCTGTATGAGGGGCGCGTCATCTGGAACTATGACGTTTACGGCGGCCTTGTATTTGAAGGGCATCCGGTCAAGTCAGGTACATACACTGCGCTGGAGGTCGCAAGCAACGGCTTTATCGTATATCATAACGGAAACGGATGCAATACGAACGACAGCAACACAGAATACTACTATATCGCATTCAAGTGAGGGAGACAGCTTATGAGCATGATTATCAACACCCAAACCAAGGGGTATCAGATGCAATCCACCCGCAATTACCCGGAAAACTGGGAGGGCGAGGGCTGGCTCCCGGTACCGCCGGAGCTGGAAGGAAAGGTGCGGGAAAATTACCCGTACTATGAGCTGGTGATCGAAGACGGCGCGCTCGTGGACGTGACCCCGACGGAGCGGCCGGAGGAGCCGGAGGAGGCTGAAACGCCGGTATCATGGGATGCACTGGCAGGATCGATTCGTGAAGGAGTGAACGCAGTATGACGAGCCGTGAATTTGTCCTTGATACGCTGAAAAGCCTTGGAACTGCAAAAGCGAAGGAAGTGCAGGAGAAAGCCCCAGATATGACCGGTACGGAATTATATGCGGCAGAGAACTATGTGCCGGAATTTAACCCGGCGCGACAGTATCTTAATTTCTCTGCCGGATATGTTTGCCGGTCTGCGGCTGGGCGGCTGGTAAAGCTGATACAGCCATATGACAGCACTATTTATACCGGGCAGCCGGAAGAATTGCCTGCACAGTGGGGATTTTATTGGAGCACTGATCCCGAAAAGGCTCTTCCTTTTGTAGCGTTGGCAACTTCTCCTTACATGACCGGGGATTGCTGTCTGAATGCCGCAGGCGAGCCGAAGCGCTCGAAAATCGATAACAACGTATGGTCACCAGACACAAACCCGGAATATTGGGAGGATGTCACCGCCTGATGGCGTGGCAATAATATTGAAAGGCCACGAGGCCGGAAAGGGAATATGAAAAATGGACAAGGTAACTGAAATCAAGGCCGCAGTTGCGGCGGGCGTGGCTGTCCTGACCGCCCTCTGGGGCTGGTTCGGCTGGGTGGTAGTCCTGTACGTCGCGTGCATGATCGGCGACTATCTGACCGGCACAGCTGCGGCCATGCGCAAGGGTGAGTGGTCGAGCAAGGAGGCGCGGGACGGCATTTGGCACAAGTTCGGCAGCATTGTCGTGGTGCTGGTGTCCGGGGCGGCCGACCTGCTGCTCGGCACGATCATCGAACATATCCCGGGCATTACGTTGCCGTTTGAGTATACCGTACTTATTTGCCCGGTGGTGGTGATCTGGTACATTCTGACCGAGCTGGGCAGCATTGTCGAGAATGCAGTCGCCCTGGGCGCACCGTGTCCGCCGTGGCTCGCAACCATCATTGATAAAACGCTGGACGCGGTAGACGCGGCCGGGGACCTGGGACAGGGCAGCGAGGAGGACAAACCCAATGAAAGTGATTGAAGCCAATCTGCCGCGAAACGGAAACTTCACGCGGCGCAGTAAGACGGATGAAGTCATCTTGCACCATGCAGAGGCATCCAGCGCGACGGTGTGGGACATCAACCAGTGGCACCTGGATAACGGCTGGGTGGGCATCGGCTACCACTATTACATCCGCAAGGACGGCAGCATTTACCGCGGCCGACCGGAATGGGCGGTGGGAGCGCACGCAACCGGCCACAACGACCGGAGCATCGGCATCTGCTGCGAGGGTGCATACATGACCGAGACCATGCCCGCGGCCCAGCTCACCAGCCTCAAGGCGCTGCTGCGGGACATCATGGGGCGGTATGGCACACTGGCACTCAAGCGGCACAGGGATGTAAATGCAACGAGTTGCCCGGGAGACAACTTCCCGTGGGCAGAAGCACAGGATTACATGAAGGAGGACGACCAGATGCTCAGTTACGAACAGTTCAAGGCGTATATGGACCGCTGGATGAAGGAGCAGGAGGGCAAAAGCCCAAGCGCTTGGGCGGAAGCTGCATGGAAGGCCGCGACGGAGGCCGGTATTACGGACGGTACGCGGCCGCAGGCAGGCATGACGCGTGAGGAAGGCGTTGTGATGCTGGAGCGCTGCGGGCTGGTTGGCCGGAAGGAGGGCTAAGCATGCCGAGCTTAGGGCAGATCATGGCGGGCGCAATTGCCGGTGTAGCCAGCGGGGCGGCGAACGCCATTAAGAACAGCAACAAGAACAAGGGCAGTAGTTCGAGTGGTTCGTCCGGCGGGAACAAGGGCAGCAGCTCGGGCGGATCGTCCGGCGGCAGCAGTTCGGGCGTGTTCAACGGCTCGGCGGCGGATTATGACCGGCTGCAACAGCAGGCCAACCAGTACGCCCAGCAGTGGCATCAGGCGGACACGCAGGAGGAGAAGGACAAGCTGCACGACCTGGCAACCATCGTCAACCAGCAGCTGGGCAAGACCTATGACGACAGCACGGGCGTTTGGAGCGGCGGCTATGCGCGGCCGGAAGAAGCGCCGAGCTACACGGAGCAGCTGCAAACCGGGTATGACCGGTATAACGACTATATGCAGCAGGCCGCAGACCAGCAGCAGGCGGCAATTCAGGCGGGCGTAGACAGCGCGGTTGCGAACCTCAACGCCCAGCGGCCGCAGATCGACAAGCTCACCCAGCAGAACAATGCGGCGGCAGAAAAGGCGTATATGCAGACCATCAACCCGAACGGCAGCCTTGCGGAGAACCTTGCAGCCAACGGCCTGCTCCCTACCGGCGTGACCGAGACCAGCCAGATTCAGGCGGGCAATGCGTATCAGACGGCGCTCAACAGCAACGCGCAGACCCAGACCGAGGCCATTGCAGAGCTGGAGCGCGCCATCACGCAGGCACAGCTGACAGGCGACATTGAGGCCGCGAACGCCTATGCCCAGGTATTGCAGGAGATAGCGCAAATGGGCTACCAGAATGCGCAGGACATCATTGCGGCAGGCCAGTGGCAGCAGCAGTTCGACTATAACAAGGGCGTCACCGATGCGGGATTGACGGGCGTTTACAACGGCGTGCCGACGATGGAGGCGCAGCGGCTCGAGCTGGAAAAGCAGCAGTATGAGGACCAGCGTCAGCAGCTCCAGCAGCAGCTGCAACTTGGCCAGATCGATATTGAGACGGCGCAGAAGCAGCTTGAACTGCTGGATCGCGAGATCAGCAGGGCGGACGAAGAAATTACGTCGCTCAAATTGCAGAACCGGTATTACGAGACACAGTTATAAGCCAGAAAGGGCGGCGGGGAACCGCCGCCCTTTTGCTTTAGGAGGGCTATTTTATGGCAAAAAGCAGATGGGAGCTTGAGGAAAACCGCAAGAAGAAGGCGCAGGAAAAAGCGCAGCAGGCGATTCTGAAAGCAGCGCAAACCCAGCGCGAGAGCTGGCAGGCTGGCGCGGCCGCACGCAGGAGCACGAACAGCAGCACATCAAACAACATCAGCCGCACCGGCACACAGACAAATACTGCGCAGAGCGGCCGGCCATCCGGTACTTTGCCCGGGATTACATACACGCCGCGGCTGGGAAGCGGCATTGCGTCCCCTTCGGCGGACACCCGGCGGGCGGATATGCTGGCAGGCGGCGCGGCACGTCATCGTACCAACATAGACAGCCGGACGGGCACAAACATCTCACGCGGCGCGCAGCGCGAAGCACGGGAAAGCATGCTTGCGGGCGGGGCGGCCAGACGGCGCACCAACGTAGACAGCAGGACAGGCACAAACACTTCGCTTTATAACCGCGACATGCGGGATTTGCAGCTGAACATGACGCGCTGGCACCAGACCGGCAATGCGGCGGAGCGCGAACGGCTGAATCAGGAAAACAACGCTATCCGCGCCCGGCGCGGACTCTCCTACGACCCCAGCACCGGCACGACATACGACGCGCGGACAGGCCGCAATTACTCCCTGCCGACGCAAATGCTTTACGGCGGGACAGCGGCACAGCGGGCGCGGGCTGCAACCGATATTGGGGCACAGCTGCCGTTTACACGCGAGGCAACAGGGGAAAACGAATACAGCGTTTCCATGCGCCCGACGCTGGAACAGGTACTTTCCGGTACGGCGGATGAGGCGCGCGGGGTAAACGCACATCAGGTGATGAACGAACTGTTCAGCCGTTCCGCAGAGGAATGGACGGATCAGGACACGGCAACGCGGGACATCGCAGTGCGCGAACTGGAAGAAGAGATGCAGCGGATGCTGGAACGGTACGGCCTGCCATCCAGCCGTTACGGTCTGGGCAATGCTGCCGTGGATCGTCTACGGCAGGCAGGCGCGGACGAAACAACGCTCGCATATGTACAGGAGAACATCAACCAGCGGCAGGCCGCAGACCGGCTCGGGCAGGGATTCGAGGCGGTGGCCAAGCGCGCGATCGGCTCGATCCCGGCGCTTTTTGAGACCGCACAGCAGCAGGCGGAGAACGTCGAGCAGAGCCGGCAGAACCCGGAATTCGTACAGCTCGAGCAGGAGGAGCAGCAGCTCGAGAGCCAGCTGACCAGTATACCGTCCACCAACTACGACGGATCGCTCAATCAGGACTATCTGGAGATCTACAACCGGCTGCAAAGCGTGCGCGAGAGGAAGAACCAGCTTGCGGTACAGACTCCGGTAAACCAGAGCAAATGGGGACAGACCATGCTGCGCGAGGCCGCAGAGGCGCAGGCGAACGCAACAGCGGGTCTCGCCACCGTGCCGCGGTTCCTCGCCAATACCGGCATAAGCATTGCCGGTAACGCGCCGTCCCTGCTGGCGGCGATGATACCCGGAGCCGGCCCGGCGGTTGGCGCGACGCTGATGGGCGCCCAGGCGGCCGGGCAGCGTGCGCAGGAGCTGAGCGCCGAGGGTGCAAGCCCCAGCGAGGCGCTGGGGCGCGGCATCGTGAGCGGTATCATTGAGGCCGTGACCGAGAAGCTGCCGATCGACACGCTGGCGGATATCCTGAACCGCGGCGGCACGGACGCAGTGCGCAGCATCTTGCGGCAGATGGGAATAGAAGCAGGTGAGGAAAGCGCCAGCTACATGATGAACCTTGCCTCAGACTGGGCGGCGGCGGATCCAAACGCGCAGTTTTCTTTCGCGGATCTGGCGGAGCAGGCGCTCGGCGGTGCGATCTCGGGCGGCGTTTACGGCGGCGCGGGAACGCTCATAGGGCGCGCGGGCGCGCAGACGGCGCAGGAGACGGCGGCAGCGCCACGGGTGGAGAATTACTCGCCGGTGATGCAGGAGACTGTACGGGGCGATTTGGGGCAAAACGTATCTTCCAGCGGGTTCATTATGCCGGAAGCGAAGCGCCAGCGGATGGCGCAGCAGGACGCGGAATACGCGGCACAGATTGATGGCGTGTTCAATGGCTCTGTGTCTCCAGCCAATCCGGTTGTGATCGGAGATACCCCGGATATTTTGCTTTCGCTTGGCGCGACGGATCTGCCGATGACGATGACACAGAGCACGGCGCGCAAGATTGCTTTCCCAGCGGGATATATGGGCGGCTCGCACAACCTCGGCATACCAGCATTAAAACACCTGCCGGAGCAGATGCGAGATCCTGCGGCGGTACTGCGTTCCAAAACCCAACCGGACAGCTTTGTTATTTTGACCGAGTGGACCGACACAAACGGAAATCCTGTGGTTGTTGCAGTACATTTGGATAAACAGGGACATGTTGAACTATCTAATGAGGTGGCAAGCGCTTACGGTAAAAACAATTTCGCCGCCCTCACTGGTGAGAACGGCGAAAATGTGCTTTACACAAAAAATAACAAGAGCATCGATCAGCTTCTTTCAATCAGGCTCCAATTGCCTGAAGCGATGGCCGATGATACTCTTGTTGCTTATAGTATAGCACAGAATAGCGGGGAGGGCAACCCTGCGCAGGCGGATTCCCAAACGCTTGGGCAGCAGCTGGCCGAGCTGGACGCGGAGATGCGCACAGCGGAGAGCCTGCTGCCGGGGCCGGCGCGGGACGCGCGGATCGCGGAAATCCGGGCGGAGATGGAAGAAACGGCAGAACTGTTGAAAAACGGGCGCGTAGTTGAAACCAATTCTCAAAGAGAGCAGCGACAAAATAGAGACCTGAAAAAAGCTGCCCTTACAATGGATGAAAATGCTTTTTTCGAATATTACAGATATGTCACCGAGGAATGGGATATTACGCCAGAGGAAGCGCGCGTGATGCAGGAGGTATTTATTGAACAAAACCGCTTGGATCGCATTGGGGCTATGGCCGCACACGCAAAGGAAAATGCAATAGATGTAGATGCACAATTTGTGCCAATAAATAAAGCGTTTACTTATGGTATGTCGCCGGAGCAGGCGATGCGCGAGGCACAGGTTAGGGCGCAGGGCGAGGCGAAACGGGCGGCTTATCAGTCGGAACGCGAGGAAACGGTCGCCGAGCTGATGCAGGCATGGACGGACAAGCGCGCGGCGGAAAAGCAGGCGGAGCAGACACTCGCGGGGCTGACATTGACTGATAACGATATTCGACTTGCCCAGAATGCGGCGATGTCCGGCGTGGATACTGTAAACTGGGAGTACGCGGACAACCCGGAAAAAGCCTATCTTTACGGCAAGGCGCTGCGTGCAGTGCGTGAGGCAGACCAGCCGATCAGGCAGTATTTTGCCCAGCGTACGGCAGCATTACAGGCCGAAGCAGAAAAGGCGGCTGACGCGATTGCGGCATACGCCAAAGAGAAAAAGACCGGCGCGCAGTATCAGCGCGAAACAATGGAACGCAATATCCGCGACATTTTCGGCAAGGAGCATCAGGCAGAAGCGGAAGCCATTATCCGCGAGTATATCACGCCGGTACATAAGGCTGTTGCAAAGGGTAACCAGCTGAAAAACAGCCTGCGTGAGCGCGTGAAGAAGCTGAAGCTGAATAAGCACGAGCGCGCATTGGTACAAATGCGGCTCGAGGCCGAGGACGGCGCAGCGGCGGAGTACATCAAGAACAACGGTCTCACAGTCACGCCCGAGATGGACGCGAAAATCAACCGTGCAGTAGAGGAGTTCCGAAACATTTATGATGAACTGCACCGGCGTATTAATGAAACGCAGGTTCTAAATGGACAGGAACCGACACCATATCGCAAGAATTATGCGCCGCACTTCACCAAAGGGAAGCAGGACTTAACATTGCTAGCAAGGGCGCGGCTCAAATTGGGCTTTGGAGCAGATTCAAATTTGAAGCAGCGGCCGGACAACCTGCCGACGGATATTGCCGGAATTTCGGATACATTCCGGCCAGGAAAAAAGTGGTTTGGCCATTTACTGCAACGCGAGGGGGAAATCACGGACTATGATATTGTTGCAGGCTTTGATGCTTACATTGAAGATGCCGCAGACGTTATTACGCTGACCGAGAGCATCCAGAAGCTGCGCGCACTGGAGGATCAAATCCGGTATTCGCTTTCCAGCGAGGGCGTTAAGGCAAAAATCGATGCAATCCGAAAAGACCCCGAACTCAATGGATTACAGCAGCGGCAGGAAATTGAAAAGGCTTACGACGAGCAGCAGAACCCGACGACCGCACAGCGGCTGATCCAGAATTTGAGGGAAACCTATCAAATCGGCATGGGCCGCTTTGTGACCGAGCTGCGCCGGTATACGGACAACCTCGCGGGCAAAAAGAGCCGAGAAGATCGAGGTTGGGAAGACATGGTGAACCGGCAATTTTATACGGTGGCGAAGAATTTGGAAAGCCGTGTTGCAGCGAATATGATTTCGCTTAACCCAGGCAGCTGGCTGACCAACCTTATCCCGATCACGCAGGCAAGCGGTGAGGTATCGGTGCCAAACCTCGTAAAGGGCATGTATCAGACGGTTAAAGGAGCGGTCACAGATGATGGATACCGGGATGCATCCGCGTTCCTGACAAACCGCTATGGTTCGGACAGGTTAGATAAGACACTTGCACAGCGCGCAAGCGACCTTTCCGGAGCGCCGATGGAGCTGATTGACCATTTCGTTGCAAATACAATCCACCGTGCGCGGTATGCGCAGAATATCGACAAAGGCATGAGCATGGATGCGGCGATAGAGGACGCAGACGCTTATACGGCGTCGCTCATGGCGGATCGCTCGAAGGGCGCGCTGCCGACTGCTTTCAACGCGACAAACCCCATCCGCAAGGTATTCACCATGTTCCAGACTGAGGTCAACAATCAGCTTAGCTATTTGTTCAAGGATATGCCGAAGGCGCAGCGCGAAAAGGGCGTTGCCGCCGTCGCATGGGCCTATACCAAGGTTTTCGGCACGGCATACCTGTTTAATCTGGCATACAGTGCACTGACCGGACGCGACGCTGCACTTGATCCGGTCGGCATGATCGCGGACGCGCTGGGCATCGGAGACGATGAGGACGAGGAACGCACCGGCTGGGATGTTGCGGCAGACCTTGGCCTTGGCGTTGCTGAGAATTTGCCGTTTGTCGGCGGTATACTCGGCGGCGGTAGAGTGCCGATTCAAAGCGCATTCCCGAATCCTATCACGATTTGGAACAGCCTGAGCGGCGACGCCGCACCGGAGAAGAAGGCGCAGACGGTCGGCAAGGAGCTTGCCAAGCCGCTGACCTACCTGCTGCCGAAGTTTGGCGGCGGCGCGGCACGGCGTGGAATTGAGGGCTACGCGACTATTGACGCGGGTGGCAGCTACACTTATGACAGCGACGGCAACCGCGTACTTCAATTCCCGGCCTACGGCCAGAAGCCGCAGGACTATGCCCGCGCAATGCTGTTCGGTAAATGGTCCAGCGAAGAGGCGCAGGAGTACATTGACAACGGTTTCAAGGGGCTGTCCGCAGACGAGACCGTTGTTTTTGACCAGCTGCGTAATGATATGGGCGTAGACGCACGGCAGGCGATGGATACGATCCTCAGCCTGCGCGGTTTTGAGAGCGTAAAGGACAGCGAGGGCAACACGGTGCAGACCGTAAAGGATCAGCAACGTCTCGCGCTGTTCGATAACGAGAACTTGACGCCGGAGCAGAAGGCGGCGGTAGACCGTGCCTTGATCGTTTCCGGCGAGGATGAGCAGCCGGCAGACTATTCGGATCGCAATGCGTTCCTGCTCGGTCAGTATGTAAGTGAGAGCCGGCGGGACGCGGCGCGCGAAGCAATTTCCCATGGCCTTAGTATCGATCAGTTCGTAACATGGGACGACCGCTTGAGCGAGCTGACAGGTGAGAAGGACGAAAACGACAAGAAGGTACGCACAGAAGCCGAGGCGCGCAATATTGTGCTGGATGAAGTGATGCAGGACAGCACACTTTCGGACAGCGAAAAGCAGGCGATTGCGGATTATGTGCTCATTTCGTCCATCGGCAAGGAGGACGAGAAAACCCAGCAAAACTGGGCGAATATCGCCAAGGGCAAGGTCAATGCAAGCGATTTTGTGCGCTTTCAGGCCGATACATCCGTATACGATGATTGGGCGGAAGGAACTGGAACAGATAACGCGGCAAATGTGGCGACGATCCTGCGCGGTTATGACAGCCTGACAGACGAGCAGCGAGACGTGCTGTTCCAGACATACCGCGATAATATGAGCGTAAACCCGTTCCATGTATCGGTATATGAAAAGTCGATCGATCCAAACGGTTCATTCTATGGCGCGTTGACAGACGACGGCAAGGCAAGGCTGCGGTCACTGCTCAATGAGTATGAGCAGGATATTAACGAGGGCGCAGAGCTGGACGAGTGGCGCGCTAAGGCGTATATGGCGGAGAAAGAAGCAGGGATTTCCCCTGCTACCTATGCGATGTACCGCGTGGCGCTCGAAACGGCGAATACGGACGATAAGGGGAACCCGCGTCAGAGCGAGGCAGAAGCCTGTGTTAATGCAATGGACGGCCTGACGCAGTATCAGAAAGCGTATTTGTACGCAAGCACAAACAGCAGTTGGAAGAACAACCCCTTCGGCAGTGCAACGGTGGGCGAGTACAGCAGCGGGCAGGAGGTTGGCATCAATCCTGTTGCGGGCGCGGCGGTTACATCCAGATTTGGGCCGCGGGATTCTTTCCAGACAGATAACGGCGCGATGTCCTCTTCGCTGCACCCATCCATTGACATTGGTGCTGCCGAAGGCACACCAATCGGCGCTTACAAGAGCGGCAAGGTGACGCAAAACGGATGGGTAAATGGTTATGGCTGGACGATTGAGGTGACGCACAGCGACGGCACAGTCAGCGCCTATCATCATATGATGGAGCAAAGCCCGGTTGCAGTCGGCACAGAGGTTAAGCAGGGTGAACAGATCGGCAAGGTGGGACAGACTGGCAATTCCAAGGGCGCGCACCTTGATCTGACCATCACGCGCGACGGAAAGCCCATTGATCCGGCAACACTGATTCCGGAATTGCAGGATTCCGCAACAGGGTATGTCTGGACAGGGTCAAATGTTTACACGAACGTCACGAGCGGAAGCGGACAGGACAGCAGCGGAAGCAGTGGCGGCAGCTCGGGAAGCAGCGGCCTGAAATCGCTGGATGATCTTTTGAAACCGGATGGACTGTTTTGACAATGGAAAAGCCGCCCGAGAGGGCGGCTTTCTATTGGTTGAATACAATATATGATGCACAATAAATCAGATAAATGTTTGTATATTTTATCAAAATAATTTTTGTTGACATGTTGACAAATGGTACTGGATAAGATATGAT